>NZ_JBAKHT010000002.1:0-489502 GCF_036906755.1 Micromonospora sp. CPCC 206171 | reverse complement strand
CTGGCGGCGCACCGGCGGCAACCCGTTCGCGCTCACCGAGCTGCTCGCCGCGCACGCCGGCCGTCGCGCCCGCCAGCGCGCCCCCCGCCGTCGCCCCCGCCAGCGCCCCGCCCGCCAGTGCCCCGCCCGCCGCCGCGCCGCACGGCGAACCCCCGACGGGTACGGCCTACGGCGCGCCACCGACCAGCGGTTCCTACGGCTCGGCGCCGTCAACCGGGTCGTACGGTTCGGCACCGAGCACCGAGCCCTACAACTCGGCACCGAGCACCGAGCCCTCCGGCTCGGCACCGACCCCCGCGTCCTACGGCTCGGCATCGACCCCCGGTTCCTACGGCCCGGCGCCCGGCACCGGGTGGTACAGCCGGGTGGAGACCGGGGCCTCGTACCGCGCCGCACCGAGCACCGGGTCCTACGGCTCGACGCCCACCGCCGCGTCGCCGGTCGAGCCGCCGGCCGCCGCGCCCCGGAGCGCTCCTCCGGCCGGCGCGGCCGCCCCCTACAGCGCGCCGCCCGCCCCCGCCCAGGCGCCGGCCGTCGACAGCAGTCCGACCACCGACCGGGCCGACCGGCCGTTCCGGCTCCGATCCGTGCCGGCGGAGACCGCCGGCGCCCCGGCGGAGCTCTCCGGCCACCAGTCGACCCCCACCGGTCCCGGCGCCGCGCCGGACCCCGCCAGGAGCGGGCCACGCCGCCTGGACCCCACCTCCTCCGCGCCCGCTCCGACGAGCGCACCCCCCTACGCGGCCCGCCGCTCCGCACCCGATCCGGCGCCTCCGGCCGAGCCGGCCGTGGAGGACGGGACGCCGGAGCCCGGGGCGGTGGTGCTGCCGCAGCGCGTCCCCGCCGAGCCGGACGTGCCCGTTGTGCCGGAGCCGCCAGCCGTGGAGCCACCCGCCGAGACCCCGGAACTCGCCCGCATCGCCACCCACCTGCGCCGCGACGACGAGCCCGCCCCGCTGCGGGAGCGGCCGGAGGGCTTCGACGTCAACGCCATCCTGGACGCCGTCCGGGAGGTGGCCGGCGTGCGCGACGCCGCGTTGCGCCGTACCCCGGCCGGCGCGCACAGCCTCCGGCTGGACCTCGCCGACGGGGCCGACCCGGCCGAGGTGAGCCGGATGGTGGCCCGACTGCTCCAGGAGCGGATGGGGCTGGCCGCGGCCCCGCAGAACCTGCCCGGCACGACGGCCGCCCCGGCGCCGTTGCGCCGCCGCTCCGCCGAGACCCGCGCGCCCGAGGCCCGCACGCCCGAGAACCGGGCGCCCGAGCCGCGGGGCGCCGAGCCGCGCCCCGGCGAAGCGCCCGCCCGGCCGCGCGACCCGGAGTCCCGCCCCGGCGACCTGCGCCGGCAGGAGCCCGGGTCCGGCCCGTCGAGGCGGTCCCGTTCCGCCGATCCGTCCGATCCGGGTCGCGCACCCGCCGGCACCGGGCGCGGCGTCGCCGACCAGCCGCCCGGGGCCCGCCCGACGGCCGAGGCGGCCACCGCCGCCCCCGCGCCCGGCCGGGTCGAGGACTACCCGGGCACGGTCGAGGGGGTGCCGCGCCGGCGCCGGCAGGTCTCCGCGCACCGGGGGCGGGCCAGTGTGGAGGAGGCGAGCGCGGCCTCCGCGCCGCCGGCCACCGGCAGCCCGGTCACGCTCGGCACGTCGTACTCCGGCGGGCAGATGACCACGACGGAGACGGCGCCCTCCCGACCGCTGGACACCGGCGGCGCGCCGGGGCCGCGGGTGGTGATCGACCACGTCCAGGTGAGCACCTTCGGTCTCGACGCCACCGTCGAGGTACGCCTGCTGGCCGGCGGCGAGACGGCGGCCGGGCACTCCACCGGGCCGGCGGTGGACGGGTACGTCCTGCGACTCTGCGCGGTCGCTGCCGCGGCGGCGGTGGACCACCTGCTGCGGGGCGCCGACGGCGCGGCCGAGCGCGGGCGGTGCTTCGTCGAGCACGCCGCGGTGGTGCCGTTCGGCAACTGCGAGGTCGCCACGGTGGTGGTGCTGCTGGTCTGCGACGGCTGGGTCGAGCAGCTGGCCGGCTCCGCGCTGGTCGCCGGTGACCCCCGGCAGGCGGTGGTCCGCGCGACGCTGGCCGCCGTCAACCGGCGCCTGGAGGCGTTGCTGGCCTGAGCGGCGCGGGTTCGCCGGCGGGTCGCGATGGGCACACTGGAGGCATGAAGCGAGCCGCCCTCTGGCCCGAGCACCTGCTGCCCCCGCACCACGTTCCGCCACCCTGGCCGGGCCGGGAGGTACGCCTCGACGGCACGGTCACCTACGTCCGGGACACCCCGGCCACGAGTGCGGACGCGGAGCCGGCGCTGTACGTGCACGGGCTGGGCGGCTCGTCGCAGAACTGGACGGACCTGGCCGGCCTGCTCGCCCACCGGCTCGACGGACAGGCCATCGACCTGCCCGGTTTCGGGCGCAGCGAGCCGGGGCGGCGCTACACGATCCCGGCCTTCGCCGAGCGGGTGGTCCGCTGGATCGAGCACTCCGACCGGGGGTCGGTGCACCTGTTCGGCAACTCCCTCGGCGGGGCGATCGCGGTGCACGTGGCGGGGCTGCGGCCGGAGCTGGTGCGTACCCTCACGCTGGTCTCCCCGGCGCTGCCGTTCCTGGACTTCCGCCGCTCGTTGCAGGGGCGGATGCTGCCGCTGCTGGCCATCCCGCGCGGGGAGCGGCTGGCGGCCTGGCGGCTGGCCCAGCTCGCCCCCGAGGTGATGGCCCAGCAGGTGCTGGAGGCGTGCTTCGCCGACCTGACCCGGATCAGTGAGCAGCGCCGGCAGGAGGCGCTGGAGGAGATCCGGGTGCGCTACGAGGCCGCGCACTACGCCGCCGCGTACGTCCGGACGTTCCGCGGCCTGGTCTCCAGCTTCCTGCGCTCGTACCTGCCGGGCGCGGGGTCGATGTGGCGGATCGCGGCGGCGGTGCAGGCCCCGACGCTGGTGGTGGGCGGCCTGCAGGACAAGCTGGTGGATGTGCGGGTGGCGCCGCAGGCGGCCCGGGCGATCCCGGACAGCCGGCTGATGATGCTCGAAGGGGTCGGCCACGTCGCGCAGGTGGAGGTGCCGCGCACGGTGGCGCGGGCGGTGCTGCACCTGCTCGCCGAAACGGAGGAGGCCGGGCGACCCTCCGACATGGCAGGATGACCCGGATGCCCGAGTTCCTCCCCCACGGTCACCGCGTGCGTGCGACCCCGCGTGGCCGCCGCGCGCCCGTCGGAGGCCGTCGCTGGACACTCCTGCTGCTGGGGATGCTCGCGGTGGTGGTGGTCGGTGCGGGCGGGGCGCTCTCCGCCGGCCGTCCCGGTGCCCTGGCCGAGACGCTCGCCGCCGGGACGCCGGCCCCGGAGCAGGCCGCCGCGCCGCTCACCCCGTCGCCGTTGCCGGTCGTCACCCCGAGCCCGTCCGCGACCAGCCCGGCCCCGCTGCTCCAGCTCGCGGGCCCGGTGCCGTCCGCCGGGCGGGGCAGTTTCGGGTACGACGACCGGGCCGGTCCGGTGCTGGGGCGGGGTGGCCCGGTGCAGCGGTACCGGGTGGCGGTGGAGAACGGCTCCGGTGAGGACGTGCACGCCTTCTCCGACGAGGCGCAGGCGGCGCTGGCCGGGCCGGGGAGCTGGGTGGACAGTGGGCGACTGCGGCTGCGCCGGGTGTCGGCGGGCCAGGCGTACGACTTCACGATCTACCTGGCCACGGCGAACACGGCGGGGCGGATGTGCCGGGCCGGGGGAGTGGACATCCGGGTGGGCGGCCGGCCGTACACGTCGTGCCGGGCGTCGGGGAAGGTGATCATCAACCTGGATCGGTGGCGGACCTCGGTGCCGCACTTTGTGCGGGCCGGTGTGCCGTTGTCGCTCTACCGCACCTACGTGGTCAACCACGAGGTGGGGCACCAGTTGGGGCACCGCCACGAGCGCTGCCCGGGGCCGGGCCGGCCGGCGCCGGTGATGCAGCAGCAGTCGCTCTTCCTGGACGGCTGCACCGCCAACCCGTGGCCGTACCTCGACGGGCGGCCGTACACCGGCCGTCCGGTCTGAGCCCCGCCACGCGATCTGAAACATACTCACGTTGCTGACCTGAAAAGCGCTGATATGCCCGATTAGTCTGTCATGCTGATCGGGTGACCCCGTTCTCCCCGCTCGCCGAGGGTGGCGAACCGGACCCGGCCGACCAGGCCGACCCCGCCCGACCCGCCGGCGACACCCGACCCGGGCTGGTCCGGATGCGCCGCCGCCGGCGGCGTGCCGCCCTGCTCGGCCTGGTGGCGCTCGGCGCGACCGTCGCCGGCGTCGCCCTCGTCCGGGCCGACGACGGGCCGTCCGTCCCCGCGTCCGCCGGGCTGTCCCGGCCACACGCGTTCGGCGCCAGCCAAGCCGCCGCGCCCGCCGCGTACCCGACCAGCGGCTCCGGTCGCTTCGCCGCCGCCGACGGCCGCTCGCCGGTGCGCGGGTACGACGGCCCGCTGCGCCGCTACCGGGTGGCGGTCGAGGAGGGCAGCGGGCAGGACGTCGACCTCTTCGCCGACACCGTGGACGAGGCGCTCGCCGACCGGCGCAGCTGGATCGCCTCCGGCGAACTGCGGGTGCAGCGGGTGCCCGAGGCCGCCGCCGCCGACTTCACCGTCTACCTGGCCACCCCGGCCACCTCCGAGCAGATGTGCGCCGAGGGCGGGTTGATGACCGAGGGGTACACCTCCTGCCGGCTGCCCGGTCAGGTGATCATCAACCTGGCCCGCTGGATGGACGCGGTGCCCGACTACGGTGCCCCGCTGGCCGTCTACCGGACGTACGTGGTCAACCACGAGGTCGGCCACGAGTTCGGCGAGGAGCACGAGGCCTGCCCCGGCCCCGGCGCGCCGGCCCCGGTCATGCAGCAGCAGACGTACGGCCTGGACGGCTGCGTCGCCAACGCCTGGCCGTACGTCGACGGGGTGCGCCATGAGGGCCCGCTCGTCCCCGGTGTCTGAGTTATTCCCGCTCCCGCATGTCGGGCTACGTGTCACTGCTCATGGCCGACCGGACCTCCGGCGAGCGACAATGGCGCGGTTCGCCACCAGCCGATCCCGGGGAGTCCACCGTGTCGCTGCCCCCGCTCGTCGAGCCCGCCGCCGAGCTGACCGTTGACGAGATCCGCCGCTACTCGCGCCACCTGATCATCCCGGACGTCGGGGTCGCGGGGCAGAAGCGGCTGAAGAACGCCCGGGTGCTGTGTGTCGGCGCCGGCGGTCTCGGCTCACCCGCCCTGCTCTACCTCGCCGCGGCCGGCGTCGGCACGCTCGGCATCATCGACTTCGACACCGTCGACGAGTCCAACCTCCAGCGGCAGGTCATCCACGGCGTCTCCGACGTCGGCCGCCCGAAGGCGGAGTCCGCCGCGGCGTCGATCCGCGAGATCAACCCGCTGGTGAACGTGCGGATCCACAACACCGCGCTGGACCGCGAGAACGTCCGCGAGATCTTCGCCGAGTACGACCTGATCGTCGACGGCACCGACAACTTCGCCACCCGCTACATGGTCAACGACGCGGCGGTGCTGCTGGGCAAGCCGTACGTCTGGGGTTCGATCTACCGCTTCGACGGCCAGGCGTCGGTGTTCTGGGCCGAGCACGGCCCGTGCTACCGCTGCCTCTACCCGGAGCCCCCGCCGCCCGGCATGGTCCCCTCCTGCGCCGAGGGCGGCGTGCTCGGCGTGCTCTGCGCCTCGATCGGCTCGATCCAGGTCAACGAGGCGATCAAGCTGCTCACCGGCATCGGCGAGCCGCTGGTCGGCCGGCTGATGGTCTACGACGCCCTGGAGATGTCGTACCGCAAGATCAAGGTCCGCAAGGACCCGAACTGCGTGCTCTGCGGCGAGAACCCGACGGTCACCGACCTGCTGGAGGACTACGAGGACTTCTGCGGCGCGGTCTCCGAGGAGGCGCAGGAGGCGGTGGTCGACGCCACCATCACCGCCCTGGAACTCAAGGAGTGGCAGGACGCCGGCAAGGACATCTTCCTGGTCGACGTCCGCGAGCCCGCCGAGTACGAGATCGTCCGCATCCCCGGCGCCACGCTGATCCCCAAGGGCGACATCATCTCCGGCGAGGCGCTGGCGACGCTGCCGCAGGACCGGCAGATCGTGCTGCACTGCAAGTCCGGCGTCCGCTCCGCCGAGGCGCTCGCCGCCCTCAAGGCGGCCGGGTTCCGCGACGCGGTGCACGTCCAGGGTGGTGTGCTCTCCTGGATCAAGCAGATCGATCCCTCGCTGCCCGCGTACTGAGCGACGGCCGGGGCCGGCGGCGGGCCACTCACCCGCCCCGGCCTCGGCCGATTCCCCGAGGCGCGATCACCTTTACGCAGGTAGCGTGACCGCCGTGGTGGACATGGACGCCGCTATCGGCTTCGTCGTGGCGCACGGGGACGCGGTGGACCGCGCGCGTCTCTCCCGGCTGCGCACCGGCGCGCCGGTGCCGGTCGAGCTGCTCGACGCCGCCGAGGCCGGGCAGACGCCCGACGGCGGCTGGCCGGCCGTCCTGGACGGTGCCGTCGGCTCCGTCGACGCGACCTGCTTCCGCCTGGCCGAGCTGGACGACCTCGGCGCCCTCGGCCGCCCGGCGGCCCGGCACGCGCTGGACTGGCTCGCCGCCCGCCAGCTTCCCGACGGCGGCTGGGACGAGGACCCGTCGCTGGCCGGCTTCGCCCCGGAGTGGGCCCGGCCGGGCGATCCGGAGGCCCGGTTCTACCTCACCGCCAACGCCGGCTTCTGGCTGACCGTGGCCGGCCTGGACGCCCGCGCCGCCGGCCCGCTCGACCACCGCGTCGGCGGCGCGTACGCCGGGGTGGTGCAGGCGGCGGCGCACGCGGTCGCCGCGCAGCTCGCCCCCGACGGCGGCTGGCCGTCCTTCCTGCCCGCCGGCTGGCTGAGCGCGGCCGTGCTGCACCGGCAGGAGATGTACTACGAGTCCGCGCGGATCCAGGCCGTGCTGGCCGAGCGGATCCCGAAGATGTCCCCGGCCGACATCGCCTGGCTGGCCGCGACGCTGCGCCGGGTCGAGGTGGGCGAGGAGCAGTGGCTGCTGGTCTCGGCCCGCCGCCGGCTCGCCGAGACCCAGCGCAGCGACGGCGGCTGGGACAGCGACGACGGTCACCAGTTCGACGTGCACACCACACTCCGGGCGATCCGGGCCTGCCGGAGCGTCACTTCAACTGGCTGATCACCAGCGGCCACCAACCGTCCGGGGCGAACGCGGCCGGGTCGATGCTCTCCAGCACCATCCGCAGCGTCTCGGCCCGCTCGGCCCGCCCCGCCTTGCCCTCGTCCGCCTCGACGAAGAGCGCGAACTGGTAGAGGAACTCGACGAAGGTGCGGAAGCTGCTGTTGACGCCCTGGATGTCCTGCTGGTCCAGGTCGAACTGGAGGATCTCGCCGTTGCGCGGGTCCAGCACGTAGAGCAGGTCGGGGTTGTCGGCGACCGCGCCCACCACGATCAGCCGGACGTCCAGCGAACCGTCGGAGGTGCTGACCTGGATGGTGTCGTACAGCTCGATGTCGCCTTCGAGGAAGGCGGTGTAGACGACCGCCACGTCGAGCGGGATCTCATCACCGGCGGGGAGCAGGTCGGGGCTGAACCCGCCCTCCAGCCACGCCTCGCGCGGGTACGGGATGAGCTCGTCCTCGCTCCACAGTGCCGTGAACCGGGGATCAGCTGCCATGACGGTCCTTCGCGGGTCGACGGTGGGTTCAGGAGGACAGGCCGGCGGCGATCAGCAGGCGTCGCCAGTTGTCGGCGTACTCGCCGGTGTGCGGCCCCTTGCGCAGCCGCCGCTCGGCCACGCCCGGACCCAGCACGGTCCCGACGAGCGCCGGGTAGCCGGGGCCGAGCACGTGTTCGTCGAAGAACGTGACGACGTCCGGGGCGATGACGGTCAGCTCCGCTTCGGTGTCCGGGTGCTCGTAGAGGAAGACGTAGTCGTCCGGCTCCATCCAGTAGACGTCGAGATCCTCGGTGTCCAGGTAGATCGGGGCACCGGCTTTGATGTCGCCGCGCAGGCCCGGCGGGATGCTGTGCACCTCGTGGCCGACCGGCAGCGGACTGCCCATCGGGTCGTTCTCGTTCACCGTGCGGGCCGCCCAGGCCGCCGGGCTGAGGATCTCCTCCGGGGGCGTGAACCGGAAGTTGTCGCCCTCCAGCCGGCCGAAGAGGCCGTAGACCTCGGCCACGCCGGGCAGCTCGGGCAGCGGCTCCAGCGGGGCCGGCTCGCCGATGACCACCCCGAAGCCCTGCTCGGCCTCCAGGCCGCGCAGCAGCGCCAGCTTCTCCCGGATCCGGTCCAGGCCGGCGGGGACGTCGGGGCCGCTCACTCGATGACCCGCACGATGATCGGAGTGCCCTCGGGGACGTCGCGTAGCGCCAGGGAGATCTCCCTGCCGAGCTCGCGGTTGGTCCAGGCGTCCATCGGCCTGAGATTATCGTACGTGTCCGTTCCGTCCATTTGCAGCTCGTGGATGTGGTCCGGGTCGTAGCCCTGGCCGCGCTCGGTGATCGGCCCCTTGCCGGCGAAGAGCCGGTCCACCACGGTCTTGTTGGCCAGGTACTTGTTGGTCTCCGGGGTGCCCATGTCCGCCTTGAGGCGGCCGTCCTTGGTGAGGTCCCGGATCATTCGGTCGCGGTAGATGTTGGTGCGGGTGCGGCTCTTCTGCTGCGCGGGGTCGTAGACCTTGTTGCTGTCCCGGTCCGGCTTCGCCTTCTTCAGCCGCCCCTCCTGGCCGAGCCGGCGCAGGTCGCCCGCCTTGCGGTCGAAGTCCCGCCTGTCGAAGTCCGGACGGTTCTTCAGCACCAGCACGGCCGGCCCGTCGACCTTCGTCCCGGCGGACTTGGCGGTGCGGAACACGTCGGCGTTCTCCAGGTACGCCGAGACGATCCGGGCCCCCTTGGCCTGCGCCTGCCGGGGCGGGCTGGTCCGCTTCCTAGCCATTGAGCACCGTGTCCACCGCCAGCCCGATCAGCTGGTCGACGATCAGCCCGGTGATCATCTTGAAGATCGGGATCTCCAGCAGGGACGCGCCGAAGGTCGCCACCGCCGTGGCGATCGCCTGCGCGATCTGGATGGCCAGCAGGATCAGCTGGATGATCACCTGGATCTTCAAGGCCAGCACCACCCCCGCCGCGGCCATCAGCCCGATGGCGATCACGTTCGTCGGGTTGGTGGCGTCGGCGATGTTGCGGGCGGCCGACTCCTTGTCGTTCCACTCGCTGGCGAAGGCGGTGATGCTCTCGCCCCGGTTGGTCTCCAGCACCGTCCGCGCCGCCGAGTCCAACCGGGCGACCGAGCCGTTGATCTTCTCGGCCATGCCGGTCCACTCGCCGGCGAGCTGGAAGATCGCGGTCTCGTCGGACTCCGGCCAGTCGTACCCGATCATCGAGAGCAGGGACGCGAGCTCGCCCGGAAGCGTCAGGCCCACGGCGACTCCTTTCGTACGTGCGGAAGGGTTCAGCCGCCCAGCGAGCCGAGGATCGAGCGGAACGAGGCGGTGACGTCCTCCTCGGCGGCCCGGTAGTTCTCGGCCATCCCGTGCAGGCCGTCGGCGTAGCTCTCCAGCTCGGCGACGTTGGTGCTGAGGCACTCGGTCAAGGCGTCCACACAGGCCTGATGGGCGACGCCGACCAGCATGCCGATCTCGTCGCCGCCGAAGGCCTGCGCATAGCTGCCCAGCGCGGCCTGGAACGTCTCGAAGGCCTGCCGGACCTCCTCCTTGGCCTGGGTCAGCTCGTCCGCGCCGCGGCGCAGGGCGTCGATGTCGACCTCGAGGTTCTCCATCGTCAGCTCCGCTGCTGGATCTTGCGCATGGTCTCGCTGATGGCCTGGCTGATCTCGCGCATCTGGCGCAGGCCCTGGTCCTGCAGGCGCTCGACGGTGGCGGTCATCGCGGCGAGGTCGGGCATCGGCTCGGCCGTGGCCGGGTCGTCCTGCCCGTCGAGCGCCGCGTTCACCGCCCGGCGCAACTCCTCGGCGAGGTGTTCCGCCCCCTCGCGCAGCACCCGGGGGTCGAGGTCGACGGCGCTGACCCGCCCGTCGGTGCCGACGGTGACCCGGATCCTCCCGTCGGCGGCCTCGCCCACCGACTCGACCCGTTCCCGAGGCGTGCCGGTGCGGCTCACCTCCCGCAGCGCGGCGCGCGCCTGTGCCAACTGCTCTTCCAGGGCGCTCTCGCCCAGCATGCCGCCTCCCCAGACAAGCCGTGCCGAACCGGCCTCAGACTAGCGGCACCGCGCACCCCCGCGTACGCCCGTCCACTGCAGAGGGTCAGGCGCGCAGGTGCCCGTCCCCGGTGACCACGTACTTCGTCGAGGTCAGCTCGGGCAGACCCATCGGGCCGCGGGCGTGCAGCTTCTGGGTGGAGATGCCGATCTCGGCGCCGAAGCCGAACTCACCGCCGTCGGTGAACCGGGTCGACGCGTTCACCATCACCGCCGCCGCGTCCACCCGGGCCACGAACTCCCGGGCCGCCGCGGCGGAGTCGGTGAGGATGGCCTCGGTGTGCCCGGTGCCGTAGCGGCGGATGTGCGCGACCGCCGCGTCGAGCGAGTCGACCACGGCCACCGAGATGTCCGCCGAGAGGTACTCGGTGGCGAAGTCCTCGTCGGTGGCCGGCACCACCGCGGCGGAGAACGCGGCCACCCGGTCGTCGCCGTGCACGGTCACCCCGGCCTCGGCGAAGGCGGCCAGCACCGGCGGCAGGAAGGCGTCCGCGACGGCCGCGTGCACCAGCAGCGACTCGGCGGTGTTGCAGGTGGACAGCCGCTGGGTCTTCGCGTTGAGGGTGACCGCCACCGCCTTCGCCACGTCCGCCGCGGCGTCGACGTAGACATGGCAGTTGCCCACCCCGGTCTCGATCACCGGCACCGTCGACTCCTCGACCACGGTGCGGATCAGCGACGCGCCGCCGCGCGGGATCAGCACGTCGACCAGCCCGCGCGCCCGCATCAGCTCCTTGACCGAGTCGCGCGAGGTGGCGTCGAGCAGCTGCACCGCGTCCGCCGGCAGGCCGGCCCCGGCGACCGCGTCCCGCAGCACGGCGACCAGCGCCGCGTTCGAGTGCGCCGCCGACGAGGAGCCGCGCAGCAGCGCGGCGTTGCCGGACTTCAGGCAGATCCCGGCGGCGTCCACCGTCACGTTCGGCCGGGCCTCGTAGATGATGCCGACCACCCCGAACGGCACCCGGATCTGGCGCAGCTCCAGCCCGTTGGGCAGGGTCGAGCCGCGGACCACCTCGCCCACCGGGTCGGGCAGCGCGGCCATCTGGCGCAGCGCGTCCGCGATGCCCGCCACCCGGCCGGCGTCGAGCGCCAGCCGGTCCAGCACGGCCGCGCTCAGCCCGGCCTCGCGCCCCGCCGCCAGGTCCGCCTCGTTCGCGGTGAGGATCTCCGGCGTACGCGCCACCAGCGCGTCGGCCATCGCGTGCAGCGCGGCGTCCTTGGCGGTACGGGTGGCGACCGCCAGCTCGCCCGCCGCGTCCCGGGCCCGACGGGCCTGCTCGCTGACGCTCATCAACAAACTCCTCACAGCAGCACAAGGTCGTCGCGGTGGACGACCTCCCGTTCGTACGCCGGGCCGAGCGCCGCGGCGAGTTCTCCGGTGGAGCGGCCGAGCAGCCCCGGCAGCTCCACCGCGTCGTAGTTGACCAGCCCCCGGGCCACCGGCGCGCCCTCGGCGTCCACCAGGTCGACCGGGTCGCCGGCGGTGAACGCGCCGTCCACCGCGGTGATCCCGGCCGGCAGCAGCGACTTGCGCCGCCCCACCACCGCCTGCACCGCCCCCGGGTCGAGGTGCAGCCGCCCCCGGGGCGCGGTGGCGTGCGCGAGCCAGAACAGCCGGGCCGCGGGCCGCTGCCGGCTGGGGTGGAAGAAGGTGCCGACCGGCTCGCCGGCCAGCGCTTCGGCGGCCAGCGGCGCGGCGGTCAGCACCACCGGAATGCCGAAGCCGGTGGCGATCCGGGCCGCCTCGACCTTGGTGACCATGCCGCCGGTGCCGACACCGGAGCGGCCCGCGCCGCCGATGTCGATGCCGGCCAGGTCGGCCTCGCCGCGCACCTCGGTGATCCGGGCGCTGCCCGGCTGGGTCGGGTCGCCGGTCCAGAGCGCGTCCACGTCGGAGAGGAGCACCAGCAGGTCGGCGTCGACCAGGGCGGCGACCAGCGCGGCCAGCCGGTCGTTGTCGCCGAAGCGGATCTCCTCGGTGGCGACCGTGTCGTTCTCGTTGACGATCGGCACCGCGCGCAGGTCGAGCAGCTTGCGCAGGGTCCGGTACGCGTTGCGGTAGTGCGCCCGCCGGGTCACGTCGTCGACGGTGAGCAGCACCTGGCCGACGGTGAGCCGGTGCCGGGCGAAGCCGGTCGCGTACCGGCCGATGAGCAGGCCCTGTCCGACGCTCGCGGCGGCCTGCTGGGTGGCCAGGTCGCGGGGACGCCGGGCCAGCCCGAGCGGGGCCAGGCCGGCGGCGATCGCGCCGGAGGAGACCAGCACCACCTCGTGCCCCCGGGCGGCGAGCGCGCCGAGGGTGTCCACCAGGGCGTCGACCCGGGCGTCGTCCAGCCCACCGCCGCCGGTGGTCAGCGAGGACGAACCGATCTTGACGACGATCCGCCGGGCCTGGGTGACTGCTTCGCGCACCCGCCCATTCTGCGCGGTCGGTCCCGCCATACCCCGTCGCGTTCCCATATCCTGGCCGGTCGTGACGCCTGAGGAGTACGTCGAGACGGTGCTCGCGCTGGTCGAGCGGATCCCGCCGGGTCGGGTGATGTCGTACGGGGCGGTCGCCGACGCCCTCGCCGAGCGCTCGGGCCGGGCCTCCGCGCGGCTGGTCGGCTCGATCATGGCCCGGCACGGCGGCGGGGTGCCGTGGCACCGGGTGGTGACCTCCGCCGGCCGATTGCCGCCCGGTCACGAGGTCGAGGCGCGGGCTCGGTTGCGGGCCGAGGGCTGCCCGTTGCGGGCCGGCGGGGTGGACATGTCGGCGGCGAGCTGGTGGCCGGAGGAGGGAATGTGACCCGGGCCATAACGTGAGTAACATTCGGCCCCATGGACGCGCCGCCGGCTGAAGCCGACCCCTCGGTCGCCGGCCCGACCGGGGCGCGGCGACCGGACCCGCTGCCGCGCCGGGTGCACGCCGGCTACGCCCTCGGCTCGCTGGCCACCGGCGCGTTCGGCACCGTGCCGGGGCTGCTGCTGCTGCCGTACCTCACCGACACCCTGGGCGTTGCCGCCGGGGTGGCCGCCCTGCTGGTGCTGCTGCCCAAGGCGTGGGACGTGCTGGTGAACCCGGTGGCCGGCCGGCTCTCCGACCGCACCCGGTCCCGCTGGGGACCCCGCCGGCCGTGGCTGCTCGGCGCCGGGCTCGCCCTCGCGGTGCTCTTTGCCGCCATCTTCGCCGCGCCCTTCGGCGCCGGTCCCGCCGCCGGGGCGTACGTGGCGGTCGCCTTCCTCGCCACCGCCACCGCGTTCGCCTTCTTCCAGGTGCCGTACGTGGCGATGCCGGCCGAGCTGACCGGCGACCGCGCGGAGCGTACCCGGCTGATGACCTGGCGGATCGCGGTGCTGGCGCTGGCCATCCTGATCTCCGGCGCGGTGGCCCCGATGGTGGTGACCGCGACCGGCGACGGCCTCGCCGGGCACCGGTGGATGGGCGTCTTCGTCGCCGCGCTGATCGCCCTCGGCGCAGTCGGCGCCTTCCTCGGCACCGCGGAAGCGCCGGTCGGTGCGTCCGAGGCCGATTTCGGCACCGCGGAAGCGCCGGTCGGTGCGTCCGAGGCCGCTTTCGGCACCGCGGAAGCGCCGGTCGGTGCGTCCGAGGCCGCTTTCGGCACCGCGGAAGCGCCGGTCGGTGCGTCCGAGGCCGCTTTCGGCACCGCGGAAGCGCCGGTCGGTGCGTCCGAGGCCGCTTTCGGCACCGCGGAAGCGCCGGTCGGTGCGTCCGAGCCCGCTGCCGGCACCCGCGCGGTCGCGACCGGCGCGGTGACCGAGACCGAACCGACGCTGCGCGCCCAGCTCGCGGTGGCCGTCGGCAACCGGCCGTTCCGGGCGCTGCTGCTCTGCTTCGTGATCCAGTCGGCCGGGGTGGCGACCATCCTGGCCGGGGTCAGCTACTTCGCCGACCAGATCCTGCGCGACCCGGAGAACGGGCCGACCCTCCTCTTCGCCTGTTTCGTCGGGCCGGCGCTGCTGGTGATGCCGCTGTGGTCCCGGCTCGGCGCCCGGCTCGGCAAGCGGAGCGCCCTGGTCGCCGCCTCGCTGCTGCTCGCCGTCGGGGCACTGGCCCTGGTCGCCGCGCCGGCGCTGCCCGCCGCCGCCGTCTACGCGGTGGTCGCGCTGCTCGGCGTCGGGTACGCCGGCCAGCAGGTCTTCGCCCTGGCCCTGCTGCCGGACTGCGCCGCCCACGAGACCGCGCGGACCGGCCGCCGGCAGGCGGGCGTCTTCACCGGCCTGTGGACGGCGGGGGAGACCTTCGGGCTGGCGCTGGGCCCCGGCCTCTACGGCCTGGTGCTCCAGGTCTCCGGCTACGTCTCCTCCGACACCGGCACCGCCGCGGCCCAGTCCGACCAGGCCCGGCTCGGCGTGCTGCTCGGCTTCACCGTGCTGCCCGCCCTGCTGGTCGGGCTGGCCGTGCTGCTGCTGCGCGGCTGGACCCTGGACCCCGACCCGAAGGGCGACCAATGATCGACTCCGACGGCGCACCCGCCGAGCGGGTGCTGGCGGAGATCCGCGAGCTGCGGGCCCTCGACCGGCCGACGCACGGCGGGCGGCTGTTCGCCTACGTCTACGATCCCGCCGTGCCCGGCCTGGACGAGTTGGCCGCCGCCGCGCACGCCGGCAGCGCGCACGTCAACGGGCTCGACCCGACCGCCTTCCCGTCCCTGCTGGCGATGGAGAACGCGCTGGTCGCAGCGGCCGCCCGGCTGCTCGGCGGCGGCCCCGGCACGACCGCGCCGGAGGTGGTCGGCAGCGTCACCAGCGGCGGCACCGAGTCGCTGATCCTCGCCGTCAAGGCCGCCCGGGACGCCCGCCCCGAGCTGACCGCGCCCCGGATCGTGGTGCCGGCCAGCGGACACGCCGCCTTCGCCAAGGCCGCCCACCTGCTCGGGGTCACCCTCGACACGGTGCCGGTCGATCCGAGGACGCTGCGTCCGGCGGCCGCCGACGTCGCCGCCGCGATCCGCCCGGAGACGGTGCTGGTGGCCTGCTCCGCCCCGTCGTACGCGCACGGCGTCATCGACCCGGTGGCGGAGATCGCCGCGGCGGCCGCGGCGGCCGGGGTGCGCTGCCACGTGGACGCCTGCTTCGGCGGCTGGACGCTGCCCTACCTGCGCCGCCTCGGCGTGCCGGTGCCGCCGTTCGACTTCGCCGTCGACGGGGTCACCTCGATCTCGGTGGACCTGCACAAGTACGCGTACGCCCCGAAGGGCGTGTCGGTGCTGCTGCACCGCGACCCGGCGCTGCGCGCCCCGCAGTACTTCGCGTACGCGGACTGGCCCGGGTACACGATGGTCAACCCGGTGCTCGCCTCGACCCGCTCGGGCGGGCCGATCGCCGCCGCGTACGCCACCCTGCGGCACCTCGGCGACGCCGGCTACCTGCGGCTGGCCGCCGCGACCCGGGACGCGGTCACCGCGCTGGCCGACGCCGTGCGTGGCGTCGACGGGCTGCGGCTGATGGCCGAGCCGGAGTCGACGGTGGTCTGCTTCACCGCCACCGACCCGGCACTCGACCTCTTCGTGCTGGTCGACGAGCTGACCGCCCGGGGCTGGCACACCCAGCCCCAGCTCCGGTACGCGGACCTGCCGCCGAGCGTGCACCTGACCGTGACCGCCTCGGTGGCGCCCCGGGTCGCCGAGTTCGGCCCCGACCTGACCGCCGCGGTGGCCGCGACCCGGGCGGCCGGTCCGGTCCGGCTCCCCGCCGAGCTGCGGGCACTGGCGACCGCGCTGACCCCGCAGGCGCTCACCCCGGAGCTGGTCGCCGGCCTGGCCGCCGGGCTCGGCCTCGACGGGGGCCACGGCGCGCCGGAGCGGATGGCCGTGGTGAACACGCTGCTGGACGCCGCCCCGCCGGCGCTGCGCGAGCGGCTGCTGGTCGAGTTCGTCAGCCTGCTGCAACGGCCGAGCTGGTGACGCCGGTGACGCGGACCGGTACGGCGGGTGGGCGCTGCCGTGCGGCGACCGGTCACCGGTAGTCGATCCGGACGACATTGTCGGCCTCGTAGACCTCCTCGACGACGGTGGACCGGGCGTCCATCGGGCGGGCGTCCACGTCGGCCGTTCCCCGGCCCACGGTCACCCCCGCCGCCGCTCGCAGGCCCAGGGTGAGCCGGAACTCCGCACCGGCGTCGAGCCTGCCGAGGTCGCAGCCGACCGGCTGGCTGGTCGTCGCCGGAGTGTTGCGACAGGGGGCCCAGCCGTCGCCGTCCGGGCGCAGCGCCGACGGCAGGCCCAGCCGGAGCGCCACGAAGGCGGCCGGGCCGGTGCCCGCGTTGCGGATCCGCACCGTCACCGTGCCCGTGCGTGAGCCGTCCGGAGCAGTGGCGAGCACCAGATCGGTGGCGGTGAGGACGAGGTTCGCCTCGTGCGGGTTCGGGGCGAAGGCGGTCGGCCCGGAGACCTGGCCGAACGAGCGGCCGTCCCAGCGGTAACCGCGCCACTGCCGCTGCGACCAGTCACCGGGCCAGCCGCCGCCGGGCGCGATGTCGCCGACCTGCACGCGCACCACGCCGTCGTCGCGGACGTCGAGCGCGGACAGCCACTGCGGTCGCTCCCGCCTGGTCCTCGTCACCTGGCCGACGGTGACGATCCGTCCGGACCGGTCCCGGTCGAAGGCCACCACCTGTTGCGGGCCGCCGGTGCCCCGCACGCACTGCACCAGCGCCACTGTTTCGGCCGCCCCGTCGCCGTCGATGTCACCGGTGTCGAGCGCGAGCAGGGTGTTCGTCTCCCACCCGGCTTCGCCGGTCAACCGGACCCGGCCGTTCGGGCAACCGGCGTCGACGTGCCAGGTGGGCAGCGTGACCGGGCCGGCCAGGAGCTGGGCCCGGCTGATCCGGCCGTCCGGTGCCCCGGTCGGGCTCGTGCTGGTGGTCGCCGACGACGGGCTCGGGCTGCCGGAGCCGCTTGGCGTCGGCGACGGGCTCGCGGTGGCGCTCGGCGTCGGGTCGACCGGGGTCGGGTGAGGGGCCGAGCGGTCCAGCGCCGCGTATCCGACGACCGGCCCGGCCACCAGGGTCAGCGCGGCCGTCGCCCCCGCGGCGAGGTGGTTGCGCCGCCGCCGGTGTACGGCCCGCCGCACGGCGGCCGGTCCCGGCACCTCGATCTCGGCCATCACCGCCTGGCGGTAGCGGGCGAACTCCGTGGCGAGAACCTCCTGCTCAGGCATCCCGCACCTCCTCGGTGGTCTCGCGCAGGTGGGTGGCGAGCGCCGCCCGGCCCCGGTGCAGCCAGGACTTGACCGTGCCCTCGGCGACCTGCTCCTGAGCGGCGATCTCGGCGACCGTCAGGTCGGCGAGGTAGTGCAGCACCACGGCGCGGCGCTGCTTGGGCGGCAGCTTCGCCAACGCGTGGTCGACCGCCACCCGGTCCGGGTTCGGCCCGGCCACGTGCGTCTCCCGCTGCCGGCGCAGGAACAGCTCGGCGGTACGCAGCCGCCGCCAGCGGTGGTGGCCCAGGTTCCAGGCGACCTTGCGGACCCAGGCGAGCGGGTCCTCGTAGCCGGACACCCGGTCCCAGCGCACGTACGCCCGGCAGAACGCCTCCTGGACCAGGTCCTGCGCCTGGCCGAGGTCGCCGGTGTACGCGGTGAGCTGGACGACCAGCCCCCGGAAGTGCGCGTGGTAGAAATCGTCGAAGATCAGCTCGGGCGGTTCGGGAGCCGGGCCCGGCGGTGGCCCGGCGACCCGCACGTCTCTTGTCACAGTCACTCGTCCTCCCCGTTGCGGCCGTGGGTCCGTACCCGCCGGCACCGGTCACTCCGGTACCGGCACCGGCCGGTCGTCGTCCGACGGGGGAGGGCGGTCGGGGCCCGGACGCCCGGCTCCGGAGGGGCACCGCCGGCCGGGACCCCCGTGCCCGGCCGGCGGTGGCTCGTGGCGCGTCAGCCGTCCGCCGCGCCCGTTGCTGCGGCGCGGGTGGGTTCATCCGCGTCGTCACACTGGTAGAAGCCCGCGACGGCCGTTCCGGTTGCAGCTCGGGCGCTGTGGTTGACTGTCCGGTGGGAGACAGGAAGGGGGCGGTCGTGCAGCTGCCGGGAGTGCTCGGCGAGCCGATCCGGTTCGTGCTGAACTGGGGCCGCCGCTACTCGCTCTGGGTCTTCAACTTCGGCCTGGCCTGCTGCGCGATCGAGTTCATCGCCACCAGCATGGGGCGGCACGACTTCATCCGGCTGGGCGTGATCCCGTTCGCCCACGGCCCCCGGCAGGCCGATTTGATGGTGGTCTCCGGCACGGTCACCGACAAGATGGCCCCGGCGATCAAGCGCCTCTACGACCAGATGCCCGAGCCGAAGTACGTGATCTCGTTCGGCGCCTGCTCGAACTGCGGTGGCCCGTACTGGGACTCGTACTCGGTGACCAAGGGCGTCGACCAGCTCATCCCGGTCGACGTCTACGTGCCCGGCTGTCCGCCGCGGCCGGAGGCGCTGCTGCACGGCATCCTCCGCCTTCAGGAGAAGATCGCCGCCGAGCAGTCCGGGATCGGCGGCGTGGCCCGCCCCGACGCGCTCGCCTCGCCGGCGGACGCGCCGCGCCCGGACTCCCCACCCCGCTCGGTCAGCTCGCTCATCTCCCCGCCGGTACGCCCGCCGGCGTCCTGAACCGCCACCCGGCCCACCCGGCCGACCCGCTCGGACGAGCGCCCCGGCTGGCGGCCGGGGGTTAGCCTGCCGTCCATGACCCAGTCCGCGGAGCAGCGTTCCGCCTTCATCGTCGACGTGCTCACCGAGGAGTTCGGTGCCTCGATGGCACTCGACCCGGCGGCCTTCCGCCGCAAGTTCCGCAAGATGGCCGCCTCCCCGTTCGCCTTCTACCGGGGCAGCGCGTCCCTGTTCTACGCCGACCAGCGCGGCGACTTCGCCGACGAGGCGTTCCTCGACGAGCGGACCAGCCGGGTGTGGATCCACGGCGACCTGCACGCGGAGAACTTCGGCACCTACATGAACGGCTCCGGGCAGTTGGTGTTCAACGTCAACGACTTCGACGAGGCGTACGTCGGGCCGTTCTCCTGGGACCTCAAGCGCCTGGCGGCCAGCGTCGCCCTGCTCTGCTACGCCAAGGCCCTGTCGGACCAGGTGATCAGCGACCTGGTCGTCCGGTTCGCCCGGTCGTACCTGACCGAGCTGCGGGCCATCGCGGCCGGCGGGGACGACGCGATCGGCTCGATCACTTTGGACAACGCCGACGGCGTGCTGCGCCGGGTGCTCCAGCAGGCCCGGCTCAACACCCGGGTGGACCTGCTCGCGACGCAGACCACCATCGACAACTACGAGCGCCGCTTCTCCCTCGGCGACGGGGTGTTCGAGGTCGACGCGGCCACCCGCAAGAAGGTCTGCGCGGCCTTCGAGAGCTATCTGGGGTCGTTGCCGGCATCGCCCCCGCGGCTGCGTCCTGTTTCATCCCATATCAAGGACGTGGTGCTGCGCAAGGGCGTGGGCATCGGCTCGGCCGGGCTGCCGTCGTACAACCTGCTGCTGGAGGGGCACACCCAGGCGCTGGAGAACGACGTCGTGATCTACATGAAGCAGGCGCAGGTGCCCGCGGTGGCCCGGCACATCGAGGACGAGCGGGTCCGCGGCTACTTCCGGCACCAGGGCCACCGTACGGCCGAGTCGCAGCGGGCACTCCAGGCGCACGCCGACCCGTGGCTGGGCTTCACCGAGCTGGACGGGACCGGCCAGCTCGTCGCCGAGGTCTCCCCGTACGCCGCCGATCTGGACTGGGCGGACGTCAACGAGCCGGACGAGCTGGCCGGGGTGCTGAGCGACCTGGGCCGGGCGGTGGCCCGGATGCACTCGGTCGCCGACGACGAGTCCAGCCACGACCTGGTGGACTACTCCACCGAGGAGTCGATCGTGGCGGCGGTCGACGCCGACGAGGCCGGGTTCGTCGCCCACCTCGTCGACTTCGCACACGCGTACGGCGTCCGGACCCGGGAGGACCACCAGCTCTTCGTGGACCTGTTCCGCAACGGCCGCCTGCCCGGCATCTGAGGCGTCGGCCCCTAGGCGGTGAAGTCGAGCACCGTCTTGATGTCGCCGCCGGTGTGGGTGTACGCCTCGGCGTACGCCGACACCGGCACCCGGCGGGTGATCACCGAGTTCAGCCAGGTCGGGTCGGCCCGGGCGAGCGCCTCGGCGGCCAGCTCCCAGTGCCGCCGGTTGGCGTTGACCGACCCGAAGACCACGTTGTTCTCCAGTACCAGGTCCCGGTTGAGGGCGCCCGCGTCGAAGTCGATGCTCCGGCCGCCGCTGGAGACGCCGGTCAGGCAGACGATGCCGATCGGTCCGGCCTTGCGCATCGCGTCCAGCACCACCGGCGGGGCGCCGGTGCACTCGATCACCACGTCCGGTTCGAAGTCCAGCTCGGCCACCGGCACGGTGTGGTACGTCGCGCCGAGCGCCCGGGCCAGGTCCGGCTTCGGGCCGGTGGTGTTCCGGTCGAGGACGTGCACCGCCAGGCCGCGCTGGGTGGCCAGCAGCGCGGCCAGTAGGCCGATCGGCCCGGCGCCGGTGACCAGCGCGATCTGCGGCTTCCACTCGGCGCGGGCACCGATCCGCTCGATGTGGTCCCAGGCCTTCGCCACCACGCTGGTCGGTTCCAGCAGCATCCCGACCGGGGCGAGGGCCGGGTCGAGGCCGACGGCGAACTTCGGTTGGATCCGCCACCTGTCCCGGGCAAAGCCGGGCAGCCCCTTGATCCCGTGCTCGGTGTACTTCCCGTTGCGGCACATGTCCCACTCGTCGACCGCGCAGTTCGGGCAGGGCACCGGGTCGGGGTGTCGGACCACGCCCGCCACCAGGTCGCCGGGTTGCAGGGTGCCGGTCGGGTCCTCCAGCACCCGGCCCAGTGACTCGTGGCCGAGCACCAGCCGCTCCTGGCCGGGCGGTGCCTCGCCGTACTCGCCCGCGACGATCTCCAGGTCGGTGCCGCAGATGCCGACCGCCATCGCCTCGACCAGGATGGCGCCCTCCTCGGGCGCCGGCTCGGGCCAGTCGTCTACGAGTCGCACCGATTCGGGTACTCCGGGAGTCACAGTGACAGCGCGCACGGTGACCATCTTTCCCCCTCCGGCGTTGACCCGCCGGGTAAAGCGGTGAGATGCCCGCCCGGACGGCCCGACACGGCCGGGCGCCGGCGGCCCTAGGATCAGCGGCATGACTCCGGAAGAGGTCGGCCAGCGGGTGGTCGCGCTGCTCGCGCCGGTCGAGGCCACCGCGTCGGTCTCCGGCGGTCAGTCCCACGCCCGCGCCACCGTCGACGTACCCCTCGCGAGCTGGACCGACGCGCTGCGCGCGGCGCGCGACGACGCCGAGCTGGCCTGCGACTTCTTCGACTGGCTCTCGGCGGTCGACGAGCTGGCCGACGGGTTCGACGTGGTGGTCCACCTCTGGTCGACCACCCACCGGCACGGCGTGCTGCTGCGCACCCGGGTGCCCCGCGAGTCGCCGACGGTGGCCTCGGTGGTCGACCTCTGGCCGGGCGCCGCCTGGCACGAGCGGGAGACCCACGAGATGTTCGGGATCGACTTCGCCGGTCACCCCGGGCTCGCCCCGCTGCTGCTGCCGCCGGAGTTCGAGGGGCATCCGCTGCGCAAGGAGTTCGTGCTCGCCTCCCGGGTGGCCAAGCCCTGGCCGGGGGCGAAGGAGCCGGGCGAGTCGGAGGCCGGCGGCGGTCGCCGGCCGATCCGGCCGCCGGGCGTACCCGCGCCGGGGGAGTGGGGCACCACGCCGACGCCCGCCGGGGCGGCCGGGGTGGGTGAGGGGCCGCGCGGCGGTACCCCGGCCCGCCCGGTCCGGGAGCGGCCCGCCCGGCCGGCTCCGGGCGCGCGGGCGGCGCGTACCCCGGGGGCCGGGGCCACCGGCGACGGCCCGGCGGCGGCCGGCGAGCCCGCGACCGGCGACCGCCCGACGCCGCGCGACGAGGAAGGTACGGCCTGATGCCCACCTGGTTGGAGCTGGTGATCCGGGTCGGTGGCGTGCTGGTCGCCTTCCTCACCCTGCCGCTGGTGGTCGGCCAGGCCGAACACAAGGTGATGGCGCACATGCAGGGCCGGCTCGGCCCGATGTACGCGGGCGGCTTCCACGGCTGGGCGCAGCTGGTCGCCGACGGGGTGAAGTTCGTGCAGAAGGAGGACGTCACCCCGCGCGAGGCGGACCGGGCGGTGTTCCGGCTCGCCCCGGTGGTGGCCCTGGTGCCCTACCTGCTGGTCCTGCTGGTCATCCCGCTCGGCCCGGACGACCTGGTCGGGCAGCCGCTGGACATCGGCCTCTTCTTCGTCCTCGCCGTGGTCGGCGTGGGCGTGGTCGCGGTGCTGATGTCGGCCTGGGCCTCGGCCAACAAGTACAGCCTGCTCGGCGGCCTGCGCGGGGCGGCCCAGCTGCTCGGCTACGAGCTGCCGCTGGTGCTCTCCGCCGCCTCGGTGGCGATGGCGGCGGGCACGCTCAGCCTCTCCGGCATCGTGGAGGCGTGGCAGCCCTGGTGGCTGCTCTGGCAGGCGCCCGCGATGTTCGTCTTCTTCGTCGCCGGGTTGGCCGAGATCCGGCGGCCCCCGTTCGACATGCCGATCGCCGACTCCGAGCTGGTCTTCGGCTACATGACCGAGTACACCGGCCTGCGCTTCGCCTTCTTCCTGCTCGCCGAGTACGTCGGCATCGTGGTGATCGCCGCGCTGACCACCGTGCTCTTCCTCGGCGGCTGGCAGGGGCCGTTCGCCGACGGTCAGCTCGGCTGGCTGTGGACGCTGCTGAAGGTCTTCGCGGTCTCCTTCGTGATCATCTGGCTTCGGGTCTCGTACCCGCGGCTGCGGGAGGACCAGCTGCAACGCCTCTGCTGGCTGGTGCTGGTGCCGCTCTCCCTGGCCCAGCTGGTCCTCACCGCCGCCGTGCGCGTCGCGCTGTAGCGGCCCGCGCTCAGCGCAGCGGGGTGTGGGCGGGGTCGACCCGCTCGTCGGCCGGCGGGGGTGGCGGCGGGGTGCCGTCGCCGAAGGGCCGTCCGCCGAGTTCCTCCCGGCCGTGCGGGGTGAGCCAGTTGGACAGGTCGGGGCCGAGCGGCACCACGCCGGTCGGGTTGATGTCCCGGTGCACCTCGTAGTAGTGCCGCTTGATGTGGTCGAAGTCGACCGTGTCGCCGAAGCCGGGGGTCTGGAACAGGTCCCGCGCGTACGCCCACAGCACCGGCATCTCGGTCAGCTTGCTGCGGTTGCACTTGAAGTGGCCGTGGTAGACCGGGTCGAAGCGGGTCAGGGTGGTGAAGAACCGGATGTCCGCCTCGGTGATGGTGTCGCCGACCAGGTAGCGCTGGCCCGCCAGCCGCTCGGACAACCAGTCCAGCCGGTCGAAGAGCTGGTGGTACGCCTTCTCGTACGCCTCCTGGCTGCCGGCGAAGCCGCACCGGTAGACGCCGTTGTTGACGTCCCGGAACAGCACCGCGCTCACCTCGTCGATCTCGTCGCGCAGCCGTTCCGGGTAGAGCTGCGGCGCGCCCTCGCGGTGGTACGCCGTCCACTCGGTGGACAGGTCCAGGCTCATCTGCCCGAAGTTGTTGGTGACCACCTGCCCGGTCGGCACGTCCACGATCGCCGGCACGGTGATGCCCCGCTCGTAGCCGGGGAAGCGGGCGAAGTACGCCTCCTGGAGCCGCTCGATGCCGAGCACCGGGTCACGCCCGCCCGGGTCCAGGTCGAACGTCCAGCTCCGGGCGTCGTGCGTCGGCCCGGCCACCGCCATCGAGATGGCGTCCTCCAGCCCGAGCAGCCGCCGCACGATGATCAGCCGGTTCGCCCAGGGGCAGGCGCGGCTGACCGCGAGCCGGTACCGCCCCGGCTCGACCGGGTAGCCGTCCCGCCCGTCGGTGGTGATCCGGGTGGCGATGTAACGCTGGTCGCGGGTGAACTCACCACCCGGCTCGACGTACTTGCCGCCGGTCGTCCCGCCTGCCGCCTCGCCCACTGCGCCCCCTGGAGTCCGTTCGTCGTGTCCCTGTCCCATCTTTGCCGATCTCCCGCGCCGCAGTCCGATGACCGTCCGTCTCCGTGGTCGCACGACCGCATTTCGCTCCGGCGTGGCCCGGCTAGGCTGCCCGGATGATCGATCGGGAGGCGCTGGCGCGGCGGTTCGTCGCCGACGTGTGGAACGGCGGGCGCGAGGAGTCCGCGTACGAGCTGATCGGGGCGGAGTGCCCGGGGCTCGGCGGGGTCGGACCGGAGGCGACGCTGGCCTGGCACCGGGACCGCCGGGCGGCCTTCCCCGACCTGCGCTACAAGATCGTGGACGTGGTGGCCGCCGACGACCGGGTGGCGGTGCGCTGGCGGGCGGCCGGCACCCAGGCCGGGCAGTTCGGCCCGGTGCCGCCGACCGGGCAGGTGGTCAGCTACTCGGGGGCGACGTTCCTGCGGTTCGACGCCCAGGGGCGGATCGTCGACGTGTGGAGCGTCAACGAGCTGTTCCAGCTCCTCCAGCAGCTCGGCGTGGAGATGCTGCCGCCGGCCTGACCGGCGCGGCCCCTGCTCGCCGGCTCTGTCACTCAGGGTCACCTCGCCGTTGGCCTGAGCGCGGATGAGCGTGATACCTCAGAGGCATATTGATGACTCACAGGTATCACGCTCGTACCGGCATCCGCCTCCGGCGCCGGGCCGGCCCGCGGTCCGTCCGGGTGCTCCGGGTGATCAACAACGCCGGCGACGTCTTGCGCGGTGCCCCGGATCAGGTCACGCGCGGCGGGGATGATCCGCGCCAGCGGCACGTCGATCTCCCACGGCTCGGGCAGCAGGATGCCGTCGGTCATCCGGGCCTGCTCGACGTAGACCCGCTTCACCGGGTCCAGCTTGTACGCGTGCACGACGATCCCGTCGGCGGTCTCGATCGGCCAGAAATAGGGGATCAGCCCTCGATCCGCCAGAAGTAGGGGATCAGCCGTACCTCGACGGCCTGGGTTCCGTCCAGGAGCTCGTGGCGGCGGCCGTCGTCCGGCAGGGCGTCGAGGTCGTCGGTGGTCCACTCGCCCGGCGGCGGGTAGTCGCCGTGCAGCGGTCATCGACGGGTCCTTCCCGGTGCGTCGTTCTCCCCACCGTCACGGTACCGCCGTCAACAGACGGGTGGTGGTCGCGCGCGCCGGGGGCACAGGGCAGGATGAGCGTCATGAGCGAGCGCAGCGGCATTCCCGGCGAAGGGCTGGTGAAGGGGCTGGCGGTCACACTGAAGACGATGACCAGCCGGTCGACCACGCAGCAGTACCCGGACGTCGCCCCCGAGCTGCCGCCCCGCTCCCGGGGCGTGATCGCGCTGCTGGCGGAGAACTGCACGGTCTGCATGCTCTGCGCCCGGGAGTGCCCCGACTGGTGCATCTACATCGACTCCCACAAGGAGGAGGTGGTGGTGGCCGGGGCCGCCCGCCCCCGCCAGCGCAACGTGCTCGACAAGTTCGACATCGACTTCTCGCTCTGCATGTACTGCGGGATCTGTGTCGAGGTCTGCCCGTTCGACGCGCTCTACTGGTCGCCGGAGTTCGAGTACGCCGAGTACGACATCAAGGACCTGCTGCACGACAAGGACCACCTCGGCCAGTGGATGGGGACGGTCCCGCCGCCGCCCGCCCACGACCACAACGGCGAGCCGGCCAAGGAGGAGGCCACCGCCGCGCGCAAGGCCGCGGCCCCGACCAGCTCCGCCGCCCGCCCCACCGTGGTACGCCCCGAGTCCGGCCCCGCCGCCGACGGGGGTACGCCCTGATGACCGGTGCGGACGTGCTGCTGCTCGCCCTCGGCGCGGTGGCGGTCGGGGCGGGCGTGCTGGTGGTGGGCACGAAGCACCTGGTGCGGGCCGGCCTCTACCTGGTGGTCTGCCTCGGCGCGCTGGCCGGTGACTACCTGGTGCTCACCGCCGAGCTGGTGGCCTGGGTGCAGGTGCTGATCTACGTGGGCGCGGTGGTGGTGCTGCTGCTGTTCGCGGTGATGTTGACCCGCGCTCCGATCGGCGCCTCCGACGACCTGGACCGTCCCGGCTGGCCGGCCGCGCTGATCGGTGCGGGCAGTGGGCTGGGGCTGGCCGTGCTGCTGGTCGACGCGTTCCGCTGGACCCGGGTCGAGCTGCCGGCGGCGGGCACCGCCGAGCGCCTGGGTGAGCAGGTCTTCCGCTCCTGGGTGCTGCCGTTCGAGGTGCTCTCGGTGCTGCTGCTCGCCGCCCTGGTCGGCGCGATCGTCCTTTCTCGCCCCGACATCGGCCGCCGCCCCGACGAGGGCGGCCGCCGGTGAGACCCGTCATCCCGTACGTCACCGCCGCGCTGCTGTTCGGCCTCGGCGTCTACGGCGTGCTGCGTCGCCGCAACGCGGTGCTGGTGCTGATGGCGGTCGAGCTGATGCTCAACGCCGTCAACCTGATCCTGGTCACCGCCGACACCACGGCGAAGGCCGTCCTGCCGCACGGCGGGCAGGTCTTCGCGCTCTTCGTGATCGTGCTGGCCGCCGCCGAGATCGGCGTGGGCCTGGCCATCGTGCTCCAGTTCTACCGCCTGCGGGCCAGCGTCGCCGTGGACGAGGTGCCGCTGACCGAGGCTCCGGCGCTCGTGCCGGCCGGGCCGCTCGCCGTGTCGGCCGGGGTCGAGCGGCCGTCGGGCGGGCCCGCCGACCGGCCGGAGGGGGACCGGTGACCGGACTGCTCGGGGCCGCGCTGCCGGCCGTACCCATGGTGGCCGGCCTGATCGGGTTGCTGCTGCCACCGTCGCCGCGCGGCGCGACCACCGGGGAGGACCGGGCCCGGCGGGTCGCGATCGGCCTCGGGGTGGCCGGCGCGGCCGGGGCGCTGCTGATCGCGCTGGTCCTGCTGGCCCGGGTCGGCGACCCGGTGGAGACCGCCACCACCTGGATCGACCTGGGCGGGCTGCGGGTCACCCTCGGGGTGCGGCTGGACGGCACCGCCGCCCTGGTCGCGGTGGCCGTCGCGGCGGTCGCGCTGGCCGTGCAGGTCTACTCCACCGCCTACCTGAAGCGGGGCCCGCACGACGACGTCGAGGTCGACCACCGCTACCCCCCGTACGCGGCCCAGATCAGCCTCTTCACCGCCGCGATGCTGCTGGTGGTCGTCGCCGGCGACCTGGTCATGCTGCTGGTCGGCTGGGAGGTGATGGGCCTCTGCTCCTACCTGCTGATCGCCCACGACCGGCGGTTGCCCGAGGCGCCGGCCGCCGCGATGAAGGCGTTCCTGGTCACCCGGGTGGGTGACGTCGGCTTCCTGCTCGGCATCGCGTTGCTCGGCGTCTCGGCGGGCAGCTTCCGGATCGCCGACGTGCTCGCCCACGACCACGCCACCGGCACCCTCACCGCCGCCTGCCTGCTGCTGCTGGCCGGGGTGGCCGGCAAGAGCGCGCAGTTCCCGCTGCACACCTGGCTGCCGGACGCGATGGCCGGCCCGACCCCGATCTCCGCGCTGATCCACGCGGCCACCATGGTCGCCGCCGGCGTGTACGCGGTGGCCCGGCTCTACCCCCTGTTCGAGGCCACCCCGACAGCGCTGGCCGTGCTCGGGGTGATGGCCTCGATCACCCTGCTGCTCGGTGCGCTCGCGGCGACCGCGCAGGACGACCTCAAGCGGGTGCTCGCCTGGTCGACGGTCTCCCAGATCGGCTACATGACCGGGGCGCTCGCCGTCGGCGCGCCGGCCGCCGCGCTGTTCCACCTGCTCACCCACGCCGCCTTCAAGGCGCTGCTCTTCCTCGCCGCCGGTGCGGTGATCCACGCCGTCGGCAGCACGCTTATGTCCCGGATGGGCGGCCTGCGCCGGGACATGCCGGTGACCTTCTGGTGCACGCTGATCGGGCTCGGCGCGCTGGCCGGGGTGCCGCCGCTGTCCGGGTTCTGGAGCAAGGACGGCGTGCTCGCGGTCGCCGAGGCCGCCGCCCTGGACGGCACCGGCCCCGCCCCGGCCTGGGTCGGCTGGCTGGTCTGGCTGGCCGGGCTGCTCGGCGTCGTGGTCACCGCCTGGTACGCCACCCGGCTGCTGCTGCGCACGTTCCTCGGCGAGCCCCGGATGCCGCTGCTGCGCCCGCACGATCCGCCGGCCGCGATGCGCTGGCCGGTGCTGCTGCTCGCGATCCCGGCCGCGTTGCTCGGGCTGGTCGCCTTCCTGCCCCCGTTCGCCGATCGGCTGCTCGCCTCGGCGAACGGGGTCGAAGCCGACGTCGAGCTGGTCCACGTCGGCTCGGCGCTGCTGCTGCCGACCGCGTTGCTGCTGCTCGGGGCCGGGCTGGCCTGGGCCGGCTGGCGCCGGGACCCGGCCGCCGACCCGGCCCGCGCGCTGGGACCGCTGCGGCCGGTCTTCGCCCGGGCCTTCCGGCTCGACGACGTCCAGCACGCCCTCGTCGTACGCCCGGCGAGGGCGCTCGCCCGCCTCGCGCGTACCGGTGACGAGGTGGGGGTGGACGGCCTGGTCGAGGGGAGCGGCCGGGGCGCTTCCGGCCTCGGCGGTGGCCTGGCCGCGCTGCACCGGGCGGCGCTGCCCCGCGCGGCGGCGGCGGTGCTGGCCGGCGCGCTGCTGATCGGGCTGGCCACCGTCCTGATCGGAGGGTTGCCGTGAGTCTCGGAGAGTTCCTGCTGGTCGCGGTGCTGGCCCTGCCGGCGGTCGGGGCGGTCCTGGTGGCGGTGCCGCCCCGGGAGCGGGTGGCCCGGCTGGTCGGCACGGCGGTGGCCGCGTTGACCCTGGTCGGCGCGGTGCTGCTGGTGTTCGGCGACCACGGCTGGTTCGGCTACGGCCCGGCGCCGGCGGTGCAACCGTGGCACCAGCTCGACCTGCCCTGGGTGCCCGGCCTGGACCTGCGCTTCCACCTCGGGGTGGACGGGATCTCCTGGCCGCTGGTGGTGCTCACCGCCCTGCTCACGCTGCTCTGCTGCGGCTACACCCTCTGGCGGGTGCCGGCCGGCGGAAGCGGGCGGGCGCTGGTGGCGCTGCTGCTGGTGGTCGAGGTGGGCATCCTCGGCACCTTCCTCGCCCTCGACCTGGTGCTCTTCTTCGCGTTCTTCGAGGTCGTCCTGCTCCCCATGTACGCGATCATCGCGGGCTGGGGCGGCGCGGACCGGCGCCGGGCGGCGCGGAAGTTCGCGCTCTACACGCTCCTCGGCTCGGTGCTGCTGCTGGTCGGCGTCTACGTGGTGGTGGCCGCCGCCGGCACCGCCGACATCGTCGCGCTCACCGGTGGGGCGGGGTTGTCCCGGGGCACCCAGCTCGCGGCGTTCACCCTGCTGGGGCTCGCCTTCGCGGTGAAGGCCCCGCTCTGGCCGCTGCACTCCTGGCTGCCCGACGCGCACACCCAGGCGCCCACCGTCGGCAGCGTGATCCTCGCCGGGGTGCTGCTCAAGATGGGTACGTACGGCCTGATCCGGGTCGCGGTCGGGGTCGCCCCCGAGGGCGCCCGCTGGGCCGCCCCGGTGCTCGGCGTGCTGGCCGTCGCGGCGATCCTCATCGGGTCGCTGGTCTGCCTCGCGCAGGACGAGCTGAAGCGACTGATCGCGTACTCCAGCGTCGGTCACATGGGGTTCGTGCTGCTCGGGGTGGCCACGCTGACCGCTACCGGTATCCAGGCGGCCCTGATCGGCAACATCGCGCACGGGGTGATCACCGGCCTGCTCTTCTTCCTCGCCGGGGCGGTCAAGGACCGTACCCACACCGGCGCGCTCGCTGAGCTGTCCGGGCTGCGGGAGACCGCGCCCCGGCTCGCCGGGCTGCTCGGCTTCGCCGCGGTGGCCTCGCTCGGCCTGCCGGGGCTGGCCGGCTTCTGGGGTGAGGCGTTCGCCGTGTTCGCCGCCGTCCGGCGCGGCGGGCCGCTCTGGCTCACACTGGCCGTGCTGGCCGCGGTGGGCGGTGCGCTCACCGCCGCGTACTTCCTGCGGCTGCTGCGGCAGGTCACCCATGGGCGGCCCAGTCCGGTGGTGGGCCGGCTCGCGCCCGGGCTGGCCGGCGCGGAGCTGACCGCCTGGGCGCCCCTGGTGCTGCTCGCGCTCGCGGTCGGCCTGGCGCCCACGCTCGTGCTCGGCCTCGCCACCGGTCCGGTCGACGCCCTGGTGGGAGTGCTCCGGTGAGCGCCCGGACCCCGGTCGGCGGCGGCGCGGTGGGTACGGGCGGCGTGGCGGGGCCACGCGGCCGTGGGTGGCAGTGGACCGTCGCGCGTCGGGCGTGCGGCGCGCGGGTCGCGGTCGGAATCGGCCGGGTGGCCGAGCGGCGGGAGTGGGCGGCATGAGTCTCGTGCAGAGCGTGGACAACGTGGCGCTGCTGCCGGCGTACCTGGCCGCCGGCACCGCCGTACTCGTGCTCCTGGCCGACCTGCTGGTGGCCCGGCGCGGGACGACGGTGGCTGTGGCCGCCGCGGGCGCCGTCGCCACCGCCGCCGGCGCGGCGCTGGTCGGCGCGGGGGAGACCCGGCGGACCTTCTGCGTCGGCGCCGACTGCTCCTGGGTCCTGGACGGCCGGGCGGCCCTGGTGGCCGCCGTCTTCGCCCTGCTCACCCTCGGGGTGCTCGGGCTCTCCGGGCCGCTGCTGCGCGGCGGGCCGACGCCGCCGGGAGAGTTCTGCTTCCTGCTCGCCTGTTCGATGACCGGTGGCGTGGTGCTCGGCGCCGCCGGTGACCTGATCACCCTGATCGTCGCGCTGGAGACCCTCACCCTGCCGCTGTACGTGCTGGTCGGCCTGCGCCGCGGCAGCCTGGCCAGCGCCGAGGCGGCCGTCACCTTCTTCGTGGTCAGCGTGGTCGCGACCACCCTGACCCTGCTCGGCGCGGCGCTGCTCTACGCGGTCACCGGCGGGCTGCACCTGGACCGGCTGGGCGCCATCCTTGGTGACCGCCCGGAGCTGCTCGACCTGCCGCTGGCCACCGCCGCCGTCGCGCTCGTGGTACTCGGCCTGGCGTTCAAGGTGGCGGCGGTGCCGTTCCACGCCTGGGCGCCGGCCACCTACGACGGCGCGCCGCTGCCGGTGGCGGCGTACCTCTCCACCGCCTCCAAGCTGGGCGGGGTGGTTGCCCTGCTCGCCGTGGTGCAGCGCGCGCTGCCGGCCGACGTCACCGGCCCGGCGCTCGCCCTGCTCGCCGTGCTGACCATGACGGTCGGCAACCTGGTGGCGCTGCGCCAGCGGCGTACGGTCCGGCTGCTCGCCTGGTCGTCGGTGGCCCAGGCCGGCTACATCCTGGCCCCGTTGGGCGCGTTGGCGCTGGCCGCCGGGCGCACCGACGAGGCCCGGGCGGAGGCGTACGCCGCCGCGGTCGCGTACGCGGTCTTCTTCGTGCTGCTGGAGTTGGCGGCCTTCGCGGCGCTGGTGGCGTTGCGTCCGGCCGGCGCGGACGGCGGCACGGTCGACGACCTGCGCGGGTCGGCCCGTCGGCAGCCGTGGGTGGCGGCGGCCTTCGCGCTGGCGCTGATCGGCCTGGCCGGCCTGCCGCCGGGGCTGGCCGGTCTCTTCGCCAAGGTCACCGTGGTCCGGTCGTTGCTGACCGGCGGTGCCGGCTGGCTGGCCCTGGTGGTGGCGTTCAACGCCGTGATCGGGCTGGCCTACTACCTGCGCCTCGCCGCCACCCTGTACGCCCGGGACGCCCGGTCCGGCGAGGAAGGCGGGGTGTCGGCTGTCGGCGGCCGGGTGGCCTGGCCGGTCACCACCGCGCTGGCCCTGGCCACCGCGCTGGCCGTGGTGGTGGGCTTCGCCCCGCAGCTCGTCCTCGACCTCGCCGCCCGCTGACCCCTTCCGATGCCTGCCGGGCCTCGCCGCCCCCCTCCGCCCCGCCACACCCTTCCCGACCTCGTCGGTGTCTTTCGCCCCGCCCGCACAGTTTCGGCTCGCTCGCACCGTCGCCACCCCTGTCGGGCGGTTCGTGGTGAGTCGCGGTGGCCCGGCCGAGGGATGCCGCGACACGCCGCAAAGCGCGCGGCGGCGGGCTTGCAGCGCGCCCACAGCGACCTCCAGCCAACTCACAGTCATGAGCAGGATGGTTGACGGGTACCGGTGACGTTGGACCGGTCAGCGGGTCCCGCGTGGCCCGCGCACCGAAGGAGCGATCGTGCATCACAACCGTCTGAAGACCGCAGCGCTGCTCGGCCTGTTGACCTCGCTGATCCTCGCGGTCGGCTACTGGTTCGGCGGCAGCGGCGGCCTCGTCATCGCCGTCGTCGTCTCGTTGCTGATGAACGGTGTGTCCTACTTCTTCTCGGACAAGCTGGCGCTGCGCTCGATGCGGGCGCAACCGGTCAGCGAGGCCGAATTCCCCGAGCTGTACCGGATGGTCCGTGAGCTGGCCACCGAGGCGCGGCAGCCGATGCCCCGCCTGTACGTCAGCCCGACCTCGCAGCCCAACGCGTTCGCGACCGGGCGCAACCCGGCCCACGCGGCGGTCTGTGTCACCCAGGGGATCACCGAGATCCTGGACTACCGGGAGCTGCGTGGGGTGATCGGTCACGAGCTGTCGCACGTCTACAACCGGGACATCCTCATCTCCAGCGTGGCGGCCGGCCTGGCCGGCATCATCACCGCGCTGGCCAACATCGCCTGGTTCATCCCGCTCGGCGGTGGCGACGACGAGGACGCCCCGAACCCGGTCGTGCTGCTGCTCACCCTGATCCTCGGCCCGATCGCGGCCACCGTGATCCAGCTGGCGATCAGCCGGAGCCGGGAGTTCCAGGCGGACGCCTCCGGCGCCCAGCTCACCCGGGACCCGCTGGCCCTGGCCAGCGCGCTGAAGAAGATCCACATGGGTACCCAGACGCGTCCGCTGCCCGCGCAGGGTCAGCTGACCAGCACCGCCCACCTGATGATCGACAACCCGTTCAAGCGGGGCGGCGGCATCGCCGCGCTCTTCTCCACCCACCCCCGGATGGAGGAGCGGGTCGCCCGACTGGAGCAGTTGGCCGCCAACAGCGGCCCGGTGCAGTTCCAGCGCTGACCCACCCCGACACCTCCGCCCGCGTCCGGTCCGGACGCGGGCGGAGTCGTGTGTCCGGGCACAAACCAGTTCCCCCCGGTCCTGGCCGCCGTTAGGGTCGAAACGTCTCTCACCCATTACATCCTCGGAGGTCGAACGTGGCCGCACTGCGCCAGTACCTGGGCGTCTGGCGGATCCCCGGCGCGCCGATGCTGCTGGTCTTCGGCATCATCGGCCGGCTCGGGATCGGCATGACGCCGCTGGCGCTGCTGCTGGTGGTGGAGCAGGTGACCGGGCGGTACTCGCTCGCCGCGGTCGCCGGAGGCGTCTACGCCCTCTCCGGCGCCGCGCTCAGCCCCGTCGCCGGGCGGATCGCCGACCGGGTCGGCCCCACCCCCGTGCTGCTGGCCACGGCCATCGCCCATCCCCTCGCGCTCTTCGGGCTGCTCGGGGCCAGCCGGTCCGAGGCCGGCAACCTGGGCCTGATCTACCTGGCCGCCGGGATCGCCGGTGCGACCTACCCGCCGCTGACCGCCGCGATCCGGGGTGCCTGGAACGACCTCACCGGCCCGAACTCCGGGCGGTACCACCTGCGCAACACCGCGCTGGCCGCCGAGACCTCGCTCTTCGAGGTCGTCTTCGTGCTCGGCCCGCTGCTGGTGGCCGGCTTCGTGCTCGTCGCCGACGCCGCTGCCGCGCTGGTCGGCGCCGCCCTGGTCACCCTGGTCGGCACGGCCGCCGTGGCGCTGGGGCGGGTGATGCGCGGCTGGCAGCCGCACCCGCGCGAGCACCACGCCAGGGGCCTCGGCCCGCTGCGGGTGGGCGGCTTCCCCGCGCTGCTGCTCTGCGTCGCCAGCCTCGGCATCGCGTTCGGGGCCGCCGGGGTGATCGTGCCGGCATTCGCGGGTGACCAGCCCACTGCCGACCCGGAGAGCCTCGCCGGCATCCTGCTCGCGGTCTGGGGTGTCGGCAGCGCCGCCGGGGGCTTCTGGTTCGGCGTACGCAAGCCGGCGGCCAACATGACCCGCCAGTTCGCCTGGCTCCTCGGCGCGGTGGCCGCCAGCTTCGCCGTCTTCGCGCTGATGCCCGGCCCGGCGGCGCTGGGTGTCGCGCTGGTCCTCGGCGGCGCCACCATCGCGCCCGCGCTCACCCTGGAGAACACCCTGGTCGGGCGGATCGCCCCGGCCGGCATGCTGAACGAGGCGTACACCTGGGTGGTGACCATGTCGGTCGCGGCGAGCGCCGCCGGCGGCGCGGTGGCCGGGCTGATCGTCGACCACGCCGGCGGCGTGCCGTGGGCGTTCCTCTTCGCCGGGGCCGCGGTCGCCGTCGGGGCCGCGGTGGCCGCCATGCCCGCCGGGCCGATCGCCCGCGCCGAGGCGACAGCGGTACGCGCCGAGCAGCCGGTCGCCGCCTGACCGACCGCCGAGGAGTACGCCGGCCTGCCCGGGACCGGCAGCGGGCCGGACGGTCACCGTGTCCGGAGGCTCGGGTGATGCCCCGTCTCCGGTCCGATCACGACTGCGCCGGTGACGGTGTCCGCCGTGCCGCTTCGGTCGGCCGGGGCGGGCGGCCGGCGTTGGGTGGGTCTCAACCGGGCTCGACGGGGTACCTCACCGCCATGTTTCTCTTCTTCTCGAACCGGGTCGGCTGTCTGGGCTCGATCCTGATCAGCGCCATTCTGACGGTGATCCTGCTGTTGATCTTCTCGCGCTGAGCCGGTGGTCGGACCCTTCCGCGCGGCTGACCAGGTGGTGACGGTGGCTCGGGCGGGCGGTCTCGCGCGCGGGCCGCGTCGGTGACGGCGACCCCGGCCAGGACTGCGGTCGCGGCGAGGGCGGCCAGCAGCGGCGGCACGAACAGCATCGCGGGTGTCAGGGCCGCCAGCACGAGCACACCGATCGGCCGATCCGGGACACGCGGCTGAATACCGCGTATTCGAAGCCGGCACGGCCGGCCAGCAACAGCGCTGGTCCGCCGAGGATGACGGGACCCGGGCCGGTTGCGTGTGTCCGAGTGGATGGGTGCGGTCGTGGCCGGGAAACCGGCGCTCGCGTTACCCGGGCGGGCGGGGGCGCGATGCTCTTCTGGGCCGCGCTGCGTCACCACGACAGCCGCGGTGGCAGCAACGGCTGCAGTCGTGGTGACGGCCGCCGGATGTCCCGGCGGCCGTCACCTCAGCTCCTCGTGGGTGGTGATCCCGCGGTTCAGCCGAGCAGCGACAGGATTCGGTTGAGCAGGGCGACCACGCCGTTGAGCGCGCCGCCACCGGGGTTGTCGAGCAGACCGGCGACCGCGCAGAGCAGGTTGCCGAGGAGGTTGCCGGGTCCCTGCTGGGCGGTGATGTCCAGCACGACCTCGTCGAGGTGGACCTGGAGGCCGAGCAGGTTGAGGTCCAGCGGCCCGAGGTTCAGGTGCAGGATGTCACAGGTGCCGTTGACCTGCAGCGGCACAGTGACCTGCTGCGTGACGGTGCCGAGGGACGTTCCGGCAGAGTTGGTCAGGGTGCCGGTGAGCGTGCCGACCGCGGCGAGCTGGCCGCCCTGGTTGACGAACCGGGTTGGGGTGAAGGCGCCGGCGAAGGTGCCGGTACCACCGAGGGCGTCGGTGAAGCTACCCGTGACCGGAGTGGCCAAGGTGGACGCGGCGGGTGCGACGGCCGGAGCCTGCTGCGTCACCGGGGCCGCCTGAGCGACGCCGGCGCCGCCGAGGACGAGACCTGCACCCGCGGCGAGCGCGGCGACAGTGGTGCCGAGGCGTGCTACACGCATGAGCTGTTCCTTCCTGTCGTTTGGTCTTGCGTCCTAGCTCCTACCCCCGCCGACCAGGGCGAACCTCTGAAGACCATTCACATTGGAGAGGGCAGGATGTCTTTCCCGTCGATCAAGCGCCCCCTACGCGCTGATGATGGACGCCGCGCTCCTCGACCCGGGCGGCGGGAGCGAATGCGCTGACGGCGACTGCGCCGTGCACCGGCGGTCGCGTTCGGGTGGAGCGCCAGTGCCTAACGTTGGCTGTCTGGCGACAGGTGGGGCGCCAGGTAGCGGATCAGAGGTCCGCGTGGATCGCGATAGTCAAGAACGATGTCCGGTGCACCGCCGGTCGATGAGGTTGGCTCGCTCGTTCCTTGGTGGCTGGCGTCGCCACTGTCCCCGGTAGGGATGCCGGCCGTCACGCTGATGGTCACCTGCCGCACGGCACGGTCCGTCTCCGTGCCGGGTCCGCTCACGATGACGACAACAGTCGAACCCGCTTCGTGCCACTTCGGCAGCTGGCCGCCGCCGTCGCTCAGATTCGGTTCCGCGGGCAGGCAGCGGCAGATCCGGCCACGGGCGTGCAGTGCCTGCGCCAGGTGATCAACCAGGGCCCGGTGGGTATCGGGACAGGACACGGCCACTCGAAGGTCCTTGCCGATCGACGCTGCCGTGATCGCGTCGGCGATCGTTGCCAGCGCTGTCCGCTCGCGCGCGACCACGGAAAGATCAGGCATGTCGCGCCATTCACTGAGGCTTGACTCCACCTACTGGAGGCGTGACGAGCCCGGCTGCGTGTTACATGGCTCTGCCTGGGCGGGCAGACCACGCCCTGACGAAGCCGGCGGCAGACTGGTTCCGCACGCCGTCGACGCGGCTCACGTCGAGGCGGTCGTCAGGCCGCACGGTGTGGGACGGTCACTGCGGAGGATCTAGTGGTCGTCCTTCTCCTCGTCCTTCTTCTGTTCGTCCTTCTTCTCCTCGTCCTTCTTTTCGTCGTCCTTACCCTCACCTGGGGGCGGGACGGGCCGGACGGTCTGGCCGGCGACCGAGAAATTCGACCGGCAGACGGTCCCGTTGATCGTGAAGGTGGTGGGGAGGGAGCTCACCCCTCGGTAAGTCCCGTCCAAGCGAGCGGCGAAGGACTTCTCCGCAGGTAGTGCGTCACCCCGCACCTCCACCGAACGGCCCTTCTGTTTCCATGCGCCTGGAGAGGCCCGCAGAAGCCGCTGCTCGCCTGGAAGGTCGAAGGTCAGCCGCCAGTTGTCGATGGCAGTGGTTCCGGTGTTCGAGATGCTGACGGCGCTGGAAAAACGGCCGTTGACGGCCCGCCGGACGGTGTACTGGACACTGCACTCCGCTTTACGCTCGCCCATTCCGGCGACGGCACTGGGCGTGCCGGCCAGGGTCTCCTCCTCTCCCTGACCTGCTGTGTGATTCAGCCAAGCGGCAGCGAACACGCCCGAGACCAGCAGGGCGGCAGCGCCAGTGGCCGCAACCTGGCGACGTCTGCTCGGCAACAGTTGTCGCCAGCGGGCCAGAAGCTGCTCGTACGGGCCTGGTGTCAGCAGCCCAACCCCGATCTTGGTGAGGTTGCCGGCGCCGCCAGTCGTCCGGCCCGATACCGCGACCTTCGTCGGACCTGCCCTGGCCGTGGCCTCCTGTTGGGGCAGCACGAGCGTGGCGGCCGAGAGCCCTGCAACGTCGCTGAGGACCATGGCGACCTCGGCCGCGTTCGGCCGCTGGGCAGGCTCCTTGCCAAGGCACCGCCGGCACAACTCCGTCACCTCGGGCGGAAGTTCCTCGATGGGCGGCAAGGCGGCCGGCTCCTGATACCGGTGCGCGACCAGCATCTGGGTGGTGCTGGAGGCGTGCCAGGGCAGCGTCCCAGCCAGTGCCCGATACAGCAGCAGACCCAGCGCGTACACGTCCGTCGCCGGTTGCACCAAACCCTTCTGCAGCCGTTCGGGAGCCAGGTAGGCCGGTGTACCGAACAGCGATCCGGCCGAACCATCCGCGTCGCCGGAAGCGGCCGAGAGCCCGAAGTCCACCAACTTGGCCCCTGCCGCGGTCACCATCACGTTGCCGGGTTTGACATCACGATGAACGACGCCGCGGTCGTGGGCCGCTGCCAGCGCGGCGGCGACCTGGGCGCAGATCAGCACGGCCAGTCGCCACGGCAGCGCACCGCCGGTCAGCAGCTGTGCCAGCGAGCGGCCTTCAACGACTTCCATGACGACATAGGGCAGCCGACGCCCGGCGCCGTCGGCCGCCTCGCCGTAGTCGTAGACCTCCACGATGTTCGGGTGGCGCAACCGCGCCGCCGAACGAGCTTCCAGCCGGACACGCTGCAGTAGTTGCGGGTCGGCGGCCAGCTCCGGCGAGAGCATCTTGACCGCGACGTCCCGTCCGAGCACCTCGTCGTGGGCCCGCCAGACGACCGACATGCCGCCCGCGCCCAGCCGGTCCACCAGCCGGTACCGGCCGTTGAGCAGCTGCCCGGTCTCCATAACGGTAGCGGTGCCCAGGCGGGCACCGGACGAAACAGGGACCCGACGTGTCCGTGCGGCGCGGCTCGACCAGCAGGACGGTTCAGCGGTTGGGCAGGACCTGCACGAGTTGTGCCAGCCCAGCGGCGAGAGTCTGGTAACCGGCGTCGGAGATCTTGTTTTCCTCCCGCAGGTCGGCGACCTTCTCGCCGAACTCAGCCAGCTCTTCCCGGGTCCCGTCCACCTCACCGGCAGCGTGCTTCTCGGCCGCTTCCCGCAGTCGCCTTGTCAGCTCCCGCGCGGCCTTCGGAGTCAACTGCCCGTTCTGAGCGAGCCCCGAAACAGTGGTGCGCAGCCCCGTGATGAGCTGGGCGGCGTTCAGGCTTGGCCGGGGGGACGGCTTCACCGTTGGGGTAGCTGACGGAGACTCGGACGGTTCCTCGGTCATCGCCGATCCAGCAGCCTCAGGTGCAACGTCCCCGCTGGCCACAGTGGCCCCCGGCCTGGCGGCGGACGGTTCGGGATCGCCGCCCGTGAACGTCACCACCATGGCGGCCAGGAGCACCGCGACCAGAGCGCCAGCCACGGCCGCCCACATGAACCACTGCGTCGCGTCGGGCTCGGGCCGCCGGTGTCCGCCCCTGCGCACCATCGGCATCGTGCGGGTCGCCGAGTCCGGGCCGGGAGCGGTAGGGGTGGCAGGAAAGTCGGAAGTCACGTCAGAGCCCCCGCGGTCATCCAGGCGACGAAATTCAACGGCATGCCCCACCCGTCGGGGGACAGGTGCTGCGCCAGCTCACGGCAGTCCGGATGAACTCTTCCGGAGAGAGAAGTGTGTCTCGTTTCATCGGCTCAACAGCACCACGCCGAGAGCAATGGATCCGACCACAAGGATGATTCCTCCGAACATCGAATACGACCACCACGGATCCGAGCGCCTCGACAGAACGGGGACAGGGCGAGTCGGGGAGTTCCATCCGGGAGAGGTCGAGGGCGTGGCGTTGGAGACGTTGACGTGGGGCCACCGAGCGGACGACGTGCGGCGTGCGGACTGAGCCATGACAACTCCCTACGGCGTACCTGGCGGGCGTCCGAGGCTGGTCCGGGCGGGCCGCTGAGGCTGAACCCCCTCTACACCGCGCCACGCCTACACCCGCCCGTCCCATCGGCGTGGGAGACGCGAGGGGCGTTACACCTGAGTCCATTGCCTACTCCGCCGGAGCCCATGGCTTGGGCCTGCTCACCAGCTACCGGTGGACATGACGAAGCGGCCGTCACGGGGGGAACGGCCGCTTCATCGCGAGGAGCGTAGCGGATCAGGCCAGCGACGGGATCCGCCGCCATCCGGCCAGCTCAGCACGGGTGAGGCGGCCGACCTGGTAGGCGACGGACGAGTCGGCAACCGTCACGCGTCGGACCGTAGCGGGACCACCTGGCGGTCGTGCTGGTCGGGTTGGCCGCAGGAGCAGTTGCCGCCGGCGCAGCCGGTGGTGTGGCGGCGTCTGGTGGCCCACCACAACGACAGGCCGGCGAGCACGGCCAGGGCAACGGCGACGCCGGGCAGGAAACGGTTGACCGCGGCCCAGCCGGCACCGCCGAGCACTCCGGCTGCCAGCAGTGGCGCCAGGATGCAGCAGGCGGCGCAGGCGGCTCCCGCGAGTCCGGTCATGCTGGCGGGGAGGAGGCGGCGCGCCCGGTCAGCAGGTGTCGGCACGGTCGTTCCTTTCGGCGAGTCGGCAACTTGTCCTTTGCCCGCGCCTGGAGTCCGGCGTCGGGTCGGCCGAGGTGCCGATGTCGGCCCGCGTCGAGCAGGTCGGCGACCTCGCTGAGGGTGAAGCCGAGGCGCTGTGCGGTCTTGATGATCCGCAGCAGGGTGACCGTGTCGGACGGGGTAGAGCCGATGCCCGCCCGGCGACCGCTGCGGCGAGGCAAGTAGTCCCCGGCGCTCGTGGTAGCGCAGCGTCTGCAGGTTGACGCCGGCCGCGTCGGCCAGCTGGCCGCTGCGCAGCCCCGATCCGGTCATTTCTGGCTCCGGACAGACGTCGCCCGCTCGGCGAGGGCATCGAGGACGTCGACGTGTGCCGCCGGTACCCGGACGTCCAGGGTCAGCGAGTCCGGGCTGATGTCGAAAGCGAAGAACGAACAGCAGGACGATTCACGGGCCGTCAGATCCCGCGCGGTCTCCTCCACCTGCCCCGCGCCGGCGAGCCGCAATCGCAGATGCTGTGCCGACAGCCGGTCGACACCCTGGACCGCATCGCGGAAGAACTGATCGAACTCGGCGAGCCGCAGCGGTCGGTCGCGGGTCGGCAGGGTGCAGGCATCCGGTGCCCAGGAGTCATCCGTCGTGACGTGTCGGTCGCTCATACTCCGACGGTAAGCCTGTACCTGGGTACCGGATGCAAGCCCGATCGGTGGAAGTATCCAGGCCGTCGTCAGGCCGTCAGAGGTCGGACAAAGCCCACCAAAGATGACCATTGCCGACGACGGTTGCGCAGGTAGCGCGACGTGGCCCAAGCGGTGACCTGCGCGCAGAGAGCGCCTTACCGGTAGTTGGTGAACTGCAGGGCCACGCCGAAGTCCTCGCCCTTGAGCAGCGCGATGACGGCCTGCAGGTCGTCCTTCTTCTTGCCGGTGACGCGCAGCTGGTCACCCTGGATCTGGGCCTGGACGCCCTTCGGGCCCTCGTCGCGGATCTTCTTGCTGATCGCCTTGGCCTTGTCCGAGTCGATGCCCTGGATCACCTTGCAGTCGATCTTGAAGACCTTGCCCGAGGAGCGGGGGTCGCCGGCGTCCAGCGACTTCAGCGAGATGTTCCGCTTGACCAGCTTCTCCTTGAAGACGTCCAGCGCGGCGCTGACCCGCTCCTCGGTCTCCGCCTGGAGGCTGATCGCCTCCTCGCCCGACCAGGAGATCTCCGCGCCGGTGCCGCGGAAGTCGAACCGCTGCGCGAGCTCCTTCTCCGCCTGACGGAGGGCGTTGTCGACCTCCTGGCGATCGACCTTGCTCACGATGTCGAACGACGGGTTCGCTGCCATACTCATGCTCCTGCTGTCCGGCGATCTGTCACGTACCGTCGCCCGCTGACCAGCGGCACGACCCCCTGACCGTACCCGGTTGCGACGTCCCCGGGGGCAACCGCTATCCTTGGCGTCGCTGCCGCGCGCGAGTGCGGTTGGTGTGCCCTGGCGGGTTGCCCGAGCGGCCAATGGGAGCGGACTGTAAATCCGTCGCGAAAGCTTCAGAGGTTCGAATCCTCTACCCGCCACCAGGCAACGACAAGGCCTCTGACCTGCGGAAACGCAAGTCAGAGGCCTTCGTCGTGTCCGGGTGGTCTGCTCCGCTGTTGACCGTGATCGCCCGTTCGATCGGGCACGCAACGGGCACGGGAGGCTCGCCTTGGAAGAGTTAACTGGGCAACTCCTGGCGGTCCCTGGTTCCCTGCTCGGACTCGCGGCGAGCGGCGTTGCGATCTGGGCTGCTCGGCGGCATGCGCGAGCGGCAGAGCGGGTAGCCCTTGTGGTGCCCGGCGAGGAGATCCGCGGCTGATCTCCGTCAACTCATGGGTGACAGGTCTCAGTCGGCTAGGTAGCAACTAGCCGGCGATGAACGCCGTGTCATGCCGAGATCAGTGCATCAGTGCGTGAGGGATGCGGCGCGTTGGGAAGCTTCGATAATTCGTTGCTCGCTTGTTGGAGGCGGCCATCCGGCACGCACTCGGCTCGGCGGGTGCGGGTCCGGCCCGTAGCAGCGGGTGAAGGGAATAAATGGCTTGCACAGGCGCCGGGCTGAGAGTTTGACTGCTCGCCATGCCTTTCCCCTCACCGATCTTCGTTGCGGGTACGGGTCGTTCGGGAACGTCACGGATCGCCGACATCATCGGCGAACATCCGCTGATCCATCGGATTCCCATGGAGACCCGGTTTCTCATCGACCCGGGTGGCCTGCGGGACATGGCCGACGCGCTCACCGATCGATACGACCCCACCGTCGGGGAGGACGCCCTGCACCGGCTGAGCGACTTCCTCACCGTACGGGTGCCCGGCCGGCGCGACGATCGCGGCAAAACCGTTCCCGAGCTGGTCGGCGAGCGGCGCTACCGGGACGCGGTGCAACGGCTCTGGCCGCAGTTGATCGCGTACACATACGACGAACCTGCGCCCGCGGAAGGCTTCGGGAACGCCGACCGGCCTGCTGGGCCGTTCGAGCCGCTGAGCCGCCGGCGGGTACTTCCCAGGTATTTCAGCGACCGGGGCGAGCTGCTCGGAATCTTGCGGGGCCTGATCGACACCGTGTTCGGCGGAGCAGCCGCCGACGCGGGCAAGCCGACCTGGTGCGAGAAGACACCGTTCAACCTGCTGTGCATGGAGTTCCTCTGGGAACTGGTCCCTGAAGCGACCATCGTGCACATCAAGCGTCACCCGGTCTCAGTGCTTGCATCCCACCTGGCCCAGCCATGGGCACCGCCCACCGTCGACGGCGCGCTCGCCTACCTCAAGCCTGTCTACCACCGATGGCTCACCTGGAAGAACACGGTCGACCTGACGGGCAGGCGATACATCGAGGTGAAAGCAGAAGATCTCGCAGCCGACTGGCCCGGGCAGCGCCGCGCCCTGTTCGAACGGCTCGACGTCGACGACTTCGCCACCCCTTCAACGTTTCAGTCGCACAAGCTGACGAACCGCAACGACCAATTCGACGACGAAACCCGCGAGTTCATCGAAGAAGCACTCGGCAAGGTCATCCCGGCCATGGGATATGAGTGACCGCTCTGGCTCTCCACCTTGACGACGCCGCGTCGCGCCCCCGCTACGGTGATTCCGTGGCACGTTTCAGCATGATGGCTCGCTCGGATAGTCCTACCGAGGTTGCTGAGGCCGAGGCGTGGGTCGAGCGCCACCGCTACGCCGTGACCTCGATATCGGAGGGCGGCTGCGGGTGCTGTGTCCGCTCGTGGCGGATCGATGGCCCCCGGCACCTGGCAGACACCATCCCGCAGGCGTTGACCGTGGACGACCCAGACTGGGAGTGGGACTGAAGGCCCATGATTGCATCTCCCCGTCCACTGCTGCTGCGGCCTTCCCGGACGATTTCCCACCCGAACAGACCGACGTCTGACCTGCGGGCCCAAGCACGACTCCGCCCCTCGATCTCTTGGCTGGCCGTGACGTCGCTTGAGGCCGGGGTGAGTCCTGTGGACGCTCCGGGGTGGCGGCTGCCTTCGGCAGTTCGTGTCACGGGCCTTTTCGTCTGCCCACTCCGGCCGGCGCGCTCCTATCCTGGCCCGATGGAGCTGGAGTTCAGCGGCGAGGTGTGGTTCTGGAAGGGCCCGGCGCCCTGGCACTTCGTCACCGTCCCGGACGAGGACTGCCTGGAGCTGAGCGCGACCGCCGCGTCCGTGAGCTACGGCTGGGGCATGGTGCCGGTCACGGCCCGGATCGGGCGGACCCGGTGGACGACCTCGCTGTTCCCCAAGGACGGGCGGTACGTCGTGCCGGTGAAGGCGAGCGTTCGGAAGGCCGAAGGGCTCAACGTCGGCGACGCCGTGACGGTCCGCCTGGTGGTCGGCGTCTGACCGGGCCCGGTGGAGACGCGGCGTGCCGCGCCGGGTGCCGACGGGAAGCGACCAGACGCCAGCCGATTGACGTAAATCACTGAGTCGAGTTCCAGATCGATCGCCCGGAGGTCTGGCGTTTCGACGCCGCGGCGGGCATCCTGGCGACGGTAGCCGTCGATGCGACGGTCGTGGCCGAGGGTCGCGCTCGGTCGCCAGATGTCCTGAGTGACCTGGTGTCGGGGGAATCGTGCAGCTCGTGGGCGAAGATGCGAATCGCGGCTAAAAGCTGAAGCTGCAGCATCTGGGCTGCCCCGCCGGCCCGGACGCCGTCCCGACTGGCGACTTGTCACCCGGCGCCCGGACCGGGCTGGACGGGCGGCCCTGATCGGCCGTCCGTCCGCTTTGCGGGTGGGTTGGGGTGTGGCACCATCGTGGAACCTCCACCTGATTGAAGCCCTGACAGGAGCACAACGATGTCTGGTCGAACGCCTAGCCGGCTTGGCGCCGTCGTCGCGCTCGTGGCTGCTGTCGCGTTCGCGGCAGGCCTCGCCGGTCCCAACACCGAGCTCCACCTACTGGACTTCCAGTGGGGCGCACCCGCGGCCAACCACACCGCCGTCGAAGCGGGTCCCCACGCCACCCGCTAGGGGTCGGTACCGCAACAGCCACGAGGAGCGGGATGCCAGACGGCCGACCGTCACCGCGTAGAACGACGGACCAGGCATGGCTGATCACCGGCCCGCTCGCCCTGCTCGCCACGCTGTGTTCCGTTGTTCTCGCCCTGGTGGCCGAGCCGCCTCCGGGGAATCTCGCGATCGCCGCTGTCCTGTTCGTGGCGATGGCGGCAGCCGCCATCCAGGCGCTGCAGATCGTGATCCGCCGCCAGGCCCTCGAAGTGATCGTCACCGAGATCCCGCTGGTGCTGGCGTTCTACTTCCTGCCGCCGTTGACGGTGGTGTTGATCGCCGCGCTCGCCGCGCTGATCGGCCAGTTGCGCCGGCGGCTGAGTCCGCCCAAGGTCTGGTTCAACGTGGCCAAGGCAGCGGCTGCGGCGTCGCTCGCGGGACTGGTGCTTCAGGCGCTTCCTCCGGCGGTGGGGGTCGGTCCGCGTACCTGGATCGTCCTGTTCGTCGCGGTCAGCACGAACACGCTCGTCGCCCTGGCAGCCGTCTCCGGCGTGATCAGTCTGCTCCAGGGCTGGCAGGCGGGCCTGGAGGTGGTGCGGACGGCGACCGCCCCGCTGCTGACCTCGATGATCAACGTGGTCGTGGGGCTGATCGTTCTGATCGCCATCCAGTCGACCTGGTGGTCCGTGCTCCTGATCGCGGTTCTCGCGGTCGCGGTCATCCTGGTCTACCGCTCGTACGCGCAGTTCCTCCGTCAGCACCGCACCCTGGGCAACATGTACGAGCTGGCCCGGGCGATGACCGACAGCGGACAGGAGGGCACCCTCGCCGACGTGCTGCTCGGCCGTATCCGGGCCCTCATGCAGGCCGAGTACGCCACGCTCTGGCTGCCGGCGCAGGGACGTCATCCCGAGGTGCTCCTGACGGCCCGGGTGGACGGCCCGGGCCTGCTCGACTTCTCCAAGCTCCCGGCCGCGTTGCGGGAGCAGGCGGTGGCGCAGCGCCACGCGGTGGCCCTCGGCGTGCAGCTGGGCGGGGACCGGGAGCAGTTGGCGCTGCTGCGCGACGCCGGGGTGAAGGACGCCATCGTGGTGCCGCTGCGCTCCGGCCAGGCGGTGATCGGCACGCTGGAGGTGGTCAACCGGCTCAGCGACGTCGGCCACTTCACGCCGGGTGACACCCCGGTCTTCGAGACGGTCGCGGCGCACGCCGCGGTCGCCCTGGAGAATTCCCGCCTGGTCGACCGGCTGCGCCACGACGCGTACCACGACGCGCTCACCAAGCTGCCCAACCGCCGCCGGATCACCGGTGCGCTCGACGAGGCGGTCAAGATCCGCGCGCCGGGCGAGGTGGTGGCGGTGCTGCTCTTCGACGTGGACGGCCTGCGCCAGGTCAACGAGTCCCTCGGTCACGCCGCGGGCGACAAGGTCCTCGTCGAGGTGGCCGAGCGGCTGCGCGCCTGTGCGCCCTCCTCCGCCCTGGTGGGCCGCGCCGGCGGCGACGAATTCCTGGTCACCCTCCGGCTGGAGAACGCCGAGGCGGCGCTGGAGTTGGCCGCCCAACTGCGCGAGCAGATCCGCGACGAGATGGTCTTCGACGCCCTCACCCTCGACGTCGACACCGCGGTCGGGGTGGCCGTGCACCCGGACCACGGCAGCGACGCCGCTTCGCTGCTGCAACGCGTCGATCTGGCCGCGACGGCGGCCAAGTCGGTCCCGGGCAGCGTGCAGCTGTTCAACCCGGCCCTGGAGTCGCGGTCGCTGCGCCGGCTCGGCCTCGCCGGCGATCTGCGCCGGGCGCTGGACGAGGGCGCGCTGGAGGTCTACTTCCAGCCGAAGGTGACGCTGCGCGACCGGCGGTTGGTCGGGGTCGAGTGCCTGGCGCGATGGGAGCACCCCACGCACGGCACGGTGAGTCCGGAGGACTTCGTCGCGGTCGCCGAGCACACCGGCCAGCTGGGTCGGCTCACCGAGGTGGTGCTGCGGGAGGGGCTGCGGCGTAGCCGGGACTGGAGCCACACCGGCCAGCCGCTCGCCGTCGCGGTCAACCTCGCCGCGCGTACGCTGACCGACCAGCACTTCCCCGACCGGGTGGGCGAGCTGCTGACCGAGTACGGCGTCCCGCCGCAGCGGCTCACCCTCGAGCTCCGCGAGTCCGGGGTGCTGGACGGCACCGACCGGCCGATTCCCACTCTGCGCCGGCTGCGCGACCTGGGCGTGCGGCTCTCGGTGGACGACTTCGGCACCGGTGACTCCTCGCTGGCCCACCTGCGCCGCCTGCCGGTGCACGAGGTCAAGGTCGACCGCTCCTTCGTGCAGGGCATGGCCACGGATCCGGGCGACCTGGCGATCGTCAACGCCGTGGTCACGCTCTCCCAGCAGTTCGGTCTCGCCGTGGTGGCCGAGGGCGTGGAGAGCGAGCTGACCCTGGAGCTGCTCCAGGACATCGGCTGCGAGATCGGCCAGGGCTTCCTGTTCAGCCGCCCGCTGCCGTACGAGCGCCTGGAGGCCTGGTTCGGCGCCCAGGTGGACCCGGAGACGATCTCCCCAGGCGAGTCGCCGAGACTGCGGGTTGTGCCCTGATCTGTGGAAACGCGGGGCAGGGGGATCCGATTTCACCTCGGCGGCGGGGTCATGTACTGTTACCCCTGCGCGACGCCCTCCGGGGTGATCGGGCAGGCCCCCTTAGCTCAGTCGGCAGAGCGTCTCCATGGTAAGGAGAAGGTCTACGGTTCGATTCCGTAAGGGGGCTCAGAGGGTCCGGCTGGACCCGCCTGCGGCGGTGTAGCTCAGATGGCAGAGCAAGCGGCTCATAATCGCTGTGTCGCCGGTTCAAGTCCGGCCACCGCTACTCTCGTCCTCCGGGCCTGGTTCCCGGCGGCCGGTGGAACGGGCGCCACTGGCGCCCACTTTGCATGTCCGCGCATCGACCGCGTAGGCTGATGCGTCGTAGTTGATACCCCAGCGAGGAAGGCACTCCGCCGTGGCGAAGGCGACCGATGTCCGGCCGAAGATCACTTTGGCGTGTGTGGAGTGCAAGGAGCGCAACTACATCACGCGCAAGAACCGTCGTAACGACCCGGACCGCATCGAGCTGAAGAAGTTCTGCCCCCGGGACGGCAAGCACACGGTCCACCGCGAGACCCGCTGACCTGCGGCCGGCCCCGCCGGCCCGGTCTCTGAGCACTTCCCGGACGCCGATCCGCACGGATGGCGCGGCACTTTCGCCGCCCCGCCCGTACGGATCGGCGTTCGTGCTTTGCGTGTAGGTTCGGCGGCATGTCCCTGGACCCGTCCTTCGTCGGCCGGACCTATCCGCCGACCGCCCCCTATCAGGTGGGCCGAGAAAAGATCCGCGAGTTCGCCGCCGCGATCGGCGCCACCGATCCGGCCCACCACGACCCGGACGCGGCCCAGGCGCTGGGCCACCCGGACGTGGTCGCCCCGCCGACCTTCCCCTTCGTGATCACGATGGCCGCGAACCGCCAGATCGTCGAGGACCCGGCGCTGGGCGTCGACTACAGCCGGGTGGTGCACGGCGACCAGCGTTTCGCGTACACCCGTCCGGTGGTGGCCGGGGACGAGCTGGTCTGCGTGAACACCATCGAGGAGGTCACCAACCGGGGCGGGCACGGCTTCCTGACCACCCGCACCGACGTGCGCACCGTCGCCGGCGAGCCGGTGGTCGCGGTCTGGTCCAAGCTCGTCGTACGCGGGGAGGCCTGAGATGGAGCTGCCGACTCAGACGTTCCGGGTCACCCGGGCGGACCTGGTCCGTTACGCGGGCGCCTCCGGCGACTTCAACCCGATCCACTGGAACGACCGGACCGCCACCAAGGTGGGCCTGCCCGGCGTGATCGCGCACGGCATGTTCACCATGGCGCTGGTCGGTCGGGCTGTCACCACCTGGGCGGGCGCACCCGACGCGGTGGTCGACTTCGGCGTCCGGTTCACCCGGCCGGTGGTGGTCCCGGACGACGACCAGGGCACCGAGATCGAGGTCAACGCGGTGGTGAAGGAGGTCACCGAGGAGGGCCTGACCAGGCTCGACGTGACCGCCACCTGCCTGGGGGAGAAGGTCCTCTCACAGGCCCGGGCGATCGTCCGGACCACCCGCTGACCGGTGCTGGACAGGTGACGGGCGGTACCGGTTGGGAAAGTCGGGGCACTACCCGTACACTGGTCCGCCGTGGGGCAAGTGACCCCTGCCTGGCCCTCGTGGTCGAGCGGGGCGAGCGTCGCCGCACAGGGGTGTAGCTCAATTGGCAGAGCAGCGGTCTCCAAAACCGCAGGCTGCAGGTTCAAGTCCTGTCACCCCTGCGCCTCAGGCCTGACCGTTCCCGTGGGTCGCGCCGCCGACTGGCGGCGTCCGGCCCGTGGTGGTGGCATCGGCGGGGTGGTTCCGAGGCATCGGGCCCCCTCGTCCGGTCCGCCGGCCGCGGCCCGTCGCGGGACGGCTGGTCCGGCCGGCGTGACCACACGCCGCGTGCGCCCATAGGGCGTACGACCGATATCCCGCGACGGAGGGCGAAGTGGCCGAGAGCAAGCGGCGCGGCGAGGACGCCGGCGACGAGGGTCTGCGCGACGAGCGCGACGAGCTCGTCGACGACGTGGCCGCCGACGACGACGCCACCGGCGCGGACGAGCCGGTCTCCCGGGGCGGCACCGCGACCCGTTCGCGGGCCCGTGCCGGTTCGGCCGACAGCAAGCCGAAGACCCGCACCGACACCGACCGGATCGGGCTGTTCGCCCGCATCGCGCGTTTCTTCCGCGAGGTGGTCGCCGAACTGCGTAAGGTCATCTGGCCGACCCGCAAGGAGCTGCTGACCTACACGGCCGTGGTGGTGACGTTCGTCGCGGTGATGCTGACGATCGTCGGCCTTCTCGACTTCGCCTTCGCGAAGGGCGTGCTGTGGGTCTTCGGCAACCCCAGCTGACCGGCCGACTGAGCCGATAGTGACGGAAGTGAGCGAGCGTGCCTGAGTACGACGAGACCGCCGAGACCACGGACGACCAGTCCACGGTGGCGACGGCGGCGAGCGACGAGTCGGTCGAGGCCGCCAGCGAGCCGGAAATCCCGACCACCGAGCCGGCCCCGGACGAGGAGTACGACCCGGTCGCCGAGCTGCGCCAGAAGCTGCGCTACGCCCCGGGCGACTGGTACGTGGTGCACTCGTACGCCGGCTACGAGAACAAGGTCAAGACCAACCTCGAGACCCGGATCACCTCCCTCGACATGGAGGAGTTCATCTACCAGGTCGAGGTGCCGACCCGGGAAGAGGTCGAGGTCAAGAACGGCAAGCGGTCGCAGGTCCAGGCCAAGGTCTTCCCGGGCTACATCCTGGTCCGGATGGAGCTGACCGCCGAGTCGTACTCCTGCGTGCGCAACACGCCGGGGGTCACCGGCTTCGTCGGTGCCACCGACCGGGCCGACCGGCCGGCGCCGCTGAGCCTCGACGAGGTGCTGAAGTGGCTGGCTCCGGCGGTCGAGGCGGTGGAGAAGAAGGCCAAGCCCGAGGTCAGGGTCCTCGACTTCGAGGTCGGCGACTCGGTCACCGTCACCGACGGCGCGTTCGCCTCGCTGCCGGCGACGATCAGTGAGATCAACGCCGACCAGCAGAAGCTCAAGGTGCTGGTGTCGATCTTCGGCCGGGAGACTCCGGTCGAGCTGAACTTCAACCAGGTCGCCAAGATCTGACGTCCGGGTCGCCGGCGGTGGGTTCTTGCCCGCCGCCGGCGTACCCGTTTCCGCCCCTTCGTTGGACCTCGACGGACCTCGACGGACGGGGCGGTGCAACGCTGCGCTACCCTAGAACGTCGTCGCTGTCGCATCGCGCTGACCGTGCGCGCCCGCGGCCCGGCACCTTTCCCAGTTCCAAGCCCCAGGAAGTGACATGCCTCCGAAGAAGAAGCTCGTCAAGACGTTCACGCTTCAGCTGAAGGCGGGCCAGGCCACGCCGGCGCCGCCGGTGGGCCCCGCGCTCGGTCAGCACGGCGTGAACATCATGGAGTTCTGCAAGTCCTACAACGCGCAGACCGAGTCCCAGCGGGGCGACATCGTCCCCGCCGAGATCAGCGTGTACGAGGACCGGTCCTTCACCTTCGTGCTGAAGACCCCGCCCGCCGCCCGGCTGCTGCTCAAGGCCGCCGGCGTGGAGAAGGGCTCCGGCGTCCCGCAGAAGGACAAGGTCGGCTCCGTGTCGCAGGCCCAGGTGCGTGAGATCGCCGAGAAGAAGATGGTCGACCTCAACGCCAACGACATCGACCAGGCTGCGAAGATCATCGCCGGCACCGCCCGGTCGATGGGCATCATCGTCAGCGACTGACGTCGTCTGAGCACTCACCCGATCAGTTCGTGGGAGGGCGCGCGATGACCGCGGCCCGCCAGAGACCACAGGAGTAACCAGAAATGCAGCGCAGCAAGAGCTACCGCAAGGCCGCCGACGTCATCGACCGGTCGAAGCTCTACACCCCCGCCGAGGCCGTGAAGCTGGCCAAGGAGACCACCAACGTCAAGTTCGACGCCACGGTCGAGGTCGCGATGCGCCTCGGCGTCGACCCCCGCAAGGCGGACCAGATGGTCCGCGGCACGGTCAACCTGCCCCACGGCACCGGTAAGACCGCCCGCGTGATCGTGTTCGCCGCCGGCGCGAAGGCCGAGGAGGCCGCCGCCGCCGGTGCCGACGAGGTGGGCACGGACGAGCTCGTCGCCCGGATCCAGGGCGGTTGGCTGGACTTCGACGCCGCGATCGCCACCCCCGACCAGATGGCCAAGATCGGCCGGATCGCGCGGATCCTGGGCCCGCGCGGCCTGATGCCGAACCCGAAGACGGGCACGGTGACCATGGACGTCACCAAGGCCGTCCAGGACATCAAGGGCGGCAAGATCACCTTCCGGGTGGACAAGCACTCCAACCTGCACCTGATCATCGGCAAGGCCTCGTTCTCCGAGACCCAGCTGGTGGACAACTACGCCGCCGTCCTCGACGAGGTGCTCCGCGCCAAGCCGTCGGCGGCCAAGGGCACGTACCTCAAGAAGGTCGTCCTCACCACCACCATGGGCCCGGGCGTTCCGGTCGACCCGAAGCTGGTGAAGAACCTGCACGAGGCCCCGACCGAGGGCTGAGCACTACTCCCGCGCAGGGGCCCCGCCACGACTCGTGGCGGGGCCCCTGCCGTTCGTCCCGCTGTGGCAGGCTCGCGGCATGCTGCTGGAGGACGTCTGGTTCCGGTACCACCGGCGCGGCCCGTGGGTGCTGAGGGCGGCGCAGGCCCGGATCGAGCCGGGCGAGGTGGCGGTCGTGCTGGGCCGCAACGGCGTGGGCAAGTCCACCCTGCTCCAGCTCGCGGCCGGGGTGCTCCGGCCGGGCCGGGGCCGGGTCGTCGACCGGCCCCGCCACGTGGGCTGGGTGCCGGAGCGGTTCCCCGCCGACCAGCCCTTCACCGTGGCGACCTACCTCACCGCGATGGGCCGGGTCGCCGGGCTGTCCCGGCCCGGGGCGGCGCGGGAGGCCGACCGGTGGACCGAGCGGCTGGGCCTGACCCGGTTGCGGGGCGTGAAGCTGCCCGAGCTGTCCAAGGGCACCGCGCAGAAGGTCGGACTGGCCCAGGCGATGCTCCGCCGGCCCGGCCTGCTGGTGCTCGACGAGCCCTGGGAGGGCCTGGACTCCGCCGCCCGTGAGCTGGTCCCCGCCCTCGTCGACGAGGTGCTGGCGGCCGGTGGGTCGGTGCTGGTCAGCGACCACCGGGGGGAGACCGTCCGGCTGCCGGGCGCCCGCCGCTGGACCGTCGCGGACGGTGTGGTGACCGAGGAGACGTCCGCCGGGGCGGAGCCGATGGCCGTGGTCGAGGTCGCCGTCCCGGCCGCGCGGGTGGCCGGCGCCGTCGCCCGCTTGCGCGCCGAGGGCCACCACGTCCTGCGGGTACGCCCCGACGCCGCCCCGCCGGACGCCGGGTCACCCGAGCCGGCGGCGGGAGAGGGTGTCGGAGCGGACGGCCCGGCGCGGGAGGTGTCCCGGTGAGCGCGCTGGTGCGCCTGCGGCTGGCCGGCTTCCTGCGTACCGGGCGGGCGCTGGCGCCGCTGCTGGCCGGCCTGCTCGCCCTCGGCGTCCTGTACGGCGGCGGCCGGGCCCAGCCCGCGGAGGCGTACGGCGTCTCCGCGGTGGTGCTCTTCCCGGTGCTGGCCTGGCAGACCAGGATCCTGCTCACGGCCGGCGCGCTGGCCTGGGCGGCGGTGGTCCTGGCCGGCTACGTCTGGCGGCGCCGGGTCCGCCCCTGAGCGGACCGGCCGCCGCCGGAGCGAGGCGGGAGGTGCCGCGCCCGAGTGACCGGGCGCACCTGGGGGCGATTTGGTGCGCACGGTCGCGTGGCGTAACCTGATGACGAAGTTCCACCCAGAGACCGCTGGTCACCGTGCTCCGGCACGGTCGAAGGTCCCGCGATGACGGGCGACCCGCGCAGGGCGGCAAGCGAAAATCGGCTCGTCCGTGGTCCGCCGACCATGGTGATCGTGCCGGCCCTCGCCCCGTGCGCCCTGCGCCGGGGCTTTTCTCGTTGTCGTGATCCTCCGCCGCTGTCGGAAGGCCCTCCGGCCTGCCGACGGCGACCAGCCTCGAGCAACGAGAGAGGAGGGACATGGCGGACAAGCCGATCCGGGCCGACAAGGCCTCGGCCGTCGCTGAGCTGACCGAGAGCTTCCGTAACGCGGGAGCTGCGGTGCTCACCGAATACCGTGGTCTGACGGTTTCCCAGCTCACCCAGCTGCGGCGCTCGCTCGGCAAGGAGACCACCTACACGGTCGCGAAGAACACGCTGGCCAAGCGTGCCGCGACCGAGGCGGGCATCTCCGGCCTCGACGAGCTGTTCACCGGTCCTACCGCGCTGACTTTCGTTTCGGGCGACGTCGTCGAGGCGGCGAAGGGGCTTCGCGACTTCGCGAAGGCCAACCCGAAGCTCGTCATCAAGGGCGGTGTCTTCGAGGGCAAGGCCATTTCCGCGGCCGAGGTCACGAAGCTCGCCGACCTGGAGTCCCGTGAGGTGCTGCTGGCCAAGCTGGCCGGCGCGATGAAGGGCAACCTGAGCAAGGCCGCGGCCCTGTTCCAGGCTCCGCTCTCCAAGACCGCCCGTCTGGCGGCCGCCCTGCAGGACAAGCGCGAGAAGGAGGGCGCCGAGGCGGCCTGAGGCCTCCCGGCGCACCCAGTTCTTACCTAACAGATTCAGGAAAGGACGCCAGACATGGCGAAGCTCAGCACCGACGAGCTGCTCGACGCGTTCAAGGAGATGACGCTGATCGAGCTCTCCGAGTTCGTGAAGCAGTTCGAGGAGACCTTCGAGGTCACCGCCGCCGCTCCGGTCGCGGTCGCCGCCGCCGGTGGCGCTGCTGCCCCGGCCGAGGCCGAGCCGGAGAAGGACGAGTTCGACGTCGTCCTCGAAAGCGACGGTGGCAAGAAGATCCAGGTCATCAAGGTCGTGCGCGAGCTGACCGGCCTGGGCCTCAAGGAGGCCAAGGACGCGGTCGAGTCCGCGCCGAAGGCCATCCTGGAGAAGGTCAACAAGGAGACCGCCGAGAAGGCCAAGGCCAAGCTCGAGGGCGAGGGCGCCAAGGTCACCCTCAAGTAATTGAGGTACGACCAGGCGCGCGTCCGGCTCACGTGAGCCGGGGCACACCGCATCGCGGCGGGCGGTGATCCGGGAACGGATCACCGCCCGCTGTGGTTGGTGCCTACCGGTGGCAGCGGCGTGAGCAGGACGTCCGGCACCCGGCGTACGGCATGACGGCGGTGCCCGGCGGTGCTCCCTGAGCGGAAAGAGGACGGCGACCCGACACCGGCCCTTGACGCGGCACCGGCCTGCCAGGCACGCTGACACCAGCAAGACCTTCCGCGCTTGCGACGGCCACCACTTGGGTAATGGCAGCGGCAGCACCACCCGCCGCGAGACCCGAGCGGCCCGCAGGAACGACGCGTTCCGAGCGGCCCGGCAGACCCGGTTTCCCGGGGTCCCGAGGCACGTTCCGCGACGACCTGCGGGGTGGGCTGGACAGCGGTTAGCCTCTCGGCTACACTGCTAGTTTGCGCTGCCTTCCGACTTGACCCCTGCTCGGAAATGTCCGTTTACGGATATTTCTGGTGGGGTCATTGGAGTGCACGCGTACCAGCCGTTCTGCAGCACCGGTCCTCGGAAGGACGCATCTTGGCAGCTTCCCGCCCTGCGAAGACCAGTCGTACGTCGAGCGCTTTCGCTCCCCGCCGAGTTTCTTTCGGCAGGATCACCGAACACCTCGAGGTCCCCAACCTCCTCGCCATTCAGAACGAGTCCTTCGACTGGCTCGTCGGCAACGAGGCTTGGCAGGGCCGGTCGGCGGACGACCCGCACGCACGATCGGGTCTCGCGGAGATCCTCGAAGAGATCAGTCCCATTGAGGACTTCTCCGGCACCATGTCGCTCTCCTTCTCGGCTCCGCGCTTCGACGAGGTCAAGGCCTCGATCGAGGAGTGCAAGGAGAAGGACCTGACCTACTGCGCGCCGCTGTTCGTGACCGCGGAGTTCACCAACAACACCACTGGCGAGATCAAGAGCCAGACGGTGTTCATGGGTGACTTCCCGATGATGACGCCGAAGGGCACCTTCATCATCAACGGCACCGAGCGCGTCGTGGTCAGCCAGCTCGTCCGGTCCCCGGGCGTCTACTTCGACAAGCAGCCGGACAAGACCTCCGACCGCGACCTCTCCAGCGTCAAGGTCATCCCGAGCCGGGGTGCCTGGCTGGAGTTCGACATCGACAAGCGCGACACGGTCGGCGTCCGCATCGACCGCAAGCGTCGGCAGGCCGTCACGGTCCTGCTCAAGGCCATCGGATGGTCGGCCGAGCAGATCCGTGAGCGGTTCGGCTGGTCCGAGCTGATGATGACCACGCTCGAGAAGGACCACATCGCCGGCCAGGACGAGGCGCTGCTCGACATCTACCGGAAGCTCCGCCCTGGCGAGCCGCCGACCCGTGAGAACGCCCAGACCCTGCTCGACAACCTCTTCTTCAACCCGAAGCGGTACGACGTCGCCAAGGTCGGTCGTTACAAGTTCAACAAGAAGCTCGAGGTGGACGTCCCGATCACCACGGGCACGCTCACCGAGGACGACATCGTCGCCACCGTGGAGTACCTCTGCCGGCTGCACGCCGGTGAGGACGGCTACGAGGCCGACGACATCGACCACTTCGGCAACCGGCGCCTGCGTACGGTCGGCGAGCTGATCCAGAACCAGGTCCGCGTCGGCCTGTCCCGGATGGAGCGGGTCGTCCGCGAGCGGATGACCACGCAGGACGTCGAGGCGATCACGCCGCAGACCCTGATCAACATCCGTCCGGTGGTGGCGGCGATCAAGGAGTTCTTCGGTACGTCGCAGCTGTCCCAGTTCATGGACCAGACCAACCCGCTGGCGGGCCTGACCCACCGGCGCCGGCTGAGCGCGCTCGGCCCGGGTGGTCTGTCCCGGGAGCGGGCCGGCTTCGAGGTCCGCGACGTGCACCCGTCCCACTACGGCCGGATGTGCCCGATCGAGACGCCGGAAGGCCCGAACATCGGCCTGATCGGCGCGCTCTCCACCTTCGCCCGGGTCAACCCGTTCGGCTTCATCGAGACGCCGTACCGGAAGGTCGTCGAGGGTCGGGTCACCGACCAGATCGACTACCTGACCGCGGACGAGGAGGACCGGTACGTCAAGGCGCAGGCCAACGCGCCGCTCAAGGCCGACGGCACCTTCGCCGAGGACCGGGTCCTGTGCCGCCGTAAGGGCGGCGAGACCGAGGACGTGGTGCCCGGGGCCGTCGACTACATGGACGTCTCGCCGCGGCAGATGACCTCGGTCGCGACCGCGATGATCCCGTTCCTCGAGCACGACGACGCCAACCGGGCCCTGATGGGCGCGAACATGCAGCGCCAGGCGGTGCCGCTGGTCAAGGCCGAGTCGCCGCTGGTCGGCACCGGCATGGAGTACCGGGCCGCCGTCGACGCCGGTGACGTCGTCGTCGCCGAGGTCGGTGGTGTGATCGAGGACCTCTGCGCCGACTACATCACCATCCACCAGGACGACGGCCACCGCCGGACGTACCTGCTGCACAAGTTCCGCCGCTCCAACGCCGGCTCCTGCGTCAACCAGAAGCCGGTCGTCTTCGAGGGCGACCGCGTCGAGGCCGGCCAGGTCATCGCCGACGGTCCGTGCACCGACGAGGGCGAGATGGCGCTCGGGCGCAACCTGCTGGTGGCGTTCATGTGCTGGGAGGGCCACAACTACGAGGACGCGATCATCCTGTCGCAGCGCCTCGTGCAGCAGGACGTGCTCACCTCGATCCACATCGAGGAGCACGAGGTCGACGCCCGGGACACCAAGCTCGGCCCGGAGGAGATCACCCGCGACATCCCGAACGTCAGCGAGGAGATGCTCGCGGACCTCGACGAGCGCGGCATCATCCGGATCGGCGCCGAGGTCGTCCCCGGCGACATCCTGGTCGGCAAGGTCACGCCCAAGGGCGAGACCGAGCTGACCCCGGAGGAGCGACTGCTCCGCGCGATCTTCGGTGAGAAGGCGCGCGAGGTCCGGGACACCTCGCTGAAGGTGCCGCACGGCGAGACCGGCACGGTCATCGGCGTGCGTACCTTCTCCCGCGAGGACGGCGACGAGCTGCCGCCGGGCGTCAACGAGCTGGTCCGGGTCTACGTCGCCCAGAAGCGCAAGATCCAGGACGGCGACAAGCTCGCCGGCCGGCACGGCAACAAGGGCGTCATCTCCAAGATCCTGCCGGTCGAGGACATGCCGTTCCTTGAGGACGGCACCCCGGTCGACATCGTGCTCAACCCGCTGGGTGTGCCGAGCCGGATGAACATCGGTCAGGTGCTGGAGACCCACCTCGGCTGGGTGGCCAAGACCGGTTGGAAGGTCGAGGGCGACGACGCCGATTGGAAGCGCCAGCTCCGCTCGATCGAGGCGCACGAGTCCGAGGGGGACACGAACGTGGCCACCCCGGTCTTCGACGGTGCCCGTGAGGAGGAGATCTCCGGTCTGCTCGCGTCGACCCTGCCCAACCGGGACGGCAAGCAGCTGATCGGGTCCTCCGGCAAGGCGCAGCTGTTCGACGGTCGTTCCGGTGAGCCGCTGCCGGACCCGATCGCGGTCGGCTACATCTACATCCTGAAGCTCAACCACCTGGTCGACGACAAGATCCACGCCCGGTCGACCGGCCCGTACTCGATGATCACGCAGCAGCCGCTGGGTGGTAAGGCGCAGTTCGGTGGCCAGCGCTTCGGTGAGATGGAGTGCTGGGCCATGCAGGCGTACGGCGCCGCCTACGCCCTGCAGGAGCTGCTGACCATCAAGTCCGACGACGTCCTGGGCCGGGTCAAGGTCTACGAGGCGATCGTCAAGGGCGAGAACATCCCCGAGCCGGGCATCCCCGAGTCGTTCAAGGTGCTGCTCAAGGAGCTGCAGTCGCTGTGCCTCAACGTCGAGGTGCTCTCCAGCGACGGCGTGGCCCTGGAGATGCGCGAGACCGACGACGAGGTGTTCCGGGCCGCGGAGGAGCTGGGCATCGACCTGTCCCGGCGCGAGCCGAGCTCGGTCGAAGAGGTCTGAGGTGAGCGGTCGGGAGCCGGCTCGCCGGCTCCCGACCCCACCCACTAGCTAGCAGTACAGACGACGACATAGGGGACATAGTGCTCGACGTCAACTTCTTCGACGAGCTGCGCATCGGCCTCGCCACCGCCGACGACATCCGTCAGTGGTCGCACGGTGAGGTCAAGAAGCCTGAGACGATCAACTACCGCACCCTGAAGCCGGAAAAGGACGGGCTCTTCTGCGAGAAGATCTTCGGTCCGCAGCGGGACTGGGAGTGCTACTGCGGTAAGTACAAGCGGGTCCGCTTCAAGGGCATCATCTGCGAGCGCTGCGGCGTCGAGGTGACCCGTTCCAAGGTCCGTCGTGAGCGGATGGGGCACATCGAGCTCGCCGCTCCGGTGACCCACATCTGGTACTTCAAGGGCGTGCCGAGCCGGCTGGGCTACCTGCTGGACCTCGCCCCCAAGGACCTCGAGAAGATCATCTACTTCGCCTCGTACGTCGTGACGAGCGTGGACGCCGAGTCGCGTCACCGTGACCTCTCGACGATCGAGAACGAGATCCTGGCCGAGAAGCGGCAGTCCGAGAACAGCCGCGACTCGGAGATCGAGAAGCGGGCCGCCAAGCTCGAGGCCGACCTGGCCGAGCTGGAGGCCGAGGGTGCCAAGGCGGACGTCCGGCGCAAGGTCAAGGAGGGCGGAGAGCGCGAGATGCGCCAGATCCGCGACCGGGCCCAGCGCGAGATCGACCGCCTCGACGAGGTGCTGGACACCTTCCGCAAGCTGGAGCCGAAGCAGCTGGTCACCGACGAGCTGCTCTACCGCGAGCTGCGCGACCGGTTCGGCGAGTACTTCACCGGCGGCATGGGCGCCGAGGCCATCAAGGCGCTGGTCCAGAACATGGACCTCGACGCCGAGGCCGAGAGCCTGCGCGAGACCATCCGCTCCGGCAAGGGCCAGCGGAAGATCCGGGCGCTCAAGCGGCTCAAGGTCGTCGCGGCGTTCCTGAACACCCGCAACTCGCCGCTCGGCATGGTGCTGGACTGCGTCCCGGTCATCCCGCCGGACCTGCGCCCGATGGTGCAGCTCGACGGTGGCCGCTTCGCGACCTCCGACCTGAACGACCTGTACCGCCGCGTGATCAACCGGAACAACCGCCTCAAGCGGCTGATCGACCTCGGCGCGCCCGAGATCATCGTCAACAACGAGAAGCGGATGCTCCAGGAGGCCGTCGACGCGCTGTTCGACAACGGCCGTCGCGGCCGGCCGGTCACCGGTCCGGGTAACCGCCCGCTCAAGTCGCTGTCCGACATGCTCAAGGGCAAGCAGGGCCGGTTCCGCCAGAACCTGCTCGGCAAGCGCGTCGACTACTCCGGCCGTTCGGTCATCGTGGTCGGCCCGAAGCTGAAGCTGCACCAGTGCGGCCTGCCCAAGCAGATGGCGCTGGAGCTGTTCAAGCCGTTCGTGATGAAGCGGCTGGTGGACCTCAACCACGCCCAGAACATCAAGTCCGCCAAGCGGATGGTCGAGCGGCAGCGGCCGGTCGTGTGGGACGTGCTGGAAGAGGTCATCGGCGAGCACCCGGTGCTGCTGAACCGCGCGCCGACCCTGCACCGCCTGGGCATCCAGGCCTTCGAGCCGCAGCTGGTCGAGGGCAAGGCGATCCAGATCCACCCGCTCGTCTGCACCGCGTTCAACGCGGACTTCGACGGTGACCAGATGGCGGTGCACGTGCCGCTGTCCGCCGAGGCCCAGGCCGAGGCGCGGATCCTGATGCTGTCGTCGAACAACATCCTCAAGCCGGCCGACGGCAAGCCGGTCACCATGCCCACCCAGGACATGGTCATCGGTCTCTACCACCTCACCCACCTCACCCCGGGTGGCAAGGGTGAAGGCCGGGCGTTCAGCTCGGACGCCGAGGCGCGGATGGCGTTCGACAGCGGCGAGCTGCACCTGCAGACCCCGGTCAAGATCCGGCTGCGCGGCGTGGTCGGTGTCGACAACGGCGCCGGCGCCGAGCCGTGGGTCGCGCCCGAGGGCTGGGCCGAGGGCGAGCCGCTGACCGTGGAGACCACGCTGGGCCGGGTCCTGTTCAACGAGACGCTGCCGCAGGGCTACCGCTTCGTGAACTACGAGATCCGCAAGGGCCAGCTCTCCGCGATCGTCAACGACCTCGCCGAGCGCTTCCCGAAGGTGGCCCTCGCGGCCACCCTGGACGGGCTCAAGGAGGCCGGTTTCCACTGGGCCACCTGGTCCGGCGTCACCATCGGCATGGAGGACGTCATCGCGCCGCCGCGCAAGCGGGAGATCCTGGCGCGGTACGAGAAGGACGCCGACCAGATCGACAAGCAGTACCAGCGTGGTCTGATGACCGCCGAGGAGCGTCGCGGCGAGCTCATCGAGATCTGGACCAAGGCGACCAACGAGGTCGCCAAGGAGATGGACACCGCGCTGCCGCAGGAGAACCCGCTGTGGAAGATGATCCACTCGGGTGCCCGCGGTAACCTGCTCCAGCTCCGGCAGATCGCGGCGATCCGTGGTCTGGTGGCCAACCCGAAGGGCGAGATCATCCCGCGGCCGATCAAGGCCAGCTACCGGGAGGGTCTGTCCGTGCTGGAGTACTTCATCTCCACGCACGGTGCCCGTAAGGGTCTCGCCGACACCGCGCTGCGGACCGCCGACTCGGGTTACCTGACCCGTCGTCTGGTGGACGTCTCGCAGGACGTGATCATCCGCGAGGAGGACTGCGGCACGGACCGGGCGATCCCGATGCAGATCGGCGAGCGGCTGGACGGCAAGCTGGTCGTGCACACGCACGCCGAGACCAGCGTGCACGCCCGGACCCTGGCCGACGACATCAAGGGGCCGGACGGCACCGTGGTGGCGCAGCGCGGTCAGGACCTCAACTCGATCCTGGTCGACAAGATCGTCGCCGCCGGGACGGAGACGGTCCGGGTGCGCAGCGTGCTCACCTGCGAGTCGAAGCTGGGCGTCTGCGCGGCCTGCTACGGCCGCTCGCTGCCGACCGGCAAGTCGGTCGACATCGGCGAGGCGGTCGGCATCATCGCCGCCCAGTCGATCGGTGAGCCCGGTACGCAGCTGACGATGCGTACCTTCCACACCGGTGGTGTCGCGGGTGAGGACATCACCCAGGGTCTGCCCCGTGTCCAGGAGATCTTCGAGGCCCGGATCCCGAAGGGCAAGGCGCCCATCGCCGACACCCCGGGCCGGGTCCGGATCGAGGACGGCGAGCGGTCGCGGAAGATCATCGTGGTGCCGGACGACGGCAGCGACGAGATCGTCTACGACAAGATCTCCAAGCGGGTCAAGCTGCGGACCCACGACGGGGACCACGTCGAGGTCGGCGAGAAGCTCACCGAGGGCACCATCGACCCGCACGAGCTGCTCCGCATCCTCGGCCCGCGCGCGGTCCAGGTCCACCTGACCCAGGAGGTCCAGGAGGTCTACCGCTCGCAGGGTGTGCTCATCCACGACAAGCACATCGAGATCATCATCCGCCAGATGCTCAAGCGGGTGACGGTCATCGACTCCGGCTCGACCGAGTTCCTGCCGGGCGTGCTGGTCGACCGGGCGCTGTTCGAGTCGGAGAACCGCCGGCTCGTCGGCGAGGGTGGCGAGCCCGCCGCCGGTCGCCCGGTGCTGATGGGTATCACCAAGGCCTCGCTGGCCACCGACTCCTGGCTCTCGGCGGCCTCCTTCCAGGAGACCACCCGGGTGCTGACCGACGCGGCGATCAACTCGCGCAGCGACTCGCTCGTCGGCCTCAAGGAGAACGTGATCATCGGTAAGCTCATCCCGGCCGGTACGGGCATCAGCAAGTACCGCAACGTCCGGGTCGAGCCGACCGAGGAGGCGAAGGCCAAGGTCTACTCGATGACCGGCTACCCGGAGACCGACTACGGCTTCGGGCCGGCCAGCGGGCAGGCTGTGCCGCTGGACGACTTCGACTTCGGGTCGTACCGCTAAGCAGTGACCGACGAGGCCCCCGGCGTGACCGCCGGGGGCCTCGTCGTGTCCCGGGGTGGGTCGGTCTTCGGGGCCGAGGTGGCCGGTCCCGGCGTGCGCCGGCGGGCATGATGGGGGTATGACGACCGCTCCCGGGCAGCTGCCCGTGGCGCACCAGCCGCCACGCCACCCGCTCGACCCCGACCCGGCGCCCGCGACCAAGGCTCGCGCCGTCTTCGCGCTGGGCCTGATCGGGGCGCTGACCGGGCTGTTCGTCGGCGGGGTGGTACCCGCGACGGTGGCGCTCCAGCTCGCCCGGCAGGCCCGGCGGGAGGCGTACGCCTCCGGCGGGTACCTCACCGGCGCGGCCTGGCTGCGGCAGGGGGAGCGGCTGGCTTGGGCGGGTCTGGTGCTGGTCGCGGTCGCCGTGGTGACGCTGGTGGTGATCGGCGTGGTCCGGCTGGCCGACGCCCCGTTCGGGCAGGACTACGCCCCGAACGTGGACTGAGCGCCGGTGATCGTGCGCGCCCTGCGGGGCGGTGCGCGCCGACGGTAGCCTGGCCGGTGTCCGTCGCGCGGCGAGGGATCTGGCTTGTCGACAGGAGGACCACGTGACGGAACCGGCGCCGCCGTCGGGAGCCGACCCGGGCGGCCAGCCCGCCGGGCCCCCGGAGACGGGTGCGCCCGGGTCCGCCGGTGCGGCCCCGCCCGCGCTCCCCGCGCCGGAGGTGTCGCCCTGGTCGGCGCAGGGGGCCGCCGCGGGCGATCCGTCGAGCCGGGCCGCCGGCACGCCGCCGGAGGCCACCCCCATCGGGTACGCGTCGCCGCCGGCGCCGGCGTACCCCGGGCAGTTGTCGCCGGGCCAGCCCTTCGGCGGCCATCCCGGGCAGTTCTCGCCCGCGCAGCCGGGCCAGGTTTCCGGGCCGTACCCGGGGCCGTCTCCGGCGGGGGCGTACCTCGGTGGGACGCCGGGCGGCGGGTGGCCGCCCGGTCCGGGGTGGTTGCCTCCGCCGCCGCGCGAGGCGCCCAGACCGCCCAAGCGGGTCGATCCGGTGCCGGGTACCCCCTTCGGGGTCGTTCATCTCGACGTGCCGGCGGTGACCTCCGGTCCGGCGGTGGGCTCGCTGGTGGCCGGGGTGGTGTCGATCCTGGTGTCGGTGCTGGTGCTCTGCTTCGGTGTCGTGGCGGCGCGGTACGGCGGGGCCTGGGCGGCCGGCGCGTTCACCGTGCCGGGCGCGCTGGCCGGGGCGGCCGCGATCGTGGCCGGGCTGCTGGCCCGGCGGCAGATCGGGCGGACGGCACCGCCGCCGGCCGTGCGGTTCACCGGGCGGGGGCTGGCCACGGCCGGGATCAGCTGCGGGGCGACGGGTCTGCTGCTCTGCCTGGCGGGCCTGGGGCTGGCGTTGCTGCTGCAGTTCGGGTGACGGCCGTCGCGGCGGGGGCGACGGGTCGCTTCCGCGGGCAGCCGGTACACTTGGAGCCGTAGGTGCCCAGCACGGGCGAGCAGGCGCCACGGGGCGGGCGATCGGCGGGGTTTGAGATCCGCCGGACCATTCCGTTTTGACCTGCGAGGCTGTGGTAGGTACTCTTTCCCCTTGTGCCCGGGCCAGCCCGGGCAACTCGTGCGTGCGCGGGTCCCGGTTCATCCGGCGATCGAGCGGCCGCACGACACAGTCCAAGACCCGGCGCACGGTCCACCGCGTGCCGGCGAACAGAATCCGGTGCGACGCGCGAGCGACGGCACCGGGACCGTGAGCTGGGCGACACGCCCGACCGCGGGTGCCGGGACCTCCGTGAGGTGGCCCTGGTCGGAATGTAGGAGAGCCGTCCATCAGGTCGGCTAACGAGCAGACGGCGCGGTCGCGTGAGCGGCCGAAGGGAGCGGAGAAACCCGGTGCCCACCATCCAGCAGCTGGTCCGAAAGGGCCGCCAGGCCAAGACGACCAAGACCAAGACCCCGGCGCTGAAGGGCAGCCCTCAGCGGCGCGGTGTGTGCACCCGCGTGTACACCACCACCCCCAAGAAGCCGAACTCGGCGCTCCGCAAGGTCGCTCGTGTCAAGCTCAGCAGCCAGATCGAGGTGACCGCCTACATCCCGGGCGTCGGTCACAACCTGCAGGAGCACTCGATCGTGCTCGTCCGCGGCGGCCGGGTGAAGGACCTCCCCGGCGTGCGGTACAAGATCGTCCGCGGTTCGCTGGACACCCAGGGTGTCCGCAACCGCAAGCAGGCGCGCAGCCGGTACGGCGCGAAGAAGGAGAAGAGCTGACATGCCGCGTAAGGGACCCGCTCCGCGGAAGCCGCTGGTCGCTGACCCGGTGTACAACTCGCCGTTGGTCACCCAGCTGGTGAACAAGATCCTGATGCGCGGTAAGCGTCAGCTCGCCGAGCGCATCGTGTACGCCGCCCTGGAGGGCTGCCGCGAGAAGAGCGGCACCGACCCGGTCGTCACGCTCAAGCGCGCGATGGACAACGTCAAGCCGACCCTCGAGGTCCGCAGCCGCCGTGTCGGTGGCGCGACCTACCAGGTGCCGGTCGAGGTCCGTCCGGCCCGCGCGACCACCCTCGGTCTGCGCTGGCTGGTGACCTACTCCAAGGCCCGTCGTGAGAAGACCATGGTCGAGCGGCTGATGAACGAGCTGCTGGACGCGAGCAACGGTCTGGGTGCCGCCGTCAAGCGGCGCGAGGACACGCACAAGATGGCCGAGTCCAACAAGGCCTTCGCGCACTACCGCTGGTAACACCCTGGTTCCGGCGCCGGACCGGCGCCGGAACCGCCACCAGTTGAGTCGAGACGACGATAAGTAGGGATTGAAGTGGCCGCCGCAGACGCGCTCGCCAACGTACGCAACATCGGCATCATGGCGCACATCGATGCCGGTAAGACCACGACCACCGAGCGGATCCTGTTCTACACCGGTATCACGTACAAGATCGGTGAGGTCCACGAGGGCGCTGCCGTCATGGACTGGATGGAGCAGGAGCAGGAGCGTGGTATCACCATCACCTCCGCTGCCACCAAGTGTGAGTGGAAGGGCCACACGATCCAGATCATCGACACGCCCGGTCACGTCGACTTCACGGTCGAGGTCGAGCGGTCGCTGCGGGTGCTGGACGGTGCGGTCGCGGTCTACGACGGTGTCGCCGGCGTGGAGCCGCAGACGGAGAACGTCTGGCGTCAGGCCGACAAGTACCACGTACCCCGGATGTGCTTCGTCAACAAGCTCGACCGGACCGGTGCCGACTTCTTCCGCTGCGTGCAGATGATGATCGACCGGCTCAACGCCACCCCGCTGGTGCTCCAGATCCCGATCGGCCTCGAGGGCGACCACATCGGCGTCGTCGACCTGATCGGCATGCGCGCCCTCACCTGGCGCGGGGAGACCCAGAAGGGTGAGGACTACGCCATCGAGGAGATCCCGGCCGACCTGGCCGACTCCGCGGCGGAGTGGCGCGAGAAGCTGATGGAGACCCTGGCCGACGTCGACGACTCGGTGATGGAGAAGTACCTGGAGGGCGAGGAGATCTCCGTCGAGGAGATCAAGGCCGCCATCCGTCGGGCCACCATCGCCAGCAAGGCCAACCCGGTGCTCTGCGGCTCGGCGTTCAAGAACAAGGGCGTGCAGCCCATGCTCGACGCCGTCGTCGACTTCCTGCCGTCGCCGCTGGACGTTCCGGCGATCGAGGGTACGGCCACCGACGGCGAGACCCCGATGCAGCGGAAGCCGTCCAAGTCGGAGCCCTTCTCCGGCCTCGCTTTCAAGATCCAGACCGACAAGCACCTCGGCAAGCTCACCTACGTCCGGGTCTACTCCGGCGTGGTCGAGACCGGTACCCAGGTGGTCAACTCCACCAAGGACCGCAAGGAGCGGATCGGCAAGATCTACCAGATGCACGCCAACAAGCGGGAAGAGCGCAGCTCGGCCCAGGCTGGCGACATCATCGCGGTGCAGGGTCTCAAGCAGACCACCACCGGTGACACCCTCTGCGACCCGGCGAACCCGGTCATCCTGGAGTCGATGACCTTCCCGGAGCCGGTCATCGAGGTCGCGATCGAGCCGAAGACCAAGGCCGACCAGGAGAAGCTCAGCACCGCCATCCAGCGGCTGGCCGAGGAGGACCCGACCTTCCGCGTCAAGCTGGACGAGGAGACCGGTCAGACGGTCATCTCCGGCATGGGCGAGCTGCACCTGGACATCCTGGTGGACCGGATGCGCCGCGAGTTCAACGTCGAGGCGAACATCGGCAAGCCGCAGGTGGCGTACCGCGAGACGATCCGCCGCAAGGTGGAGAAGATCGAGTACACCCACAAGAAGCAGACCGGTGGTTCCGGCCAGTACGCCCGCGTGATCGTGAGCGTCGAGCCGCTGCCGTTGGACAACGACTCGCCGACCTACGAGTTCGCCAACGCCGTCACCGGTGGCCGCATCCCCCGGGAGTTCATCCCCTCGGTGGACGCGGGTGCCCAGGACGCGATGCAGTACGGCATCCTCGCCGGCTTCCCGCTGGTGGGTGTCAAGCTGACGCTGCTGGACGGTCAGTACCACGAGGTCGACTCGTCGGAAATGGCATTCAAGATCGCCGGCTCGATGGTGATGAAGGAGGCGGCCCGCAAGGCCGACCCCGCGCTCCTCGAGCCGATGATGGCCGTTGAAGTCACCACTCCTGAGGAGAACATGGGTGACGTCATCGGCGACCTCAACTCCCGGCGCGGCATCATCCAGGCGATGGAGGAGCGCAGCGGCGCCCGTATCGTCCGGGCCCTGGTGCCGCTGTCGGAGATGTTCGGCTACGTCGGCGACCTGCGGTCGAAGACCCAGGGCCGGGCTAGCTACAGCATGCAGTTCGACTCCTACGCCGAGGTTCCGCAGAGCGTGGCGAAGGAGATCATCGCCAAGGCGACTGGTGAGTGACGCTCACCTGAGTTGATCCGATGGTTCGAGGCTGGTCGCGGGAGGGCACTCCCCGCCCGCGGCCACCTCGATCGGGTTGTGTGAGACCGGGCCTGTAGGCTTCATCGCCGCAGAACCCACCAAAGCTCTCCGGCCGCCAGGCCGGAAAGGCTGTCGACAGAGTCCTAAGCGCCAATCGGCGCGCCGGGGCGAACGAACCAAGAAGTCCACAGGAGGACACCAGTGGCGAAGGCGAAGTTCGAGCGGACTAAGCCGCACGTCAACATCGGCACCATTGGTCACATCGACCACGGTAAGACGACGCTGACGGCGGCCATCACCAAGGTCCTGCACGACCAGTTCCCGGACCTGAACCCGTACACGCCGTTCGATGAGATCGACAAGGCGCCGGAGGAGAAGGCCCGCGGCATCACGATCTCCATCGCGCACGTCGAGTACCAGACCGAGGCGCGTCACTACGCGCACGTCGACTGCCCCGGTCACGCCGACTACATCAAGAACATGATCACCGGTGCCGCGCAGATGGACGGCGCGATCCTGGTGGTGGCGGCGACCGACGGCCCGATGCCGCAGACCCGCGAGCACGTGCTGCTGGCCCGTCAGGTCGGTGTGCCGTACATCGTCGTGGCGCTCAACAAGAGCGACATGGTCGACGACGAGGAGCTCCTGGAGCTCGTCGAGCTCGAGGTCCGCGAGCTGCTGTCGGCGCAGGAGTACCCGGGTGACGACCTGCCGGTCGTCCGGGTCTCGGCGCTGAAGGCCCTCGAGGGTGACCCCGAGTGGACCGGCAAGCTCCTGGACCTGATGAACGCTGTCGACACCGCGATCCCGCAGCCGGAGCGCGAGACCGAGAAGCCGTTCCTCATGCCGATCGAGGACGTCTTCACGATCACCGGTCGTGGCACCGTCGTCACCGGTCGCGCCGAGCGCGGCATCCTCAAGCCGAACGAGGAGGTGGAGATCGTCGGCATCCGCGAGAAGTCGATGAAGACCACCTGCACCGGCATCGAGATGTTCCGCAAGCTGCTCGACGAGGCCCGCGCGGGTGAGAACGTCGGTCTGCTGCTGCGGGGCATCAAGCGCGAGGACGTCGAGCGCGGCATGGTCGTCATCAAGCCGGGCACCAGCACCCCGCACACCGAGTTCGAGGCGACGGTCTACATCCTCTCCAAGGAGGAGGGCGGCCGGCACACCCCGTTCTTCCAGAACTACCGTCCGCAGTTCTACTTCCGGACCACGGACGTCACCGGCGTCGTCACGCTGCCCGAGGGCACCGAGATGGTCATGCCGGGCGACAACACCACCATGACGGTGAAGCTGATCCAGCCGATCGCCATGGAGGAGAACCTCAAGTTCGCGATCCGCGAGGGTGGACGTACGGTCGGCGCTGGTCGCGTCACCAACATCCTCAAGTGAGCTGGGTAACCCCGATTAGCGTGGCCGCCGGTCGTGCGGCATACTAGTCAGGTTGCGTAACGACGGTTAGTCACCTGCGTCCGGTGAGAGCTGGACCTCCGGGAGACCAACAGTCGCGCGTAGGGTGGTTGATCGCCCCTGGCGGTCAACCACCCTCGCACGGCGTCCAGATCGCTGTGATGCGATCGGCGCCTTGACCCACCGCGTGGTCTGAGAATCGCTCCGGAGTCCCGGGGCGGAGCCTGGCCCGAGGGCGCGACACGCCCGACCGCGGGGGTCGGCGAAGTGGGCCTGTACCAGCCGGTACAGGCGCCCGCAACACAGCGGCATCGAGAGAAGGAACAGAAGCCACCATGGCGGGACAGAAGATCCGCATCCGGCTCAAGGCCTATGACCACGAGGTCGTCGACTCCTCGGCTCGGAAGATCGTCGAGACGGTGACGCGTACCGGGGCGCAGGTCGCGGGCCCGGTGCCGCTGCCCACGGAGATCAACCGTTTCTGCGTTATCCGCTCGCCGCACAAGTACAAGGACTCGCGCGAGCACTTCGAGATGCGCACGCACAAGCGGCTGATCGACATCATCGACCCGACCCCGAAGACGGTCGACTCGCTCATGCGCCTCGACCTGCCGGCTGGCGTCGACATCGAGATCAAGCTGTAGGGACCGGACAAATGGACAGGCAAGTCAAGGGGATCCTGGGCGCAAAGCTCGGCATGACCCAGGTCTGGGACAACAACCGCGTTGTCCCGGTGACCGTGGTTCAGGCCGGCCCGTGCGTCGTCAGCCAGGTTCGTAGCGCCGAGAAGGACGGTTACTCCGCAGTCCAGCTCGCCTACGGCACGATCGACCCGCGCAAGGTCAAGAAGCCGCTGGGCGGGCACTACGCGAAGGCGGACGTGGCGCCGCGCCGGCACATCGTCGAGCTGCGCACCGCGGACGCCGCGGACTACTCGCTGGGCCAGGAGGTCACGGTCGAGCAGTTCCCGGCCGGCGTCGCCATCGACGTCACCGGCAAGACCAAGGGCAAGGGCTACGCCGGCCCGATGAAGCGGCACGGCTTCCACGGTCTGCGCGCCAGCCACGGTGTGGAGCGCAAGCACCGCTCGCCGGGCTCCATCGGCGCCTGCGCCACCCCGGGTCGCGTCTTCAAGGGCACCCGGATGGCGGGCCGGATGGGTGGCGTGCGCTACACCGTCCAGAACCTGACCGTCCAGGCGGTCGACACCGAGAACAACCTCCTGCTCGTCCGTGGTGCCATCCCCGGCCCCAAGGGCGCGCTGGTCCTGGTCCGTACCGCGGCCAAGACCAAGGTGAAGAAGGGCGGTGCGGCCAAGTGACCACCGTTGACGTCCGCAACGTCGAGGGCGCCAAGAGCGGCTCCGTCGAGCTGCCGGCCGACATCTTCGACGTCCAGGCCAACCTCGCGCTGATGCACCAGGTCGTGGTGGCCCAGCTCGCGGCGGCCCGGCAGGGCACGCACAAGGTCAAGACCCGCGGCGAGGTCGCCGGTGGCGGCAAGAAGCCGTACAAGCAGAAGGGCACCGGTCGTGCCCGGCAGGGCTCGATCCGCGCGCCGCAGTTCGCCGGCGGTGGCGTGGTGCACGGCCCGGTCCCGCGCGACTACAGCCAGCGCACCCCCAAGAAGATGAAGGCCGCCGCCCTGCGTGGCGCCCTCTCCGACCGGGCGCGCGCCGGCCAGGTGCACGTCGTCGAGGCTTTCGTCTCGGGCGAGAAGCCGTCGACCAAGGCCGCTCTGGCCACGCTGGCGAAGCTGACCGAGGCCCGTCGGGTCCTGGTCGTGCTGAGCAGCGCCGACGAGCTGAACTGGGTGTCGCTGCGCAACGAGCCGCGGGTGCACCTGATCGAGGCCGGCCAGCTCAACACGTACGACGTGCTGGTGGCCGACGACGTGGTCTTCACCAAGGAGGCCCTGGACGAGTTCCTGGGCGTTCCCGCCGAGACCACCGAGGAGGGTGGCAAGTGAGCACGATCGCCGATCCGCGCGACATCATCGTCGCGCCGGTCGTCTCGGAGAAGAGCTACAGCGAGCTGAACCGCAACTGGTACACCTTCCTGGTGCACCCGGACGCCAACAAGACCGAGATCAAGATCGCTATCCAGCAGATCTTCAACGTCCGCGTCCTGACGGTCAACACGCTCAACCGCGAGGGCAAGCGCAAGCGCACCAAGACCGGCTTCGGTCAGCGCAAGGCGACCAAGCGGGCGATCGTGAAGCTGGCTGACGGTGACCGTATCGAGGCCTTCGGCGGCCCGGTCAGCTGAGGGGTGTAGACAATGGCTATCCGTAAATACAAGCCGACGACGCCGGGCCGGCGTGGCTCCAGCGTCGCCGACTTCGCCGAGATCACCCGGTCGACGCCCGAGAAGTCGCTGCTGGCTCCGCTGCCGAAGAAGGGCGGACGCAACGCCCACGGCCGGATCACCACCCGGCACCACGGTGGCGGCCACAAGCGGCAGTACCGCCTGATCGACTTCAAGCGGGTCGACAAGGACGGCGTGCCGGCGAAGGTCGCGCACATCGAGTACGACCCGAACCGCACCGCGCGCATCGCGCTGCTGCACTACGCCGACGGCGAGAAGCGGTACATCATCGCGCCGAAGGACCTGAAGCAGGGCGACCGCGTCGAGTCCGGTCCGGGTGCCGACATCAAGCCGGGCAACAACCTGCCGCTGCGCAACATCCCGGTCGGTACGACGATCCACAACGTGGAGCTTCGTCCGGGCGGCGGCGCCAAGCTGGCCCGCTCGGCCGGCGTCGGCATCCAGCTGCTCGGCCGTGAGGGTGTGTACGCGACCCTCCGCATGCCGTCCGGTGAGATCCGGCGGGTGGACGTGCGCTGCCGCGCCAGCATCGGCGAGATCGGCAACGCCGACCAGTCGAACATCAACTGGGGCAAGGCCGGCCGCATGCGGTGGAAGGGCAAGCGCCCGACCGTCCGTGGTGTCGCGATGAACCCGGTCGACCACCCGCACGGTGGTGGTGAGGGTAAGACCTCCGGCGGTCGCCACCCGGTCAACCCGCAGGGTAAGCCCGAGGGCCGCACCCGTCGTAAGGGCCAGCCGAGTGACCGGCTGATCGTCCGCCGTCGCTACGCCACGCGTAAGCGCGGCTGAGGGAGATAAGACATGCCTCGCAGCCTGAAGAAGGGCCCGTTCGTCGACGACCACCTGCTCAAGAAGGTGGAGACGCAGAACGACAAGGGCTCGAAGAACGTCATCAAGACCTGGTCGCGGCGCTCGACGATCATCCCGGAGATGCTGGGTCACACGATCGCCGTGCACGACGGACGCAAGCACGTCCCGGTGTTCGTGACCGAGGCGATGGTCGGGCACAAGCTCGGCGAGTTCGCGCTGACCCGCACGTTCAAGGGTCACGAGAAGGACGACCGGAAGAGCCGTCGGCGCTGACGCCGCGGGCATACGGATAGAGGAACAAGGGGTTACAGCGATGCCAGGAAAGGGCGACGCTCCGGTGCTTCCGGGCGCGCGGGCGGTTGCGCGGCACGTGCGCATCTCGCCGATGAAGGCGCGCCGGGTGGTCAACCTCGTCCGCGGCCTGCCCGCGAAGGAGGCGCTCACGGTGCTGCAGTTCGCGCCGCAGGCTGCGAGCGAGCAGGTGTACAAGGTGCTCGCGAGCGCGATCGCCAACGCGGAGAACAACGAGCGGCTGGACCCCGACGCGCTGCTCGTCAGCGAGGCGTTCGTCGACGAGGGCCCGACCATGAAGCGGTTCCGGCCGCGGGCGCAGGGCCGGGCGTACCGGATCCGCAAGCGCACCTGCCACATCACCGTGGCGGTCGAGGCGGTCGCGCCGGCTGCGCCGAAGAAGGCCGCCGCGAAGAAGGCCGCCCCGGCGAAGCAGGCCGAGGCCGCTGAGACGGAGAGCAAGACGGAGGGTGCCGAGTAATGGGTCAGAAGGTTCACCCCACTGGGTTCCGGCTCGGCATCTCGACCGACTGGAAGTCCCGCTGGTTCGCGGACAAGCTCTACAAGGACTACATCGGCGAGGATGTCAAGATCCGCCGGATGATGTCCAAGGGCCTCGAGCGTGCCGGCATTTCCAAGGTCGACATCGAGCGCACCCGTGACCGGGTCCGCGTGGACATCCACACCGCCCGGCCGGGCATCGTCATCGGCCGCAAGGGTGCGGAGGCCGACCGGATCCGCGGCGAGCTGGAGAAGCTCACCGGCAAGCAGGTGCAGCTGAACATCATCGAGGTGAAGAACCCCGAGTCGGATGCGCAGCTGGTCGCCCAGGGCGTCGCCGAGCAGCTCTCGAGCCGGGTCAGCTTCCGTCGGGCGATGCGCAAGGCGATGCAGTCGGCGATGAAGAACCCGGTCTGCAAGGGCATCCGGGTCCAGGTGTCGGGTCGTCTCGGCGGTGCCGAGATGAGCCGGACCGAGTTCTACCGCGAGGGTCGCGTCCCGCTGCACACGCTGCGGGCCAACATCGAGTACGGCTTCTTCGAGGCCCGTACCACCTTCGGCCGGATCGGCGTGAAGGTCTGGATCTACAAGGGCGACGCCGTCCCGGGCCGGGAGGCTCCGGCCGAGGCCGGTCCGTCCCGTCCGCGTCGTGGTGAGCGTGGCGACCGTCCGGAGCGGCCGCGCCGTGGCCGGTCGGGTTCGTCCGGCACGACCGCCGGCGGCACCGAGGCCGGCCGGGCTGCTGCGACCACCATCGCTCAGCAGGCCGAGACGCCGAGTGGCGAGCCGATCGACAGTGCTGCTGTCGCCTCGGCCGCGGCTGCTCCGGCAGAAACGCAGCAGGAGGGCTGACAGATGCTGATGCCGCGCAAGCCCCCGAAGGGCTTCCGCAAGCCGCACCACCCGGACCGCCACGGCGCGTCCAAGGGTGGTAACCGGGTGGTGTTCGGCGAGTTCGGGATCCAGGCTCTCGAGCCGGCGTACGTGACCAACCGCCAGATCGAGTCGGCCCGTATCGCGATGACCCGCCACATCAAGCGTGGTGGCAAGGTCTGGATCACGATCTTCCCGGACCAGGCCCTCACCAAGAAGCCGGCGGAAACCCGCATGGGTTCCGGTAAGGGCTCGCCCGAGTGGTGGGTCGCGAACGTCAAGCCGGGGCGGGTTCTCTTCGAGATGTCCTTCCCCAACGAGCAGATCGCGCGAGAGGCGATGCGTCGCGCGATCCACAAGCTCCCGATGAAGTGCCGCATTGTTACGCGCGAAGTGGGTGAATCCTGATGGCAGCGGGCGTCAAGCCTTCCGAGCTGCGTGAGCTCTCCGAGGAGGAGCTGGTCACGAAGCTGCGTGAGGCCAAGGCGGAGCTGTTCAACCTCCGCGTGCAGGCCGCAACCGGGCAGCTGGACAACAACCGGCGGCTGCAGGTCATCCGTCGGGAGATCGCCCGGATCTACACGATCATGCGTGAGCGCGAGCTGGGTCTCTCGGCCGCGCCGACTGAGGTGACTGCATCATGAGCGAGAACACCACCGCCGCCGCGCGGGCCCGCCGCAAGGTGCGTGAGGGCCTCGTGGTCAGCGACAAGATGGAAAAGACCGTCGTGGTCGAGGTCGAGGACCGGGTCAAGCACGCGCTGTACGGCAAGATCATGCGCCGGACCAGCAAGCTGAAGGTGCACGACGAGCAGAACTCGGCCGGTATCGGCGACCGGGTCCTGATCATGGAGACCCGGCCGCTCTCCGCCACCAAGCGGTGGCGGCTCGTGGAGATCCTCGAGAAGGCCAAGTAGCGAAGGCTCGAGCTCGGCCGGTATCGGTCGGGCGCAGGTTCCGCCAGGCTCCGGCCGCCTCCGGGCGGCCGGAGAACCGGCAGACATAGGAGATAGACGTGATTCAGCAGGAGTCGCGACTGCGCGTCGCCGACAACACGGGTGCCCGGGAGATCCTGTGCATCCGGGTTCTCGGTGGCTCCGGTCGGCGCTACGCGAGCATCGGCGACGTCATCGTGGCCACCGTCAAGGACGCGATCCCGGGTGCTGGTGTGAAGAAGGGCGACGTGGTCAAGGCCGTCGTCGTCCGCACCGCCAAGGAGAAGCGGCGGCCGGACGGCTCGTACATCCGCTTCGACGAGAACGCCGCCGTCATCATCAAGGACGGCGGGGACCCGCGCGGTACCCGTATCTTCGGCCCGGTGGGTCGGGAGCTGCGGGACAAGCGGTTCATGAAGATCATCTCTCTCGCGCCGGAGGTGTTGTGACCGTGAAGGTCAAGAAGGGCGACACGGTCGTCGTCATCGCCGGCAAGGACAAGGGTGCCAAGGGCAAGGTCATCGCGGCCTACCCGCGGCAGGACAAGGTCCTGGTCGAGGGCGTGAACCGGGTCAAGAAGCACACCCGCATCAGCACCACCCAGCGTGGCGCCAAGACCGGTGGCATCGTCACCCAGGAGGCCCCGATCCACGTCTCCAACGTGCAGGTCCTGGACTCCGACGGGAACCCGACCCGCGTCGGGTACCGGATCGACGACAACGGCCAGAAGGTCCGCATCGCGCGTAGCACCGGTAAGGACCTGTGATGACCACGGCTACCGAAACCAAGACCATGCCGCGCCTCAAGGAGCGGTACCGTAACGAGATCGTGGCGCAGCTGCAGGAGCAGCACAGCTACGCGAACCCCATGCAGGTTCCGCGGCTGGTCAAGATCGTCGTCAACATGGGTGTCGGCGAGGCTGCTCGCGACGCCAAGCTGATCGACGGCGCGGTCCGCGACCTCGCCACGATCACCGGCCAGAAGCCGCAGGTGCGGCGGGCGACTAAGTCCATCGCGCAGTTCAAGCTGCGTGAGGGCATGCCGATCGGTGCGAAGGTGACCCTGCGCGGCGACCGGATGTGGGAGTTCCTGGACCGGCTGCTGTCGATCGCCCTGCCGCGTATCCGCGACTTCCGCGGTCTCGACGGGCGCAAGCTCGACGGGCACGGCAACTACACGTTCGGTCTGACCGAGCAGTCGGTGTTCCACGAGATCGACCAGGACAAGATCGATCGCCAGCGGGGCATGGACATCACGGTGGTCACGACCGCCACGACCGACGACGAGGGCCGGGCGCTGCTCAAGCTCCTGGGCTTCCCGTTCAAGGAGAACTGAGCGAATGGCCAAGAAGGCGCTGATCATCAAGGCGGCCGCGAAGCCGAAGTTCTCGGTTCGCGCGTACACCCGCTGCCAGCGGTGCGGGCGTCCGAAGGCGGTCTACCGCAAGTTCGGTCTCTGCCGGGTGTGCATCCGGGAGATGGCCCACCGCGGTGAGCTGCCCGGCGTGTCCAAGGCTTCCTGGTAATAGCCCGGCGCGCTTCGCGCGTCAGCTGAACTGTCTCTTCGCCGTAGGCCCCGGGCAGTGCCCGGGGAACCCCGGCGAGAAAGGTTGACGAAATTCATGACGATGACCGACCCGATCGCAGACATGCTCACGCGTCTGCGTAACGCCAACCAGGCGTACCACGACCGGGTGACGATGCCCTACTCGAAGATCAAGGCGAACATCGCCGAGGTCCTCAAGGCCGAGGGTTACATCGCCACCTGGTCGGTCGAGGAGCCCGAGGAGGGCGCCGTCGGCAAGCGACTGGTCGTCGAGCTGAAGTACGGCCAGAACCGCGAGCGGAGCCTGGCCGGCATCAAGCGCGTGTCCAAGCCCGGTCTCCGGGTGTACGCCAAGTCGGACGGGCTCCCGCGGGTGCTCGGCGGGCTGGGCGTGGCGATCATTTCGACGTCCCAGGGGCTGCTGACCGACCGGCAGGCCCGCAAGCGGAGCGTTGGCGGGGAAGTCCTCGCCTTCGTCTGGTAACGGGAGACAGGTAGAAATGTCGCGTATTGGACGTAAGTCGATCCCGGTACCGGCCGGCGTCGACATCACGATCGACGGCCAGACCGTGAAGGTCAAGGGCCCCAAGGGCGAGCTGTCGCACACGCTCGCCGAGCCGATCACGGCGGAGCGTGGCGAGGACGGCCAGGTGCACGTCAACCGGCCGAACGACGAGCGCAAGGCCAAGGAACTGCACGGCCTCAGCCGTACCCTGGTCGCCAACATGATCGTCGGTGTGACCGAGGGCTACCGCAAGAGCCTGGAGATCGCCGGTACCGGTTACCGCGTCACCGCCAAGGGCAAGGACCTCGAGTTCGCGCTCGGGTTCTCGCACCCGGTGCTGGTGCCGGCTCCGGACGGCATCACCTTCACGGTGGAGAAGCCGACGCTGTTCCACGTGGCCGGCATCGACAAGCAGCAGGTCGGTGAGGTCGCCGCCAACATCCGGAAGATCCGCCCGCCGGAGCCCTACAAGGGCAAGGGCGTGAAGTACCAGGGCGAGGTCATCCGCCGCAAGGCTGGAAAGGCAGGTAAGAAGTGAGCGCCACGCTGCTCAAGCGCCGCCGCGGCGTCGCCGCCAAGCGTGCCGTCGGGCGTGCGCGCCGGCACTTCCGGGTCCGCAAGAACGTCAGCGGCACCGCCGAGCGTCCCCGCCTGGTGGTCACCCGCTCCCTGCGGCACATCGTCGCCCAGATCGTGGACGACACCAAGGGTCACACCCTGGCGTCGGCCTCGACCCTGGACGCGTCGCTGCGTGGTGCGGAGGGCGACAAGAGCGCCCTGGCCGGCAAGGTCGGCGCCCTGCTCGCCGAGCGCGCCAAGGCCGCCGGCGTCTCCAAGGTCGTCTTCGACCGCGGTGGCAACCGGTACGCGGGGCGGGTCGCCGCGCTTGCCGACGCCGCCCGCGAAGCCGGGCTCGAGTTCTAGAAACCCCGTCACGAGAGATAAGGAAGGCTGCTGATGCCAGGTCAACAGCGCCGTGGCGGCGGGTCCGGTGGCAACGAGGGTGGTCGCCGCGACAACCGCCGTGAGGGCGGCCGCGGAAACGCGCCCGTCGAGAAGACCCCGCACCTCGAGCGGGTCGTCGCGATCAACCGCGTCGCCAAGGTCGTGAAGGGTGGTCGTCGCTTCAGCTTCACCGCCCTGGTGATCGTGGGCGACGGCGACGGCACGGTCGGCGTGGGCTACGGAAAGGCCAAGGAGGTGCCCGCGGCGATCGCCAAGGGTGTCGAGGAGGCCAAGAAGCACTTCTTCAAGGTGCCGCGGATCGGCCAGTCGATCCCGCACCCGGTGCAGGGCGAGGCCGCTGCCGGCGTCGTGCTGCTCAAGCCGGCGTCCGCCGGTACCGGGGTCATCGCCGGTGGGCCGGTGCGTGCCGTGCTGGAGTGCGCGGGCATCCACGACGTGCTCTCCAAGAGCCTCGGCTCGTCGAACCCGATCAACATCGTGCACGCCACGGTGGCGGCGCTGAAGGGGCTCGAGTCCCCCGAGGCCGTCGCGACCCGTCGTGGTCTGCCGGTGGAGGACGTCGCGCCGGCCGCCATGCTGGCGTCGCGGGCGGGGGTGACTCCCTGATGGCACGCCTGAAGGTCACCCAGGTCCGGTCCGGCATCGGCACCAAGCAGAACCAGCGTGAGTCGCTGCGTTCGCTCGGTCTGAAGCGGATCAACGACGTGGTGGTCAAGGAGGACCGGCCCGAGATTCGCGGCATGATCTTCGCGGTCAACCACCTCGTGAAGGTCGAGGAGGTCGAGTAATGACGATCAAGGTTCACCACCTGCGCCCGGCCCCGGGTGCCAAGACCGCGAAGACCCGGGTGGGTCGCGGTGAGGGCTCCAAGGGCAAGAGCGCCGGTCGCGGTACCAAGGGTTCCAAGGCCCGCAAGAACATCCCGGCGTCGTTCGAGGGTGGGCAGATGCCCATCCACATGCGCCTGCCGAAGATGAAGGGCTTCAAGAACAAGTTCAAGGTCGTCTTCCAGGTGGTCAACCTGGACCGGCTCGCCGAGCTCTTCCCGAACGGCGGCCAGGTCGGCCCGCAGGAGCTGGTCGAGGTCGGCGCGGTCCGCAAGGGCCAGCCGGTCAAGGTCCTCGGCACCGGCGACCTCGGCGGTGTGGCCCTCCAGGTGTCGGCGCACGGGTTCAGCGCGTCGGCCAAGGAGAAGATCACCGCTGCCGGTGGCTCCGTCACCGAGCTGTAAGGCACGACCCATGGCGCCCGCTCAGTTGTCCCCAACTGGGCGGGCGCCGTGGTCTACCAGGCATGTGTGCGCCGGGTAACATCGGATTCGGTTTATGTAGCCGGGCGCATCTGCCCGGACCGGGACCGGGCTGTTAGAGTCCCTTCCCAGCTATGGATATCGGGCACTCGCCCGGCACCCACCCCGCCCCGCCAGGGATCACCGGCGGCCCGCCTCGCGCAGGAGGAAGAAGTTGCTGTCCGCCTTTCTCAGTGCGTTCCGTACGCCTGACCTGCGCAAGAAGCTGCTGTTCACAGTAGGCATCATCGCGGTCTACCGTGTCGGCGCCACTCTGCCCAGCCCCGGCGTCTCGTACGGCAACGTGCAGAAGTGCCTCGACACCCTCCAGGGGCAGAGCACCGGAGTGCTGAACCTGCTGGACCTCTTCTCCGGCGGCGCACTGCTGCAGCTCTCGGTCTTCGCGCTGGGCATCATGCCCTACATCACCGCGTCGATCATCCTGCAGCTGCTCACCGTGGTCATCCCGCGGTTGGAGCAGCTCCGCAAGGAGGGTCAGGCCGGCCAGGCGAAGATCACCCAGTACACCCGCTACCTGACCCTCGGTCTGGGCATCCTCCAGTCGTCGGCCTTCGTGGCGCTGGCCCGCTCCGGGCAGCTGTTCCAGAACCGCTGCGACCAGTTCCCGATCATTCCCGAGGGCACCGGCATCCCGGACTGGCTGACGCTGAGCATCCTGGTCATGACGATGACCGCCGGTACCGGCATGGTGATGTGGCTCGGTGAGCTGATCACCGACCGTGGCGTCGGCAACGGCATGTCCGTCCTCATCTTCACCTCGATCGCCGCCCGGCTCCCCAGCGAGGGCTGGAAGATCAAGACCAACGAGGGTTGGGGCAAGTTCGCCCTCGTCCTCGCCCTGGTCCTGCTGGTCATCACCGCGGTCTGCTTCATCGAGCAGGCGCAGCGCCGGATCCCGGTGCAGTACGCCAAGCGGATGATCGGCCGGCGGATGTACGGCGGCACCTCGACCTACATCCCGCTGAAGGTCAACCAGGCGGGTGTCATCCCGGTCATCTTCGCCTCCTCGCTGCTCTACCTGCCGCAGCTGGCGCTCCAGTTCTTCGACCAGACCAACCCGGGCAAGACCCAGGCCTGGATCCAGAACAACATCGTGCAGGCCGACTCGCCGCTGCACATCGTGATCTACTTCCTGCTGATCATCTTCTTCACGTACTTCTACGTGTCGATCACGTTCAACCCGACCGAGGTCGCGGACAACATGAAGAAGTACGGCGGCTTCGTGCCGGGCATCCGCCCCGGCAAGCCGACCGCCGAGTACCTCGACTTCATCCTCAGCCGGATCACCCTGCCGGGCGCGCTCTACCTGGGCATCGTCGCGATCCTGCCGAACTTCTTCTTCATCTGGCTGAACAGCCAGCAGTTCCAGAACTTCCCGTTCGGCGGCACCGCTGTGCTCATCATGGTCGGCGTCGGTCTGGAGACCGTGAAGCAGATCGAGAGCCAACTCATGCAGCGGAACTACGAAGGGTTCCTGCGGTAGATGCGACTCGTTCTGGTTGGCCCGCCGGGCGCGGGCAAGGGCACGCAGGCGGAATTCATCGCCGCACACCTATCGGTGCCGAAGATCTCGACCGGTGACATCTTCCGGGCGAACGTCTCGCAGGGAACGCCGCTGGGTGTCGAGGCCAAACGCTACATGGACGCCGGCAAGCTGGTCCCGGACGAGGTCACCATCAACATGGTCCGGGACCGGCTCGCCGAGCCGGACGCCGCCGAGGGCTTCCTGCTCGACGGCTTCCCGCGTACGACGCCGCAGGCCGCTGCGCTGGACAAGCTCCTCGCGGACCTCGGCACCGCCCTGGACCTGGTACTGGAGCTGGTCGTCGACGACGACGAGGTGATCCGGCGGCTCTCCGGCCGGCGCACCTGCCGCGGCTGCGGCAAGATCTGGCACGTCGAGTTCGACGCCACCACCCGCGAGGGCATCTGCGACCGCTGCGGTGCCGAGCTGTTCCAGCGGGACGACGACAAGCCGGAGACGATCGCGGCCCGCCTGCGGGAGTACGCCGAGAAGACGGCGCCGCTGGTCGACTACTACGGCGCCCAGAACAAGCTGGTCGGGATCGACGCCACCGGGCCGGTGGAGGACGTCACGGTCCGCGCCATCGACGCGCTGCGGTCGTACGGCGGCTGAGGTGCTGCCGGGCTCCGGCGGATAGAGTGCGATCAGCGGGGTACGTGCGACGTGCCCCGCTGATCGCTGTCCGGCAACGAAAGGTATCCGCTCCATGCGCCGTCCCCAGCTGGACATCCAGCTGAAGACCCCCGACCAGATCGAGAAGATGCGGGCCGCCGGCCTGGTGGTCGCCGAGGCCCTGCGTCGGATGCGGGAGGCGGTCGCCCCCGGGGTCAGCACCGCCGACCTGGACGCGATCGCCGAGTCGACGATCCGCGAGGCCGGGGCCGTTCCCTCGTTCAAGGGCTACCACGGCTTCCCCGCCTCGATCTGCTCGTCGGTCAACGAGCAGGTGGTGCACGCCATCCCGTCGGCGCAGCAGGTGCTCCGCGACGGCGACCTGATCTCCATCGACTGCGGCGCGGTGCTGAACGGCTGGCACGGCGACGCCGCGATCACCGTGGCCGTGGGCGAGGTCGACCCGGCGCTGCTGAAGATGGCCGAGGTGGCGGAGGACGCCATGTGGGCCGGGATCGCCGCCGCCGCGCGGGGCGCCGCCAACGGCAGGGGCCGGCTGACCGACATCTCGCACGCGGTGGAGAAGGCGGTCCGCAAGGGCGGCCGGTACGGCATCGTCGACGGCTACGGCGGGCACGGCATCGGCACCGAGATGCACCAGGACCCGCACGTGCTCAACCACGGGCGGCCGGGCAAGGGCCCGCGCCTGGTGCCGGGTCTGGCGCTGGCCATCGAGCCGATGATCACGATGGGTTCCCCGCGGACCGTCGAACTGTCCGACGGCTGGACGGTCGTCACCCGGGACCGGTCGATGGCGGTGCACGTGGAGCACTCGATGGCGCTGCTGCCCGACGGGGTCTGGGTGCTGACCGCCTTCGACGGCGGGCGCGCCCGACTGGGCGACCTGGTCACCGCCCGGCAACCGGCCGAGTCCGCCGCGTCCTGAGCCAGCTCCGCGACGTCGACCCGGACAACCGGCTCACGTGGCGCGACGGGGTCGATCGGGGACGCCACGCTGATCCGCGGTTTCGCGGCTGCCGGCCGGAGCCGGCGGCGGCGGGGGAGATGTGGCCCGCGTCCCTTTTCCGTCCTGCGGGTGACGGGCGGGGTGGCCGGTTTGGCGACCGCCCGCACTCGGGCGTACACTTTCAGATCGGCGCACAGCGTCCACTCCGGCATGCCCACTACGCGCTTCGGTGGGAGTCGGAGCCGCGGCTGGCGCGGGCCCTCCGATCTCGGTCGGATGCCCGTGTAAGACGTTGTGGGCCGTCCGGAGTAACCGACGTCAGGACAGCGGAGGACATGCCGAAAAAAGACGGAGCCATCGAGATCGAGGGTCGGGTCATCGAGCCCCTGCCGAACGCAATGTTCCGGGTGGAGCTCGCGAACGGCCACAAGGTGCTGGCTCACATCAGCGGCAAGATGCGGCAGCACTACATCCGTATCCTGCCGGAGGACCGGGTCGTCGTCGAACTCTCGCCGTACGACCTGACCCGCGGGCGCATCGTCTACCGCTACAAGTAATCCTGACGACGGCCGGGACGTCCCCGTGTCCGTCTTCGACGTCCGGCGTCGCGCGTGGTCGCGCCACCGGGCCAGATGGGAAGTAAGGCAACCGTGAAGGTCAAGCCGAGCGTCAAGAGGATCTGCAACAAGTGCCGGGTGATCCGCCGGCACGGCCGGGTCATGGTCATCTGCACCGACCCGCGCCACAAGCAGCGCCAGGGCTGAACCAGTCCCACCGGTCGTGACACGGCCGGTCGGATCGGTCCGGGCCGCAGATCCAGACAGCACATCATCAGCTCGTTCCAGCCGCGAGCGGTACGCAGCGCGTACTCAATCGTGGTTGACCCCCGGTCGGAGGCCGGGGCCCGCTCGGGCACGACCGATCCCGGTCGCCGGCGCTGACAGCGTCGGAAGGACGGGTCGGCCGGTAGCGGGGTGGGACGGGTCCAGACCTCCGCCACAACATCACGAGGAGTACGCCCGCACATGGCACGCCTAGTCGGCGTCGACCTCCCCCGCGAGAAGCGGATGGAGATCGCGCTCACCTACATCTTCGGGGTCGGTCGTACCCGCGCCCTGGAGACGCTCACCGCTACCGGCATCTCGCCGGACAAGCGCGTTCGGGACCTCACGGATGAGGAGCTGGTCCAGCTCCGCAACCACATCGAGGGCAACTACAAGGTTGAAGGCGACCTGCGCCGCGAGGTCGCCGCTGACATCCGCCGCAAGGTCGAGATCGGCTGCTACGCCGGCATCCGGCACCGCCGGGGCCTGCCCGTGCGTGGCCAGCGGACCAAGACCAACGCGCGGACCCGCAAGGGCCCGAAGCGGACCGTCGCCGGCAAGAAGAAGCCCGGCAAGAAGTAACTAGGAGCGCACAGACTTATGCCACCGAAGGCTCGTGCCGGAGCCGCCGTCAAGAAGGTCCGGCGCAAGGAACGCAAGAACGTCGCCCACGGGCAGGCGCACATCAAGAGCACCTTCAACAACACCATCGTGTCGATCACCGACCCGACCGGTGCGGTCATCTCCTGGGCCTCGTCCGGCCAGGTGGGCTTCAAGGGCTCCCGCAAGTCGACCCCGTTCGCCGCGCAGCTCGCCGCCGAGGCCGCCGCGCGTCGGGCGATGGAGCACGGCATGCGCAAGGTCGACGTGTTCGTCAAGGGCCCCGGCTCCGGCCGGGAGACCGCCATCCGTTCGCTGCAGGCCGTGGGCCTCGAGGTCGGGCAGATCTCCGACGTCACCCCGCAGCCGCACAACGGATGCCGTCCGCCGAAGCGTCGCCGGGTCTGAGAGGTTAGAGAGAGATGGCTCGTTACACCGGTGCTGACTGCCGCCGTTGCCGGCGGGAGAAGATGAAGCTGTTCCTCAAGGGCAGCAAGTGCGATGGTCCGAAGTGCCCGTTCGAGTCCCGGCCGTTCCCGCCCGGGCAGCACGGCCGCGGCCGCACGAAGGAGACGGAGTACCTGCTCCAGCTCCGTGAGAAGCAGAAGGCCCGCCGTGTCTACGGCGTGCTGGAGAAGCAGTTCCGCGGCTACTACGAAGAGGCTGTGGGCAAGAAGGCCAAGACCGGTGAGGTTCTGCTGCAGATCCTCGAGTCGCGGCTGGACAACGTGGTCTACCGGGCCGGCTACGCCAGCTCCCGTGACCAGGCCCGCCAGCTGGTCAAGCACGGCCACTTCACCGTGAACGGCAAGAAGGTCGACATCCCGTCGTACCGCGTCAAGGAGCACGACATCATCGAGGTCCGGGGCAAGAGCAAGGAGCTCACCCCGTTCGTGGTGGCGCAGGCTCAGGCCGGTTCGCGGTCGGTTCCGGCGTGGCTGGAGGCCATCCCGAGCCAGATGAAGATCCTCGTGCACTCGCTCCCGGCCCGCCAGGTGATCGACACCCAGGTCCAGGAGCAGCTGATCGTCGAGCTCTACTCCAAGTAAGGGCTCGTTGCGGTGGCCCGCCCTCCGGGGCGGGCCACCGGAACAGTTTGTGTCGTGGGCGTCATATAGCGGGCGTCCCGGAAGAGAAGAGAAGAAATGCTCATCAGCCAGCGACCCTCCCTCTCCGAGGAGTCGATCAACGAGACCCGGTCCCGGTTCACCATCGAGCCGCTGGAGCCCGGTTTCGGCTACACCCTGGGTAACTCGCTGCGGCGCACGCTGCTGTCGTCCATCCCGGGTGCGGCGGTCACCTCGATCAAGATCGACGGTGTGCTGCACGAGTTCACCACGATCCCCGGTGTCAAGGAGGACGTGGTCGAGCTCGTCATGAACATCAAGGAGCTGTGCGTCAGCTCCGAGCACGACGAGCCGGTCAGCATGTACCTGCGCAAGCAGGGCCCGGGCGACGTGACGGCGGGCGACATCCAGCCCCCGGCCGGCGTCTCGGTGCACAACCCGGACCTGAAGCTCGCCACCCTCAACGGCAAGGGCCGGCTCGACATGGAGCTGACCGTCGAGCGGGGTCGTGGCTACGTCACGGCGGCGCAGAACAAGCAGGCCGGCGCCGAGATCGGTCGGATCCCGGTCGACTCGATCTACTCGCCGGTGCTCAAGGTGACGTACCGCGTCGAGGCGACCCGGGTCGAGCAGCGGACCGACTTCGACCGGCTGATCATCGACGTCGAGACCAAGCCGTCGATGGGCCCGCGTACCGCGCTGGCCTCCGCCGGCTCGACGCTGGTGGAGCTCTTCGGCCTGGCCCGGGAGCTGGACGAGACCGCCGAGGGCATCGACATCGGGCCGTCCCCGCAGGACGCCCAGCTCGCGGCGGACCTGGCCCTGCCGATCGAGGAGCTGGACCTCACCGTCCGCTCCTACAACTGCCTCAAGCGCGAGGGCATCAACTCCGTTGGTGAGCTCATCGGGCGTACCGAGGCCGACCTCCTCGACATCCGGAATTTCGGTCAGAAGTCGATCGACGAGGTCAAGATGAAGCTCGCCGGGATGGGTCTCGGGCTGAAGGACTCGGCTCCGAACTTCGACCCGGCGCACGTCGTGGACGCCTTCGGCGAGGCCGACTACGACACCGACGACTACCGCGAGACCGAGCAGCTCTAGTCCGCGCTGCCGCCACACCTGAGGAGCACCAAGCATGCCCACGCCCACCAAGGGCCCCCGCCTCGGCGGCAGCCCCGCGCACGAGCGGCTGATGCTGGCCAACCTGGCCACCGCGCTGTTCCAGCACGGCAAGATCAAGACCACCGAGACGAAGGCCCGGCGGCTGCGTCCGCTGGCCGAGCAGCTCATCACCAAGGCCAAGCGCGGTGACCTGGCCGCGCGGCGGCGGGTGCTGGGCGTCGTCAAGGACAAGGACGTGGTCTACGCCCTGTTCGACCAGATCGCGCCCCGGTACGCCAACCGCAACGGCGGCTACACCCGGATCGTGAAGACCGGCCCGCGCAAGGGTGACAACGCGCCGATGGTCGTCATCGAGCTGGTCGAGGAGCTTCAGGTCGCCGAGCCGAAGGCGAACAAGAAGACCGCCGCCCGCAAGGCCGCGCAGCAGGACAAGGTCGAGGCGCTCGCGCCGGCCGAGGAGACCCCGGAGTCGAACTCGGGCGACCAGGACGCCGAGCCGCCGGTGTCGGCGTCCGGTGACACCGACGCCGCCCGCGAGGACAGCGACGAGGCCAACGAGAACAACAAGGCCTGAGCAGAGGCACCATCGTCGGGCCCGGCATCCCTTCCTGGGGTGCCGGGCCCGACGGCGTGAACGGGAGGTACGGGATGGACGAGCGGACCCGGCTGCGGCTGGACGTCTCGTACGACGGCACGGACTTCTCCGGCTGGGCCGCCCAGCCGACCCGGCGGACGGTCGCCGGGGTGCTGACCCAGACGCTGGACCTGGTCCTCGGCGCGGGCACGGCGACCGGGCTCACCGTCGCCGGCCGCACCGACGCCGGGGTGCACGCCACCGGTCAGGTCTGCCACCTCGATCTGCCCACCGCCGTGTGGCGGGAGCACGACGGGCGGCTGCTGCGCCGGTTGGCCCGGCTGCTCCCGACCGACGTGCGGGTCCGCGCCATGCGCGAGGTGCCCGCCGACTTCGACGCCCGCTTCGCGGCGACCTTCCGCCGCTACGAGTACCGGGTGACCGACGCCCCGTGGGGCGCCGAGCCGCTGCGCCGGCACGACACCCTCGCCTGGCCGAAGCCGCTGGACCTGACGGCGCTGAACGCCGCCGCGGCCGGGCTGGTGGGGGAGCACGACTTCGCCGCGTACTGCCGGCGCAAGGAGAACGCGACCACGCTGCGCGAGGTGACCCGGCTGGACTGGCGGCGCGACCCGGACGGCATCCTCGTGGCCATCGTGCAGGCCGACGCGTTCTGCCAGGCGATGGTGCGCAGCCTGGTCGGGGCGATGCTGGTCGCCGGGGACGGCCGGCGGCCGGTCGCGTGGCCGGCGAGCCTGCTGAGCCGGCGGGAACGCTCCAGCGAGGTGACCGTCGCGGCGGCGCACGGGTTGACCCTGGTCGCGGTCGGCTACCCGGACGACCCGGCCGAGTACGCCCGCCGCGCCGACCTCACCCGCCGCCTCCGCGTCCCCACCGAGGCCTGAGCGCACGGGGGTTCGCGAGACCCGGTGCACCAAGGCACCCAGGCCGGTGCGCGGCGCGCCCGCAGGCGACGTGACGGGTGACCGGGCCGTGCTCAGGCAGGCCTGAACACATGGCGAGGCCCGGTCCGCAGGACTCGGACCGGGCCTCGCGTCGGGTCGCCGTCGACCGGCGGCTCAGTCGCCCGGCGGTCCGTCGGGAGTGCCCTGGGTGCCGGTGCCCTCGGTCGCCTTCGCGGTGGGCTGGACGGCGCTGCCGCCGGCGGCCCGGCGTTCGAGCACGCCCTTGTCGAGGTGCAGCTCGATCAGGTCGTAGATGATGTCGCGGACCGCGGTGTCGCCGGCCGGCACGGCACCGCCGTCGGTGCGGACGACCAGGCAGTAGGCGATGTAGTGGCCGCGGACCTGCCAGCCGACCCGGGCCGCGGCGGTGGTGAGCGCCTCGGTGCCGTCACCGGCGTCCAGGCCGCGGAAGCGGCCCTGCCGCTCGTCGAGCAACTGCCGGATCCGGTCCCGGACGCGTTGCGCGCTGGCCTTGTCGGTCAGGTTGAACAGGCCGGCGGTGGCCAGGTGCTCGCCGTCGGCGGAGCGCACCGTGCCCCGGACCACCTGGCTGCACCCGAGCCGGACCAGCATGTCGGCGATCTCGCCGGTGGCGGCGATCGCGCAACTGCCGCCGGAGTGCGTCTTCAGCACGTCGTAGGCCGGTCGTCCGTCGGCCACCACCAGCTTCTTACCGGCGAAGACCTCGCGGGCGGTCAGCGGCTGCTGGTCGGTGTCCCGGGAGTCGAGGTCGTCGGCGGTCGACCCGTCGACCGGCGCGGCCGTGGTGGGCTGCGGTGCCGACGCGGTCGGGTCGTCGCTCGGCGTGCGGTCGACGAGCAGGGCCGCCGCGCCGAGGCCGCAGAGCGCGAGCAGGACCAGCACCGCCGCGCCACCGACGAGCACCTGCCACAGCCGACCACCGCCGCGCCCGGAGCCGGACCGGCCGGACGCGGGCGTCTCCGGCGGTTCGGTCGGCTCGGTCGGGGCGTACTCGCGGGGGAGGGCGGGTGGCGGCGGGATCTGTACGGACGGGCGGACCGGAACAGGTTCGGCGGCCGGGAGGGCCGGCCGGGTGGTCCGCGGCAGTGACGGGGTGGGGAAGCGGGACGGAGACGGCCCGGCCGGCGCGGGCGGGCCGGGCGGGAACTCCGGCAGGTCCGACTCGGACCGCGGGTACTCCACGAAGGCGTCCTCATCGGACTCGTACCGATACACCATGTCGCCCAGAGTAGGAGCCATTGCCCCTTTAGGGGGTAATAATGGGGAATTCCGGCGCGGGCGCGTCGTGACCCTCCCCGCCGAGGCGACCGCGACCGCTCGCCGGGCCGGTGGGAGAATGCCGGACGTGACCGGCGACCACTACTTCTCCACCAACCCCACCACTGCGGCGCGCCCGCGGGAGGTCGAGTTCTCCGTCGCCGGGCGCGACTACACCCTGGCCTCCGCCAGCGGGGTCTTCTCCGCCGACCGGCTCGACCCCGGCACCGCCGTCCTGCTGCGCAAGGCCGAGCTGCCGACCGCCACCGTCGGCGGTGACCTGCTCGACATCGGCTCGGGCTTCGGGCCGATCAGCTGCGTGCTGGCCACCAGCGCACCGGCCGCCACCGTCTGGGCGGTCGACGTCAACGAGCGGGCCCGCGCCCTCACCACCGAGAACGCCCGCCGGGTCGGCGCCGCCGACCGGCTACGGGCGGTCGCCCCGGACGAGGTCCCGGCCGACATCACCTTCGCCCAGATCTGGTCCAACCCGCCGATCCACATCGGCAAGGTCGAGCTGCACGAGCTGCTGCGCCGCTGGCTGCCCCGGCTCGCCCCGGACGGCGTCGCCTGGCTGGTGGTCGCCCGCCACCTCGGCGGCGACTCGCTGCACCGCTGGCTGGTCGACGCCGGCTGGCAGGTCGAGCGGCACGCCAGCCAGAAGGGCTACCGGGTGCTGCGGGTCACCCGGTAATCGGGTGTCGCCCGCGCCGCCCGCTCCGGCAGGATGCCGGCGTGGGATACGTGGACGTGGCAGGGGTCGGGCACATCCTGCCCGACGGCCGGGAACTCTTCGCCGACGTGTCGTTCCGGGTCGGTGAGGGTGCCAAGGTCGCCCTGGTCGGCCCGAACGGCGCCGGCAAGACGACGCTGTTGCGGATGGTCGCCGGCGACCTGCCGGTGAAGACCGGCGCCGTCGCCCGGGCCGGCGGCCTCGGCGTGATGCGGCAGTTCATCGGCATGATCGGCGACGACACCACGCTCGCCGACCTGGCGCTCTCGCTCGCCCCACCGGCGCTGCGCGACGCCGGCCGCCGGCTGGCCGAGACCGAGGCGGCCATGCGGTCGACCGAGCTGCGCGGCAAGTACAGCACCGCCGCCGGCAAGGCCCAGCTGGCGTACGCGGACGCGCTGGCCGCCTGGGGCGAGACCGGCGGGTACGACGCCGAGGTGCTCTTCGACACGGTCGCCACCATCGTGCTGGACCTGTCCTGGGACGCCGCCAGGGACCGCCCGGTGCGGACCCTCTCCGGCGGCCAGCAGAAGCGCTTCGCCCTGGAACTGCTGCTGCGCGGCACCGACGAGGTACTGCTCCTCGACGAGCCGGACAACTTCCTCGACGTGCCCGGCAAGCGCTGGCTGGAGGCGCGGCTGCGCGAGTCCGGCAAGTCCGTGCTCTACGTCTCGCACGACCGGGAACTGCTGGCGCAGACCGCCGACCGGGTGGTCGCCGTCGAGGGCGGCAGCGCCTGGGTGCACCCGGCGGGCTTCGCCAGCTGGTACGACGCCCGGGTGGCCCGGCACGCCCGCCTCGACGAGCTGCGCAAACGCTGGGACGAGGAACACCAGAAGCTGCGCGAGCTGATGCTGATGTACAAGCAGAAGGCCGCGTACAACGACGGGATGGCGTCGCGTTACCAGGCGGCGCAGACCCGGCTTCGCAAGTTCGAGGAGGCCGGGCCGCCGCCCGTACCCCCGAAGGACCAGGACATCCGGATGCGCCTGGCCGGCGGGCGGACCGGCAAGCGCGCGGTCATCTGCGACCAGCTGGAGCTCGACGGCCTGACCTACCCGTTCGACCTGGAGCTCTGGTACGGCGACCGGGTCGCCGTGCTCGGCGCCAACGGGACGGGGAAGTCGCACTTCCTGCGGCTGCTGGCCCGGGGCGGCACCGACCCGGACCCGGCCAACGGCCCGGTCGACGGCGCGGCCGCGTTGGCCCCGGTCGCCCACGACGGCACGGTCCGGCTCGGCGCGCGGGTCCGGCCCGGCCACTTCTCCCAGACCCACGACCGGCCCGAGCTGGTGGCGAAGACCCTGGTCGAGATCCTCTGGCGGGGCGACGATCACCGGGCCGGGATGGACCGGCACGCCGCGATGGCGGCGCTGTCCCGGTACGAGCTGGCCGCGCAGGGCGACCAGCGCTTCGGCACCCTCTCCGGCGGGCAGCAGGCGCGTTTCCTGGTGCTGCTGCTGGAACTGTCCGGGGCGACCCTGCTGCTGCTCGACGAGCCGACGGACAACCTCGACCTCGCCTCCGCCGAGGCGCTGGAGGCCGGGCTGGCCGCGTTCTCCGGAACGGTGGTCGCGGTCACCCACGACCGCTGGTTCACCCGGTCCTTCGACCGGTTCGTGCTGTTCGGCGGCGACGGCGAGGTGGTGGAGACGCCGGAGCCGGTCTGGGACGTGCGCTGACGGGTCGATGCCGCCCCGCCCCGGGCCGGCGCCCTCCCCGGGGCGGGCGGTCGCGGGACCCGTCGCTCGCGGCGGGCATAGGGTGGATCTCGTGACTGAGATGACCTACCGCCGGTTGGGCGACTCGGGGCTCGTGGTGTCCGTGGTCGGCATCGGCTGCAACAACTTCGGCCGCAAGCTCGACCTCGACGGCACCCGGGCGGTGGTCGACGCCGCCCTCGACGCCGGGATCAACTTCTTCGACACCGCCGACATCTACGGCGAACCGCAGGGCGGCTCCGAGGAGCTGCTCGGGCAGGCGCTCAAGGGGCGCCGGGACGACGTGGTGGTGGCCACCAAGTTCGGCATGGACATGCACGGCAGGAACGGCCCCGACCACGGCGCCCGGGGTGCGCGCCGCTACATCGCCCGGGCCGTGGAGGCGTCGCTGCGCCGGCTCGGCACCGACCACATCGACCTGTACCAGATGCACGAGCCCGACCCGGGCACCCCGATCGACGAGACGCTCGCCGCCCTGGACGACCTCGTCCGCGCCGGCAAGGTCCGCTACCTCGGCAACTCCAACTTCGCCGGCTGGCAGATCGCCGACGCCGACTGGGTCGCCTCCTCCAACGGCCGGGCCCGCTTCATCTCCGCGCAGAACCACTACTCCCTGCTGGAACGCTCCGTCGAGACCGAGATCGTGCCCGCCTGCGAGCGGTTCGGCCTGGGCATGCTGCCGTTCTTCCCGCTCGCCAACGGTCTGCTCACCGGCAAGTACAAGCGCAACGAGGCGCCGCCCGCGGGCAGCCGGCTCTCCGGCGGCGGCCGGTACGCCCAGCGCCTCGCCGCGGCGGACTGGGACACCATCGAGGCCATCGAGGCGTACGCCGGCGAGCGCGGCCTGTCGATGCTCCAGGTGGCGATCGGTGGGCTGGCCGCCCGTCCGGCGGTGACCTCGGTGATCGCCGGCGCCACCACGCCGGAGCAGGTGCGGGCGAACGCCGAAGCGGGCACCTGGCAGCCCACCGACGAGGACCTGGCCGCCCTCGACGCCATCCTCTGACCGTCGGCCGGTCGGCCCGCCCGCCGGCGGTCGCACCACCCGTGAGCGGGGCACCTCGGAGTCGTTGCGACGCCGCCGAGGGTGCCCCGCTCCTTCGTGCCCGGTCCGTCCACTCAGGGCCAACCGGACAGCATGGCGTGAGCGGTCCGTGACGCGCTGCCCGCACCGTCGAGTTGAGACGGTCCGTGGGAAAAGCGCACCCCCGCCCTTGGCGGATCGGCGCATCCGTCGTACGGTATGCCGCAAGTGACCCACGGGAGCCCGGTGCACCGGGCTGAGAGGGGGGCTGAAGCCCCCGACCGTCGAACCTGATCCGGGTAATGCCGGCGCAGGGAGGAGCGTTGCCGTGCCGTCCCTGGGACGACTGCATCTGATCACCGACACCCGGCCGGGGCGTGACCCGCTCGCCGTGCTGCGCGCCGCCCTGCCGGTGGCCCGCGCCGAGCTGGTCGTGCAGGTCCGGGTGGACGACGACGCCACCGACCGGCAGGCGTACGACCTGGCCCGCCGGGTGCTCGCGCTCTGCGCGCCGTACGGGGTGCCGTGCCTGGTCAACGACCGGCTGCACGTGGCGCTCGCGGTCGGCGCCGCCGGGGGCCACGTCGGCGCGGACGACCTGCCGGTCGGGGCGGCCCGCCGGGTGCTCGGCGCCGCCGCCGTGCTCGGCGCCACCGCCCGGGAACCGGTCACCGCCACCGAGGCGGTCGCCGCCGGGGCCAGCTACCTGGGCGTGGGCCCCTGCCACGCCACCACCACGAAGGCCGGCCTGCCGGCCCCGATCGGCCCGGACGGGGTACGCGCCGTCGCCGAGGCCGTCGCCGTGCCGGTGATCGCCATCGGTGGGGTGACCGCCGCGTCGGTGCCGGCGCTGCGGGCCGCCGGGGCGTACGGGGTGGCGGTGGTGGGAGCGCTGTCCGGATCAACGGATCCGGCCCGAGCTACCGCCGAGCTGCTCGGGGCGCTGACGTGCTGACCCGACCGGACGTCGCCGTGGTGGGGGCGGGACCGGTCGGGCTGGCGATCGCCTGGCGCTGCGCCGCGCGGGGGCTGCGCGTCGTCGTGCACGATCCCGCCCCCGGCTCCGGCGCGTCCCACGTGGCCGCCGGGATGCTCGCGCCGGTCGCCGAGGCGTACTTCGGGGAGCACGAGCTGACCGGGCTGCTCACCGAGTCGGCCGCCCGCTGGCCGGGCTTCGCCGCCGAGCTGGCCGAGGCCGCCGGCACCGACTTCGGTCACCGCACCGAGGGCACCCTCGTCGTCGGGCTCACCGGTGACGACCTGGCCGAGGCGCGGCGACTCTGGTCGTACCAGCGGGGGTTGGGGCTGCCGATCACGCCGCTGCGCCCCTCCGAGCTGCGGGACCGCGAGCCGGCGCTGGCGCCGCGGGTGCGCGGCGGCGCGGTCGCGCCCGGCGACCATCAGGTCGACCCCCGGCGGTTGGTGGCCGCGCTGCGGGTGGCGGCCGGGCGGGCCGGGGCGACGCTGGTGCCCGGCGCGGTCGCGCGTCTCACCGACGTGGACGCCCGGGTCACCGTGGTCGCCGCCGGCTGCGGCGCCGCCGCGCTCACCGGCCTGCCGGTCCGGCCGGTGAAGGGGCAGGTGCTCCGACTGCGCGCGCCCGGTCGCGGCACGCCGGACTTCCGGCACGTGATCCGGGGGTACGCCGACGGCGAGTCGGTGTACCTGGTGCCGCGCGCGGACGGCGAGGTGGTCCTCGGGGCGACCGTCGAGGAGCGCGCCGACACCGAGGTGACCGCCGGGGCGGTGCTGCGGCTGCTCCGCGCCGCCGTCGACCTGGTGCCCGACCTCGCCGAGTACGACCTGGTGGAGGCCGCCGCCGGGCTGCGCCCCGGTACGCCGGACAACGCGCCGATCCTGGGGCCGCTGCCCGGCCGGCCCGGTGTGCTGGTCGCCACCGGCCACCACCGGCACGGCATCCTGCTCACCCCGGTCACCGCCGACCTGATCGCCGAGCTGGTGGTCACCGGCGCGGCGGACCCGCTGCTCGCCCCCTTCGCGCCGGACCGGTTCACCGCCGGCGCCGCCGCCCGAGCCGCCGGCCGGGACCGGATCGCACCCACCCCCGAGGAGGAGACGTGCAACTGATCGTCAACGGTGCCGGCCGGGACCTGCCCGGCGGGTCGACCGTGGCGGACCTGGTCCGCGCGGTCACCGAGCAGCGGCGTGGCCTCGCGGTGGCGGTGAACGGTGAGGTGGTGCCCCGCACCGGCTGGCCGGCGACCGTGCTGCGCGACGGCGACCGGGTCGAGGTGCTCAGCGCCGCCCAGGGCGGGTGAGCGGCGTGACGCTCACCATCGGCACCGTCACCCTCTCCTCGCGGCTCATCCTCGGCACCGGCGGCGCGGCCAACCTGCACGTGCTGGAGCAGGCCGTCCGGGCCTCCGGCACCGAGCTGGTCACCGTGGCCCTGCGCCGGGTGGACACCACCCCCGCGGCGGCCGGCGGGCTGCTCGACGTGCTGGACCGGTGCGGGGTGCGGCTGCTGCCGAACACCGCCGGCTGCTACACCGCCGGCGAGGCGGTGAAGGTGGCCCACCTGGCCCGGGAGGCGTTCGACACCGACTGGGTGAAGCTGGAGGTGATCGGCGACGAGCGGACGCTGCTGCCCGACGGGGTGGAGCTGCTGCGCGCCGCCGAGGAACTGGTCGCCGACGGGTTCACCGTGCTGCCGTACACCTCCGACGACCCGATCCTGGCCCGCCGGCTGGCCGACGTGGGCTGCGCCGCGGTGATGCCGGCCGGCGCGCCGATCGGCTCCGGGCTGGGCGTGACCAACCCGCACCACATCCGGCTGATCCGGCAGAGCGTGGCCGTGCCGGTGATCCTCGACGCCGGCATCGGCACCGCCTCCGACGCGGCACTCGCCATGGAGCTGGGCTGCGACGCGGTGCTGCTGGCCAGCGCGGTCACCCGGGCCGCCGACCCGGTGGCGATGGCCACCGCCATGCGGTACGCGGTGGAGGCGGGCCGGCTCGCGTACGGCGCCGGGCGGATCGCCCGCCGCTTCCACGCCCTCGCCTCCACCCCCGACGAGGGAAGGCCCGACCTGTGAGCGCGACGCGGCAGGTGGTCGACGGGCCGCCCGAGGCGGGCGGAGTGCGTGGTCCACGCCCCGCCGGGACGCGCACGGACCCGCGTCGAGCCGGCTCGGGGCGGCTCGCCGCGACCGGACCCGCCCGTCCGGTGGTGCCCTCCGGCCTGGTGCTGCTCACCGACCGGTGGCAGGCCCGGCGGCCGTTGCCGGAGGTGGTCGCGGCGGCGGTGGCCGGGGGAGTGCGCTGGGTGGTGCTGCGCGAGAAGGACCTGCCCCGCGCCGAACGCGCCGCCCTCGCCGCCGCGCTGCGTCCACTCCTCGCCGAGGCCAACGGCACCCTGCTCGTCGCCGGCCCCGATCCCCTGGACGGCGACGCCGTCCACCTGCCGTCGGCCGGCCCCTACCCGCCACCGGCCCTCGGCCTGGTGGGCCGTTCCTGCCACGACCGCGCCGAACTGGCCCGACTCACCACAGAGGACTACGCCACCCTCTCACCCGTCTTCCCCAGCAGAACCAAACCGGGATACGGCCCACCCCTGCAGGCAGCCGGGCTCGCCGAGCTGATCCAGGCCAGCCCCGTACCGATCCTCGCCCTCGGCGGCATCGACACCCCCGACCAGGTGCACGCATGCGTCGAGGCGGGAGCCGTCGGCGTGGCCGTGCTCGGCGCCATCATGCGAGCCGAAGACCCCACCCAGGCAGCCACCACCCTGACCGGGGCCTTCGGAGCAGCCAGCGCCGCCACCACATCAGCGGCGCTCGCGCTCGCCCCGGTGCCGCGAAGCCGGCACGCCCGCGCGGAGGTCTCCGACCCGGGGCTGCGGCCGACCGTGCCCACGCAGGGATCGAGCCCGACCGCCCGGAGTGGGCACGGTCGGCCGCAGCCCCTCACAGCGACAACGAGGATCCCGCACGGTCGGCCGCAGCCCTTCACGCCGACCTCGACGAACTGGGACAGGCGGCGTCCAACAGCGACCCCAGGAGAGAACCAGTGACGCCGACGACCGTCCTCACCATCGCCGGCTCGGACTCCGGCGCCGGCGCCGGCATCCAGGCCGATCTCAAGGTCTTCGCCGCTCTCGGCGCGTACGGGACCAGCGTGATCACGGCCGTCACCGCGCAGAACACCCGGGGCGTCGACGCCGTGCTGCCGTTGCCCCCGCGAACGGTCACCGAGCAGCTCGACAGCGTGCTCGGCGATTTCCGGGTCCGGGCGGTGAAGACCGGGATGCTCGGCACCCCGGCGGTCGCCGACGCCGTGGCCGAGGCGGCGAAGGCGGGCCGGCTGCCGTACCTGGTCGTCGACCCGGTGCTGGTCGCCACCAGTGGACATTCGCTCGGCGTGGTGGAGGCGGTCGAGCGGCTGCTGCCGTACGCGGAGGTGGCGACGCCGAACTGCGCGGAGGCCGCCGCCCTCACCGGACGCCCGGTGACCACGGTGGAGGAGATGGCGGTCGCCGCCGAGGCGATCGCCGCCGGTGGCCCGGCGCACGTGGTGGTGACCGGCGGTGACGTGGACGCCGGCGGCGAGTCGGTCGACGTGCTGTGCGGCGGCGGGACGACCATCCTGCTGCGTGCGCCCCGGGTGCGCACCCGGCACACCCACGGCACCGGCTGCTCGTTCTCGGCGGCGATCGCCGTCCGGCTGGCGGCGGGCGACCCGGTGCCGGTCGCGGTCGCCGCCGCCAAGGAGTACGTCACCCGTGCGCTGACCGGCGCGCGGGACTGGGAACTGGGCGCGGGACGCGGCCCGCTGGACCACTTCGGCTGGTCCTGTTGACCATCAGGGAGGCTGTCATGCAGGCACGTCGCAAGGTCTACGTCGAGGGGTCGCGGCCGGACGTCCGGGTGCCGTTCGCCGAGGTGGAGCTGACCGGGGACAACCCGCCGCTGCGCCGCTACGACACCTCCGGCCCGGGCTCCGATCCGGAGGTGGGGCTGCCGCCGCTGCGCGGGGGGTGGATCGCCGAGCGCGGTGACGTGGCCCCGGTCCGGGGTGCCGGCACGCCGTTGGCCGGGGCGGACGGGAAGCGGCCCACCCAGCTCGCGTACGCCCGCGCCGGGGTCGTCACGCCCGAGATGGAGTTCGTGGCGATCCGGGAGGGGATGGCGCCGGAGTTCGTCCGGGACGAGATCGCCGCCGGCCGCGCGGTGCTGCCGCTCAACGTCAACCACCCGGAGTGCGAGCCGGCGATCATCGGCAAGGCGTTCCTGGTGAAGGTGAACGCCAACATCGGCACCTCCGCGGTCACCTCGTCGGTCGCGGAGGAGGTGGAGAAGCTGACCTGGGCGACCCGGTGGGGCGCCGACACCGTGATGGACCTGTCCACCGGGAAGCGGATCCACGAGACCCGCGAGGCCATCGTGCGCAACTCGCCGGTGCCGATCGGGACCGTGCCGATCTACCAGGCGCTGGAGAAGGTCGGCGGCGACCCGGTGCAGCTGAGCTGGGAGGTGTTCCGGGAGACCGTCGTCGAGCAGGCCGAGCAGGGCGTCGACTACATGACCGTGCACGCCGGGGTGCTGCTGCCGTACGTGCCGCTGGCCGTGGACCGGGTGACCGGGATCGTCTCCCGGGGCGGGTCGATCATGGCGGCCTGGTGCCTGGCGCACCACGAGGAGAACTTCCTCTACACCAACTTCCGGGAGCTGTGCGAGATCCTGGCGCGGTACGACGTGACGTTCTCCCTCGGCGACGGGCTGCGGCCCGGGTCGATCGCGGACGCCAACGACGAGGCCCAGTTCGCCGAGCTGCGGACCCTCGGCGAGCTGACGAAGATCGCCTGGGAGTACGACGTGCAGGTCATGATCGAGGGCCCGGGCCACGTCCCGATGCACAAGATCAAGGAGAACGTGGACCTCCAGCAGGAGTGGTGCCACGAGGCGCCGTTCTACACGCTCGGCCCGCTGACCACGGACATCGCCCCCGCGTACGACCACATCACCTCGGCCATCGGCGCGGCGATGATCGGCATGTTCGGCACCGCGATGCTCTGCTACGTCACCCCGAAGGAGCACCTCGGGCTGCCGGACCGGGACGACGTGAAGGCGGGCGTGATCGCGTACAAGATCGCGGCGCACGCGGCCGACCTGGCCAAGGGCCACCCCGGCGCGCAGGCCTGGGACGACGCGCTGTCCAAGGCCCGGTTCGAGTTCCGCTGGGAGGATCAGTTCAACCTGTCGCTGGACCCGGAGACCGCCCGGTCGTACCACGACGCGACGCTGCCGGCCGAGCCGGCGAAGACCGCGCACTTCTGCTCGATGTGCGGGCCGAAGTTCTGCTCCATGAAGATCACCCAGGAGCTGAAGGACTACGCCGCGCGCGGCATGCAGGACAAGTCCGCGGAGTTCCTCTCCTCCGGCGGCCGGGTGTACCTGCCGATGGCCTGACCCTTGAACCACGCCGGTCCGGCGACGGTGGACCCCGTCGCCGGACCGTTGCGCCTCCTCAGTCCCGGTGGTGCCGGCCGCTGGACCGCAGCGAGCGGCGGCCGCTCTCCGTCTCCGGCTCGTTGTCGGCCAGCGGGCGGCTCAGGCCGGCCACCCAGTCGACGTACTCCTCGTCCTGCGCGGCGAGCGGCTCCGCCTCCGGGCTCTCGGCCGGCGGCTCGGCGCCGCGCGCCTTGTTGCGGCGGAACAGGCTCCGCTTCGGTCGGGACCGGTCGGTCGCCGGCTCCGGCTCGACCTCCGACGGCGGCTCGGCCCCGCGAGGGTCGGCACCGGGCACCTCGGCGGCGGGCAGGTCGATCGACCGGCTCGCCGTACGGGGGGTCTCGGGCCGGGAGTCGTCCGCGTCCCAGCGGAAGGTGACCGGCTTCGGTTCCTCCTCCGGGCCGTGGTCCGGGAAGGGCAGGGCGGCGCGGGGCGGCGCCGGCGCGGGACGGGGAGCGGTGAAGGCGTTCCAGCTCGCCGCGCTGTTCAGGTCGGGCAGTTGGTGCCGGGGGCGGGGCGCCGGGTCTGCGGTCGCGGGAGTGGCACCGGTGGTGGGCGGGTCGTGGCGCGCCGGGTTGCGGTCCGCGCCCGACGGCCGCGCGCTGGACCGGGGAACCGGCGCGTCGCGGAGGTCGTCCCTGGCGGACCCGGCCGAGGGGTACTCGGAGTGGGCCGAGTCGAGTCCTGCCGGGTCGAACCGTGCCGGGTCGGGCGTGGCCGGGCCGGGTCCGGTGGTGCCACGGCCGGCTTCGACGAGCCGGGCTGGGTCGAGTTCCGGCTCGTCGAGGCGGTTCCGGTCGAGTGCCCGATCGAGCCCGGGGCGGTCGAGCCTGGGCCGGTCGAGCGCGCGCTCGGGGTCGTCGGCCGGGGCGGTGTCCGCACCGGAACGGGCGGTGGGGGCCGGAGCGGGGGAGTCGGCCGGCTCGGGGGCGGCTGTCGGGTCCGGCGCGGGGTGGACCGCCCGCTTCGCCGAGCCCTTCCGGTCGGTGACCGCAGCGGCCGAGCCGGCGGCAGCGGCAGGAACGGCGGAGCCGGTGGCGGCAGCCGGGGGACCCGCGTCGGTGGCCGGCGCCGCGTCGCCGGTGGTGGCGAGGGTGGCCGCCACCGGGCGGTCCGATCCGGCGTCGCTGGTCGTGGTGGAGGTGGCCGCCACCGGGTCGTCCGATCCGGCGCCGCTGGCGTTGGTGGCGACCGGCTCCCCCGACCCGGCGGAGCGGGCCTTGCGGGTCCGCTTCGGTCGGGGCCGAGGGGTGACGGTGGTGGGCTCGGCCGGCTCGGTGCGGTCGGTGGTCACTGCCGTCTGCTCGGTGTCGAGCGGCTGCTCGGTCGCGGTGCGGTGAGTGGTGGCTGCCGTCTCCTTGGCGCGGTTCGGCTGCTCGGCCCGGTCCGCTACCTGTGGGACCGCCACAGACCCGACCGCGACCTGCGGTGTGACCTCGGCGTCCGCTGCCGGCGCGTCGGCCGGACCGGCGGCCCGAGCAACCTGGACCGGATCGGCCGCACGCGGCCCGTCGGACGGAACGGCAGCCGGTGCGACCTGGGCCGGGTCGGCTGTCGGTGGCACCTGGATCGGGTCGACCGTTCGCAACCCGTCGGACGGGGCCGGCGCGGATGAACTGCCCACCACCGGCTCCCCGGTGGACACCGCCGGCGGGATCCGGCTGGCCGTACCGTCCCAGTCGGCTCCGTCCCCGACGTCGACCCCGCCGGCCCGCTCCGCCGGCGCCTCCCGGTCCGCCGCGGCGTCCCACGCCGTCGGCTCCACCCGGTGACCGGCGAGGGACGCGCGCTCGTCGGTCGGCGCGGTCGGGCCGGCCGTCCACCGGGACTCCGGCGTACCGCGACGGTTCCGGGGCTGCGGGGCACCCACCGCGCCGGCGGCGTCGGCCTGTGGCGCGCGGCTCGGGCCTGTCGGCAGGTCGCCGTACGGCGGCTCGTCCGGTATCCGGCCGGTCGGCTCCGGCCAGGTCGCCGACGCCGGGTCACCGGCCGGGGCGTCGAGGGCGAAACCGCTGTCCGGGCGCGTACCGGACGGGGTCGGGGTGCCGGGGGTGACCGGCCAGTCCCAGTGCGCCGGGGTCGGCCCGGTCGCCCGGGTCGCGGCCCGGTCGGCGCCGGTCGGCGTGCCGGACGTCGGCAGGGTGCCCGTGCCGGCGGCGCCGGCCAGGTCCGCGGTGGCTGAACCGTCGCCGGCGGCGCTGCTCAGGGCCGGGCTGTCGGGCAGCGGGCGCAGGATGTCGGTCGGCTCGATGGCGTCGTCGGCTCCGGCGGCGTTCCCGGCGGCGTTCCCGGCGGCGGTCGCCGGGAAGAGCGGCCAGCGCAGCAGCGTGGCGGCGGCCGAGCCCAGGGCGCCGGCCGCGACGGCGATCACCGCGCCGTAGTACGGGGCGAGCTGGTAGCGGTCGGCGGAGTCGCCGGGGCCGGCGGTCAGGTAGGCGAAGGCGAGCAGCACCGGGCCGGCCACCCCGGCCGCCCCGCTGACCAGCGGGACGTGCCCGCGCCAGCGGGCCAGCGCACCGGTCGCCGCGCCGGCCAGCAGTGCCACCGCGGGGAGGGTCAGCATGGCCAGCCGCTGCGCCGCGTCCGCGTCCAACCAGGAGGGCTCCAGCACGCCGAGGCGTACGGAGCGCAGCACCCCGGTGGACAGCAGTGCCGGCGCGACGGAGACCAGCGCGATCAGCCAGACCGCGCCGGTCAGCAGGGCGACGTTCCAGCCCAGCGGCGGCCGGAGCAGCACGGCCGAGGCGGCGCCCGCGCCGACCACCGCGCCGACGACCGCGCAGATCCCGACCGCCCAGACCGGGTCGACGGTGCTCAGCTCCGCGGCCCGGGCGGGTTGCATGCAGAGCGGGGCGACGACGGTCGCGCCGAGTGCGGCCGCGCCGGAGACGGCGAGTTGTGCGCCGGTGCCGTCCGACAGCCCGACGCGGCGGGCGAGCCGGACGGTGACCACGGCGCCGACCACGGCGGCGGTCACGGCGAACCAGCCGACCCAGGCGAGCTGGGCCGGCCACCGGTTCACATCCGTGAACGCGCCGTTGAGTCGTACGATCCCGAACCCGTACGCGATGCCGAGCTGACCGGCTCCGGCCAGCACGCTCACCCCGAATGCGGTGAACAGCAGCTTGCCCCACGTCCGAAAGGCCATGTCGCGCACGTTACGGCCCGGTGCCCCCGATCGCCACTGTGGCGCGGCGGGGCGGCTGCCTGGGGTTACTTCAACTCGACGAGACGGGCCAGATACGTGGTGTCGCCGACGTTGGTGAGCATGTGGACCGCGCCCGGATCCCGGTAGACCACCCCGCCGGTGGGCTCGTCGGCGTCGATCCGGGTGCCGTCGATCGTCTGCACCACGTTCTTCGCCCCCTGGACGGCCACCACCAGGTACGGGTGGTCGTGCCGGTGCAGCGGCTGCCGCTCACCCGGCTCCAGGCGGATGTGCCACACCCGTACCCGCTCGTTCTCGAAGACGATCTCCTGGCCCACCGGGCCGAGTTCCGTACCGTCGACCACGTCGGTCATCGCGTTCCGTTCAGTTGGGGGAGCACCTCGGCGGCGATGAGCTCCAGGTGGTCGAGGTCGTCGAGTTCGATCAGGCGCAGGTGGACCCGGGTGGCGCCGATCGCGGCGAACTCGCCGAGCCGGTCGACGAGTTGCGCGGGGGAGCCGACCACCGGGTCCTCCGGCGGCAGGGCGCTCTTGACGTGCAGCGGCTCCGCCCGGCGGCGGGCCTCGGCGTCGGTCCGCCCGATCGCCACCACCACGCCGGCGGAGAGCACCAGCGGGGCCCGCCCCGACTCGGCACGCCCGGTCCGGTCGCACGCCTCGCGGACCCGCTCGTACGCGCCGGCGGTCTCCTCCACCGACGTGAAGGGCATGTTGAACTCGTCGGCGTACCGGGCGGCCAGTTCGGGGGTGCGCTTCGGGCCGCGCCCGCCGACGATCACCGGCGGACCGGGCCGTTGCACGGGCTTGGGCAGCGCGGGCGCGTCCACCAGCCGGTAGTGGTCGCCGAGGTGGGTGTAGGTGTCGCCGACCGGGGTCCGCCACAGCCCGGTGATGATCTCCAGCTGTTCGGCCAGCCGGTCGAAGCGCTCACCCACGGCCGGGAACGGGATGCCGTACGAGGTGTGCTCACGCTCGTACCAGCCGGCGCCGATCCCCAGCTCGACCCGGCCGCCGCTCATCTGGTCCACCTGGGCCACCATCACGGCCAGCGGCCCGGGCAGCCGGAAGGTGGCCGAGGTGACCAGCGTCCCGAGCCGGATCCGGGTGGTCTCCCGGGCCAGCGCGGCGAGGGTCAGCCAGGCGTCGGTCGGACCGGGCAACCCCGGCTCGTCGCCCATCGCCTGGTAGTGGTCGGCCCGCAGGAACCCGTCGAAGCCGCCCGCTTCCACCAGCCGGGCGAACCGGAGCTGGTCGTCGTAGCTGGCACCGCGGTGCGGCTCGACGAAGACGGCCACCCGCATGCTCATCGGCCCTCCGCCACGGCCGGCGTCTCGCGTTCCATCAGCAGTTCGTGCAGTTCGGCGCTGACCCGGGCGACGTCGGCCAGGTGGGCGTTGCGGCCGAGGGTGCGCGGTCGGGGGATGGTCACCTCGACGATCCTGCGGATCCGCCCCGGGCGGGGGCTGAGCACGACCACCCGGTCGGCCAGCAGCACCGCCTCGTCGATGGAGTGGGTGACGAAGGCGACGGTGGCTCCGGTCTCCATGTGCACGCGTTGCAGTTCGCCGGAGAGTTCCTCGCGGGTGAGCGCGTCCAGGGCGGAGAAGGGCTCGTCCATCAGCATCACCCGCGGCTCGCCGATCAGCGACCGGCAGAGCGACACCCGCTGCTGCATGCCGCCGGAGAGCTCGTGCGGCAGCCGCTTCTCGAAGCCGCCGAGGCCGGCCATCTCCAGCAGCTGGCGGGCCCGGTCGCGGTGCTTCGCCCGGCTCCAGCCGAAGATCTCCACCGGCAGCAGGACGTTGTCCAGCACCGTGCGCCAGGGGAGCAGGGCGGGGCGCTGGAAGAGCATCGCGATGTCCTGGCGGGGCCGGGTGACCGCCGTGCCGCCCACGGTGATCTCGCCGCTGGTCACCGGCAGCAGCCCGGCGACCATGCGCAGCAGGGTGGACTTTCCGCAGCCGGAGCGGCCCAGCACCGCGACGAACTCGCCCTCGGCGACCGTCAGGTCGATGCCGCGCAGCGCCTCGACCCGGCCGGAGCGGCCGTCGAAGGTACGCGACACCTCGGCGAGTCGGATCATGTCCGGCGGGCCTCCCCTGAGTGGGCGGTCAGGAATCCGACAAAGGCTATCGGGCGTGTGGCACTTGCCAACAGTCCGGGGTGGACGCTCAGTTGTTTCCGTTCCGCAACCCGGTGCGACTGGTGTCGTGACGGTGGGTCTCTCGTACGCTGTGCCCGCGAAGAGTCCCTTCACGACGGTGGCGTCGGCTCCCCCCTTCACGCCGAAACCGCCGGACCGACAACCCCTCCGGGTGGCATGACCCGGTCGGAAAGGACATGGTGCACTGATGAGAAGGCTGACCCGTACGGTCGCCGCGGCCGCCCTGGCCACCGCCCTCGCCCTGGTCTCCGCGTGCAGCAGCGGCTCGGACGACTCCGACGCCAAGGGCGGTGACGGCAAGGCGTTGGAGAAGGTGACCTACCTGACCTCCTTCGGCAACTTCGGCCGTGACTCGTACGCCTGGGTGGCGAAGGAGAAGGGCTTCTTCAAGGAGGCCGGCTTCGACGTGGAGATCAAGCCGGGCCAGGGCACCGGCTCGGTCATCCAGACCGTCGTCGGCGGTCAGGCCGACTTCGGCCCGATCGACCTGACCGGTGGCCTGCTCCAGCTCGGCAACGGCGCCGCCAAGGACTTCGTGGCGGTGGCGGCCATCCAGCAGCGCACCATGGCCGCCGTGGTCACCGTCGAGGGCAAGAACATCGCCACGCCGAAGGACCTGGAGGGCAAGAAGCTCGCCGACACCCCCACCTCCGTGGTCCGCCAGCTCTTCCCGACGTACGCCCGCCTCGCCGGCGTCGACGCCAGCAAGGTGACCTGGGTCAACGGTGAGGCACAGACCCTGATGGGCACCCTGGCCTCCGGCACGGTCGACGGCATCGGCCAGTTCGTGGTCGGCCAGCCCACCGTCGAGGCGGTGACCAAGAAGAAGCCGGTCGTCCTGCCGTACAGCGAGGTCATGCAGGACCTCTACGGCAACGCCCTGATCACCTCGACCAAGCTGGCCAAGGAGAAGCCGGAGATGGTCAAGCGGTTCACCGCCGCACTGCTCAAGGGCCTGGAGTACGCCCTGGGCAACCCGCAGGAGGCCGCCGAGCTGCTGAAGAAGAACGTCCCGGCGACCAATCCGGCCGCGGCCGCCGCCGAGCTCCAGCTGATGGCCGGGTACGTCCGGTCCAGCAACTCCGGCACCGCCATCGGCACCCTGGACAACGAGCGGGTCGCCAAGAGCATCGCGCTGCTCCAGGGCGCCGGCGCGCTCAAGCAGAACATCACCCCGGACCAGATCATCGACTTCAGCCTGACGCCGAAGGCCTGATCGACACCGACCGTGCCACGGGGGTGCGGTCACCGGGACAGCGACCGGTGACCGCACCCCCGTGCCCGTGCCGGCCCCCGGCCGGCAGGAGAGGATGGGACACGTGACGCAGATCCGTACCCGCTCCGGAGCGGGGGAGGCGGAGCGCGACACGGGCGCCGCGGCCGACGCGCCCGGGGTGGCGACCCCGACCACGCCACCGGCCGCCGCGGCATCGCGGCGCCCGGGGGTACGCCCGGCGACGGTCGGCCTGCCGCTGCTCGGCCTGGTGATCGCGGTGACCGTCTGGTGGCTGGTCACCTCGGGGCTGAAGCTGGTCCATCCGGCGTCCCTGCCGCCACCGCAGGACGTCTGGGCGGCGCTGACCGCGGCCGCCGACGTGCTGCTGCCGGCGCTGGGGATCACCACGCTGATGACGCTGGTGGGCTTCGTGCTCTCCGCCGCCGCCGGGGTGCTGATCGGGATGGCGCTGGCCGCCTCCCGGCGGGCCGAGCGGATGTTCGCGCCGCTGCTGGTGGCGGTCAACGCGGTCCCGAAGATCGCCCTCGGGCCGCTGCTGGTGGTCTCGGTCGGCTGGGGCGAGAAGCCGATCCTGACCATGGTCTTCCTGCTCTGCTTCTTCCCGATCGTGCTCTCCACCGCGACCGGGCTCACCACCACCCCGGCGGACCTGGCCGAGCTGGCCCGGTCGCTGAACGCCTCGTGGTGGCAGGCGTTCCGCAAGGTGCGCTTCCCGGCCGCGCTGCCGCAGATCTTCGTCGGGCTGAAGGTGGCGATGCCGCTGGCCGCCATCGGCGCGGTGATCGGCGAGTTCTACTCCGACAAGCCGGGCCTCGGCTACCAGATCCTGCAGTACAACGGCATCGGGGACACCGCCACCGCCTGGGCGGCGATCGTGCTCATCGCGGCGATGAGCATCCTGCTCTACGCCGCCCTCTCCCTGGTCGAGCGCCTCGCCCTGCCCTGGGTACGGGCCACCACCAGCGCCCGCTGACCCGCGTCGACCGTTGACCACGACGTCAACCGTTGGAGTTGCGAGATCGCCCGAGGTGTGGCCCACCGTCCCCGGCGCAGGGCTCAAGCCTGACCGCCCGGAGCCGGGGACCGGTGGGCCACACCGCCCCTCAGCCCGCCAGCCGCCAGCGCCCACCCCGGGCGACCAGCGTCGTCAACGCCTGGGGCATCAGCCCGGAGTGGTTGTCCGGCGTCATCCGGATCGGCCCGGACAGCCCGTCCATCTGGGACGTCTCCAGCACGTCCCGGATGCCGTCCCGGTTGACCTGGTCGGCCGGGCCGCCGGCCCGCAGCGCGGCGTCGGCGATCAGCTGGACCGCGTCGGCGGCGAAGGACGAGAAGCCGTTGTAGCCGCCGAACCGGGCGGTGTAGTCCTGGAACCACTGCCGCCGGGCGGCCTTGGCCGGGGTGGTGGCGATGACGTCGTCGATCACCATGGTCTGGGTGAAGATCAGGGTGGCCCGCTCGGTGGACCGGGCGGCGTTGCCGAGGAAGAGGTCGCCGGCGGCGGCCGCGTCGAGGAAGAGCGACCCGGAGAAGCCCGCCTCCTGCGCGGTGGTCGCGGCGAGGGAGGCCTGCTCCGGCGGGGTCCAGAGCAGCAGCGCCTGCGCCTCGCCGGAGGTGAGCAGGCGGACCGGCTGGCTGACGTCGGTGTCGGTGGTGCGCACCGCCTCGTTGCGGACCAGCCGGATCTTGGCCTTGTCGAACTCGCCGCGCAGTGCGGTCAGGCCCTCCCGGCCGTAGTCGTCGTCGCTGTGCAGCACGGCGACCTTACGGATGCCCTTTCGGCGCAGTTCCGTGGTGAGCGCCGCGGCGCTGTCGGCGGCGTTGGGGGCCAGTTTGAAGACGTACCGCCGCTCGGCGACCGGGGTGGAGATCGCGCTGGACGGGGCGAGCGCGATGGTGGGGATCTTCTTCTCGTTGATGGTGAGGACGGCGCCGACGGCGCATTCGTTGCAACCGCCCATGATGATCCCGCTCACCTTGGAATCGCCGCTGAAGTCGGTGATGTTCCGCAGTGACTCACTGGCGTCGGAACGGTTGTCCTTCACCTGGAGCCGGATCTTTCGGCTGCCCAGGGCGCCGGACCTGTTCAGCTGCTCGATCTTCAGTTCCAGCGCGCGCTGGTACGCCTTGCCGACCGGGGCCGCCGCGCCGGAGAGTTCGAGGTCCGCGGCGATGACGATGGGGCTGGTGTCCTCCTGCCCCGCCCCGAACGAACAGCCGGTGAGCGTGGTGGCCAGTACGGCCGATGCGAGCGCCACGATGGTCGCGGAGCGGATGGGGCTCAACTCAGTCCTCCAGGTGCGGCGCGGGCGCTGCCCGGTCACCGCCGCTAGTCCGTCCTCAGTGGAGATACGGGATTGTCTGCCGTACGGTGTGCGCGAAGCCTGCAAAACCTTGCCAATGCCGGGCTCCGCGGTCAAGCGCGGGGGCCCGATGTGGTTTCGGGACGGCTTTCCCACATGTTGGGGTAATCAGATATTTACCGACGCTCACTTCGGCGAGGCGATCGGCCACTCTGGAGTGAGAATGCCTGTTCAGAGCGTGGGCGACAATGAGGCCAAAGGGCGACGAGGCCGCCGGTTGACCGTTTCCTGCCGCACTGCGGCTTCCCAAACGCGATCTTCTCTGATGAAATCGCGGCCGTGCCGCGCGTGGCGCTCTCCGCTGCACCAGGCACGGGTCGGCGGGTCAGGCGTGGAAGATACGACGGAGGCGATGTCGTGAGCACCGGACCGACGACCCTGCCCGAAATCGGCGACGCCGCCCCGCGCGACCGGGGGCGGCGGCTGCCCCGACTGAGGGACGCGCGGATCCGCTCCAAGCTCGCCCTCATTCTGGTGGTTCCGGTCGCCGCCGTCATTGCTCTGGCAACTATCCGACTCATCTCCACCGGTGAGGGCGCGTACGACGCCACCCGGATCCGGTCGCTGACCGCGCTCTCCGTCGACGTCTCCGCGCTCACCCAGGATCTGCACAAGGAGCGGATGGCGGCGGCCGGCTACCTGGCCACCCCGCAGCAGAAGGCCGACGACTACAACCTGCGGGTCCGCGCCACCGACCAGCGGATCACGGAGTACCGCGCCGAGCGCGGCAGGATCGGCGAGGTCCCGGCGGCCGTCCGCGACCGGCTCAAGGTCATCGACGATCACCTGGAGACGCTCAACGGCACCCGCCAGGAGGTGCTCGACCGTCGGCAGATGCCGGTGGCCGAGGCCACCCTGCGCTACGGCATCGTCCTGACCGACCTCGTCTCGTACGGCGACGCCCTGGCCCAGCTCCCCGGTCAGGAGAGCCTCGCCGACGCCCGCCGCGCGGTGGCCGCGTTCAGCCGCGCCAAGGCGGCCGTCGCCGAGGAGGAGGCGGTCGCCTACACCGCGCTGAGCGCCGGCCGGATCGACGAGGAGCAGTTCTCCGCCTTCGTCACCACGCTGACCGGCCAGCAGGAGGCGCTGGTCGCCTTCTCCCTGGCCGCCGACCCGGACCAGCGGGCCCTCGTCGAGGGCACCGTCTCCGGCGACGCGGTCGGCCTCGCCGACCGGGTGGCCGCCGACATCACCCGCTCGGTGGGGCAGCAGCCACTGGTCGGCGCGGCCGACGCGAGCGCCTCGATCGGCTCGGTCAACGACCTGATGCGGTGGGCCGAGATCCAGCTTCAGGACCGCCTGCTCGACCGGGCCGAGCAGGCCCGCAGTGATGTCATCCGGCAGGCCGTCATCGAGTCTGCGCTGGTGCTGCTCACCCTGATCATCGCCGTCTCGCTCGCCGTGGTGCTGGCCCGCTCGCTCAACCATTCGCTGCGGCGACTGCGCGAGGGCGCCCTGTCGGTGGCCAACCACGACCTGCCGGACGCCGTGCGGCGGCTGCAGAACATGGGCAGCGTCGGCGAGGGCGGCGTGGACGAGATCGTGCGCCAGGTCCGCGACCCGATCCGGCTGCGCAACCGCGACGAGGTCGGCCAGGTGGCGCTGGCCTTCAACGTCGTGCACCGCGAGGCGGTCCGGGTCGCCGCCGAACAGGCCGCCCTGCGTACCAGCGTCTCGGCGATGTTCCTCAACCTGGCCCGGCGCAGTCAGACGCTGGTCGACCGGATGATCGGCGAGCTGGACGCGATCGAGCGCAGCGAGGAGGACCCGAAGCGCCTCGCCCAGCTCTTCGAGCTCGACCACCTGGCCACCCGGATGCGCCGCAACGACGAGAACCTGCTCGTCCTGGCCGGCGCCGACTCCGCGGTGCCCCGCCGCGACGACGCGCTGCTGGTCGACGTCCTGCGGGCCGCCCAGTCCGAGGTCGAGCTCTACAACCGCATCGAGTTCGGCACCGTCGACACCGACATCTCGGTCTCCGCGCACGCCGTCAACGACGTGGTCCGCCTGGTCGCCGAACTGCTCGACAACGCCACCCGCTTCTCGCCGCCGACCACCACCGTGGTCGCCGACGGCCGCCGGATCCGCGACTACGTGCTGATCCAGATCGAGGACCGGGGTCTGGGCCTCACCGACGAGCAGCTCGACTCGCTCAACCGCCGGCTGGCCGCGCCGCCGAGCGTGGACGTGGCCGCGTTCCGGTTGATGGGTCTGGCCGTGGTGAGCCGACTCGCCTCCCGGTACGGCATCCGGGTCGAGCTTCGGCGCAACGTCGAGGGCGGCACTGTCGCCCAGGTGACGCTCCCCACCTCGACCGTGGTGCTGCCCGCCCACCGGGGCCGGGACCAGTCGCTGCCCCGCTCGCGCCAGCCGCTGGCGGTCGAGCAGCCGCCGCTCACCCCGGCCGGCCTCGGCGATTCGCTGACCAGCGGGCGTACCGGCGCGGCGACGTTGACCGACCAGTGGCGGGCCGCCCCGCCGGCTCCGGCGCCCTGGCAGCCGCCGGTCGACGCGCGGCACACCGCCCCGGCGGTGACGCTCGGCGGCCAGGTCCCGCCGTCCGCGCCCACCTCCGCCGTGCCCGCCTCGGCCGTGCCGACGTCCGCCGTGCCGGCCTCCGCGGCGCCCACCTCCGCGCTGCCGTTCTCGGCCGCCCCGGCCGAGCCGGCGTACGGAGCCGGCTACCCGACGGGGGCCCAGCCCCTGGTCGACCCGCGGCCGAGGCTGCCGAAGCGGACCCCGGCCGCCGACGCCGCCCCGGCGCTGCCCCTCGGGCCGGTCGCCGGCGTGCCGTCGGCACCGGCGGAACCGTTCACCCCGGCGCCCCCGCCGTTCACGCCGTTCGGGGCGGCACCGGCGGCACCGTCCGCCCCGGCGACCCCGGTCGCGGCGGAGATCCCGGCGATGCCGTACAGCCCGCCGGCCCCGGCCGTGCCGGTGGTGGCCCGCCCGACCCGGCCGGCCGACTCGCCGATCTTCCGCGAGATGGAGGCGGTCTGGTTCCGGTCCCACGGGGACGACGCCACCGCGATCTTCACCCGGCCCAACTTCGACGAGCCGCGGGCCGACGCCTCCGCCGCGAAGCCCGGCCGACCGCCGCTGCCGACCCGGGTGCCGAGCGCCCCGAACGCGGCCGGCGCCCCGTCCGTGGGGTCGCCCGCCGCCGGCACCGAGTCCGTCGGCTCGGCCGCCGGGCAGCCGCCGGTCGCGTCGCCGCCCCCGTCGTACGTCCCGCAGGCGGCGCCGTCCGCGCCGCCGGCGACCCCCACCGCCCCGCCGCCCACGGAGCCCGCCACCCCGCCACCCGCGGAGTCGGACGCCTGGCGGACGGCGGCCGACGAAGGCTGGTCCCGGGCCACCCGGGCCGCCGAGCCGGCCACCGGCGGCACCACCCGCTCCGGCCTGCCGAAGCGGGTGCCCCAGGCCCAACTCGTCCCCGGCGGCATCGAGCCGAAGGACGGGCGGGACCGTAGCCGCCGCACCCCCGACGAGGTCCGCGGCCTGCTCTCCGCCTACCACCGCGGGGTGCAGCGCGGCCGTTCGGCCGGTACGGACCAGAACAGCACCTCGACCAAGGAGACGCGCCGATGAACAGGCCAGCTGCCATGCAGGACATGGGTTGGCTGCTCACCAACTTCGCCGACAGCGTGGCGGGTATCGCCCACGTGGTGGCGGTGTCCGCGGACGGGCTGCTGCTCGCCTCGTCGCGGGACCTACCGGGGGACCGGGCGGACCAACTCGCCGCGATCACCTCCGGCGTGGTGAGCCTGACCGAGGGGGCCGCCCGGATGTTCAGCGCGGGCGGTGTGCTCCAGACGGTGATCGAGATGGACAGCGGCTACCTGTTCCTGATGTCGATCAGTGACGGGTCGTCGATGGCCGTGCTCGCGGCGCGCAGCTGCGACGTCGGGCAGGTCGGCTACGAGATGGCGCTGCTCGTCGAGCGGGTGGGCGCCGCGCTGGTGCCGCTGCCCCGCGACGCCGTGCGGTCGTAGGCGGCGGTACGACGCCGGGCGCGCTCGCGCCCGGCGAGGGACAGGCGATCCGGTGCCGGTGCGCTCCGGGCGGAGGGAGGTGATGGCGGATGGAACCCCGGCGGGACCCACGCGGGGCGTTGGTGCGGCCGTACGCGGTCACCCGGGGCCGTACCGAGCCGAGCCGGGACATCGCCCTGGAGGCGGTGCTGTCGGCCAGCCTCACCCAGAGTGCGGAAGCGCGCTTCGCCGGGCACGACAAGTACCGCATCGCCACGGTCTGCGAGGGCCGGGCACAGTCGCTGGCGGAAATCGCCGCGTACACCCGGATGCCGCTGGGCGTCACCCGGGTGCTGGTCGCCGACATGGTGGCCGAGGGCCTGCTGACGCTACACACTGCCGCTCCGGCCGAGGGCTACGAGGAGCGGATGAACCTGCTGGGAAGGGTGCTAAGTGGACTTCGCGAACTATGACCCCGCCGGGGCGCGCCGCAGCCGGGAGATCATCTCCGCGAAGATCGTGGTCGCGGGTGGCTTCGGCGTGGGCAAGACGACAATGGTCGGCGCCATCTCCGAGATCACGCCGCTGACCACCGAGGCGCTGATGACGGCGGCCGGCGTGGGCATCGACGACCCGTCGAAGGTGCCCGGCAAGGAGACCACCACGGTCGCCATGGACTTCGGCCGGATCACCATGGCGCAGGATCTGATCCTGTACCTGTTCGGCACTCCCGGGCAGACCCGGTTCTGGTTCATGTGGGACGAGATCATCCGGGGGGCGGTGGGCGCCGCCGTGCTGGTGGACACCCGCCGGATCACGGACGCCTTCGCGCCGCTGGACTACTTCGAGAACCGGAACCTGCCGTACGTGGTGGCGCTGAACCGGTTCGACGACGCGCCGCAGTACGAGCCGGAGGAGGTCCGCGAGGCGCTGGCCATCTCGCCGGACGTGCCGCTGGTGATGTGCGACGCCCGGCGGCGGGACTCGGTGAAGCAGGTGCTGGTGACCGTGGTCGAGCACGCCATGCTGCGGCTGGAGTCCGAGCACGGTCGGGGCTACGCCCCGGTGGGCTGAACCGCCTCCGGGTCTACTCGACCCGGAGGCGGTAGCCCCGCTTGACCACGGTCTGCACCACGCTGGGGGCCTGCAGCCCGACCCGCAGCCGGGCCACCGCCATCTCCACCGCGTGCTCGTCCGCGCCCCGGGGCAGGGTCCGCAGCAGCGCGGTGCGGGACAGCACCCGGCCGGGCGACGCGGCGAGCGCCCGGAGCACCGCCATCGGAGCGGGCGCGAGCGGCCGCAGCTCCCCGTCGACCACGGCCGCGTGCCCGCGCAGGGTCAGCAGGTGCCCGGCGGCCTTGACGGTCACCGTACGGCGGGGCAGCTCGTCGACGATCTGCCGGACCAGCGCCCCGAGGCGGGCCCGGGCGGGCGCGCTGACCGGCACTCCCCGGCGCACCAGCGGCTCCGCGGTGACCGCGCCGACGCAGCTGGCGAGCACGTCTGAGCGCAGCGCCTCCAGCACCGTCTCGGACCGGTCGCCGGCCGCCCGCAGCAGCGCCTCCGCCGCCGGCGCGGAGGTGAAGGTGACGGCGTCGACCAGCCGGCCGGCGACCAGGTCGATCAGCCGGTGCAGCGGGGCCGGGTCGGTGGGCGGCGCCCAGCGGTAGACCGGCACCTCGATCACGGTGGCCCCGGCCGCCTCCAGCGCCTCGGTGCACTCCGGCTGCCGGTCGCCGTGCAGCTGCATCGCGATGACCTGACCGGCCACCCCACGTGCCCGCAGGTGGTCGATCACCTCGTCGCAGCTCTCCGACTCCGGCGACCACTCGTCGTGCAGCCCGGCGGCCCGGATCGCGCCGCGCGCCTTCGGCCCCCGGGCCACCACGTACGACCGGGACAGCACCGAGCGCAGCGGCTCGGCGAGCCCCCAGCCCTCGGCCGCCTCCAGCCAGCCGCGCATCCCGATGCCGGTGTTCGCCATCAGGATGTCCGGCGGCCGGTCCAGGCAGGCGCGGGTGGCCTCGCGCAGGTCGCTGTCGTCGGCCAGCGGCACGATCCGCAGGGCCGGGGCGAGCACCACCCGGGCGCCGCGGCGTTGCAGCAGCGCGGCCAGTTCGTCGCGCCGCCGGTCGGCGGTGACCCCGATGGTGAAGCCGGCCAGTTCCTCCCGCATCACTCCTCCTGTCGCAGCCGCACCTCGACCAGCCCGTCCCGGCAGCGGACCCGGTGCACGGGCAGCGTCACGCCGGGCAGGTCCAGGCAGCGTCCGGTACGCAGGTCGTACACCTGCTTGTGCAGCGGGGAGGCGAGGGTCGGCACCCCGCCGCGGCTGCCCACGATGCCCCGGGACATCACGTACGCGCCGCCGACCGGGTCGAGGTTGTCGACCGCGAAGAGTTCGCCGCCGGTGGAGAAGAGCGCCACCTGTACGCCGTCGACCAGCGCGGCGACGCCCCGGTCGGGATCCAACCGGTCGACGGGGCAGACGACCGTCCAGTCCAGGGTGCTCGTCAGGCTCATCGCCCGGCCTCCGTCCACGGTGCTCGTCGGGCTCATCGACGTACCTCCGGAAGGCCGAGGGCGACCGGCTGGCGGCGGCGCTCGGCCGCCGGGGTGGGTGGTGCGCCGCGCGCGGGCACCGGTTGCCCGCGCTCGACGGCGAAGCTGATCGACGGGTCGGGCACGTCCGGCGCGTTGACGAAGGAGGTGAAGCGGCGCAGCCGCTCCGGGTCGTCCAGGACGTCGCGCCACTCGTCGGAGTAGGCCGCCACGTGCCGGGCCATCGCCGCGTCGAGTTCGGCGCAGAGCCCGAGCGAGTCGTCCACGATCACCGAGCGCAGGTGGTCGAGGCCGCCGTCCATCGCCTCGATCCAGGCGGCGGTGCGTTGCAGCCGGTCGGCGGTGCGGATGTAATACATCAAAAACCTGTCGATCAGCTGAACCAGCGCTTCCGTGGACAGGTCGGTGGCGAAGAGGTCGGCGTGCCGGGGCCGGAAGCCACCGTTGCCGCCGACGTAGAGGTTCCAGCCGGTGTCGGTGGCGATGATGCCGAAGTCCTTGCTGCGGGCCTCGGCGCACTCCCGGGCGCAGCCGGAGACCGCCGACTTGATCTTGTGGGGGGCGCGCAGGCCCCGGTAGCGCAGCTCCAGCGCGATGGCCAGGCCGACCGAGTCCTGCACCCCGTACCGGCACCAGGTCTCGCCGACGCAGGACTTCACCGTCCGCAGCGCCTTGCCGTACGCGTGGCCGGACTCGAAGCCCGCGTCGACCAGCCGGCGCCAGATCTGCGGCAGTTGCTCGACCCGGGCGCCGAACAGGTCGATCCGCTGCCCGCCGGTGATCTTCGTGTAGAGCCGGAAGTCGCGGGCCACCTCACCGATCACGATCAGCTTCTCCGGGGTGATCTCCCCGCCGGGAATCCGGGGCACCACCGAGTAGCTGCCGTCGCGTTGCAGGTTGGCCAGGAAGTGGTCGTTGGTGTCCTGCAACGAGGCCTGCTCGCCGTCGAGCACGTGCCCGGTGCCGAGCGAGGCCAGGATCGAGGCCACCACCGGCTTGCAGATGTCGCAGCCGCGCCCCCGCCCGTGCTCGGCGATGAGCCCGGAGAAGGTCCGGATGCCGCGTACCCGGACGATGTCGAAGAGTTCCTGCCGGCTGGCGTCGAAGTGCTCGCAGAGCGCGGTGGACTGCTTCACCCCGGCCGCGTCGAGCAGTTGCTTCAGCATCGGCACACACGATCCGCAGCTGGTGCCGGCCCGCGTGCACGCCTTCAGCGCCGGCACGTCGGTCGCGCCGCCGGCGATCGCGGTGTCGATGTCGTCGCGGGTCACCGCGTTGCAGGAGCAGACCTGCGCCGCGCCGGGCAGCGCCCCGGCCCCGGCGCCCGCCCCGCCGGCCGGGGCCAGCAGCGCCAGCGGGGGAGCGGGCAGCGGCCCGCCGACGCTGGCCCGTAGCGTGGGGTAGGCGCTCGCGTCCCCGACCAGCACGCCGCCGAGCAGCGTCTGCGCGTCGTCGGAGAGGACCAGCTTCGCGTACGACCGGGTAGCCGGGTCGGTGAAGGTCACGTCCAGGCAGCCCGGCGTCGTGCCGTGCGCGTCGCCGAACGAGGCCACGTCCACGCCGAGCAGCTTGAGCTTGGTGGCGGTGTCCGCCCCGGGGAAGGTCGCCGACCCGCCGAGCAACCGGTCGGCGACGACCTCGGCCATCGCGTACCCGGGGGCGACCAGGCCGTGGCAGGTGCCGTCGACCGCCGCGCACTCGCCCACCGCCCAGATCCGCTCGTCGTCGCTGCGGCAGGTCGCGTCGACCAGCACCCCGCCGCGCGGGCCCAGCGGCAGCCCGGCGGCCCGGGCCAGCTCGTCGCGGGGGCGGATGCCGGCGGCCACCACGACCAGTTCCGCGTCGATCGTGCTGCCGTCGGAGAGCTCCAGCCCGGCCACGACGCCGTCCGGGCCGGGGCGCAGCGCGGTGGTCGCCACCCCGAGGTGGGTGGTGACCGCCCCCAGCTCCTCGACGTAGCGGCGCAGCATCGCGCCACCCGCCTCGTCGACCTGCACCGGCATCAGCCGGGGCGCGAACTCGACCACGTGGGTGGCCAGGCCGAGCAGGCGCAGGGCGTTGGCCGCCTCCAGGCCGAGCAGGCCGCCGCCGATCACCGCGCCGGTGCGCCGACCCCGGGCGTGCGCCCGGATCGCCTCCAGGTCGTCCAGGGTGCGGTAGACGAAGACCCCGGGCAGCGCCGTGCCGTCCACCGGCGGCACGAACGGGTACGACCCGGTGGCCAGCACCAGCGCGTCGTACGGGTGTTCGCCGGCCGCGGTGGTCACCACCCGGCGTTCCCGGTCGACGCCGGTGACGGCCTCGCCGAGGCGCAGGTCGACCCCGTCGTCGGGGGTGTGCAGGTTCAGCTCGTCGGCACCCACCCCGTCGAAGAACGCCGAGAGCCGCACCCGGTCGTACGCCGCCCGGTGTTCCTCGGCGAGCACCGTCACCCGCCACCGCCGGTCGTGGTCGCGGGCGCGCAGCGCCTCGACGAACCGTTGTCCGACCATGCCGTTGCCGACGACGACCAATCGTCCGCCGGTCATCGCGTCACCTCCTCGGGGTCCGTCACGTCAGGTCCCTCGATCGCTTTCCGTCGGGTCATCGGGTCGCCCCCACCGAGTCCGCCTCGGAGAGCCAGTCGACGATGCCGGCGACCGCGTCCCGGCAGCCGCCGCAGCCGGTGGCGGCCCGGGTGGTCGCCACCACCTCGTCCACCGTCCGGGCCCCGGCCCGCCAGCAGGCGACCAGCGCGCCCTTGCGCACGTCGTTGCACTGGCAGACGGTGGCCGCGTCCGGCATCAGCGCCGGGGACTCCGCCGGCGCGGCCGCGGTCCCGCCCAGCGCGCGGCCCAGCAGCAGCGCCCGCCGGTCGGCCGGCACCGGCGCGCCCCGGTCGAAGAGCTGCACCACCGTGCCGACCGACGGGTTGTCGCCGAGCAGGATCGCGGCGGTCAGCCGCTCCTCGTGGATGCGCAGCCGGGCGTACGTGCCCCGGGCCGGGTCGGCGAAGGTCAGCTCCTCGCCCGGGCCACCGGCGGGGTCGCCCATCGCGGCGAGGTCGATGCCGGCCGCCTTGAGCCGGGTCACCACCGGCCGGGGCCGGTAACGGGCGGCCGGGTCCTCGCCGGTGAGCGCCTGGGCCAGCACGCGGGCCTGCGCCCAGGCCGGCGCGACCAGCCCGGTCAGCGTGCCGTCGTGCTGGGCGCAGTCGCCGATCGCCGAGATGCAGGGGTCGCCGGTGCGCAGCTGGTCGTCGACCACCACACCCCGCTCCACGGCCAGCCCGGCCGCGGCGGCCAGCGCGGTGTCGGGGCGTACCCCGCAGGAGATCACCAGCAGGTCGGCCGAGAGCGACCGGCCGTCGGCCAGGTCGAGGCGTACCCCGTCGGCGTCCGCCGCCACGCCGGTGGCCGCGACGGCCAGGTGGGTGGTCACCCCGAGGCCGGCGAGGGTGCCGGCCAGCACGGCCGCCCCGGTCGGGTCGAGCTGGCGTTCCATCAGGTACGGCACCGGGTGCACCACGCCGACGTCGAGCCCCCGGGCGGCGAGCCCGCGCGCCGCCTCCAGCCCGAGCAGCCCGCCGCCGAGCACCAGGGCGCTGCGGGCGCTCTCGGCGGCGGCGAGGATCCGCCGGCAGTCGTCCAGCGTGCGGAACGGGACCACCCGCTCCGGCAGGTCGGCCGGGTCCAGGCCGGGCAGCGGCGGCACGATGGCCCGGCTGCCGGTGGCGAGCACCAGGTGGTCGTACGGGATCCGGTCGCCGTCGTCGGTGTGGACCACGCGGGCGTCCCGGTCGATCCCGGTCACCTGCACCCCGGTACGCACGTCGACGCCCTGCCCGGCCACCTCGGCCAGCTCCACGTCCGGCTCGGCGACCTTTCCCGCCAGCAGGGTGGAGAGCATGATCCGGTTGTACGCTCGGTGCGGCTCCGCCCCGAGCACGGTGACCTTCCGGTCCCCGTCCCGGGCATGCAGTTCGGCGGCGAGGCGGGACCCGGCCATGCCGTATCCCACGATGACCACGTTCATGCTTTCTCCACCCGTACGGCGCAGATCTTGAATTCGGGCATCCCGGAGACCGGGTCCGTCGCGTCGTTGGTCACGGAGTTGGCCCGGGCCGCGCCGCCCCAGTGGAACGGCGCGAAGACGGTGTCCGGCCGGATCGTCGGGGTGAGCCGAGCCGGCGCGCGCAGTTCGCCCCGCCGGGAGGCGACCCGCACCTCGTCGCCCTCGGTCACCCCGAGCCGGTCGGCGAGGTCGGGGTGCAGCTCGACGAAGCCGCCGGGAGCGGCCCGGCGCAGCGCGGCGACCCGCCGGGTCTGAGTGCCGGACTGGTACTGGGCGAGCACCCGACCGGTGGTGAAGTGCAGTGGATAGTCGGCGCAGACCGGCTCGGCGGCGGGCCGGTGGGTCACCGGCTGGAACCGGGCCCGGCCGTCCGGGGTGGCGAAGGAGTCGGCGAAGAGCCGGGGCGTGTCCGGCCCGGCGGGGTCGGGGCAGGGCCAGAAGACCCCCTCGTCGGCCTCGATCCGCTCCCAGCTCACCCCGGCGTAGTCGGCGACGCCGCCGGCCGAGGCCCGGCGCAGCTCGGTGAAGACCTCGGCCGGGTCGGTCGGGAAGGACGCCGGGGCGTCAAGCCGGTCGGCCAGCTCGGCGAGGACCGCCAGGTCGCTCCGGACCCCGGGCGGCGGCTCGCGCAGCGCCCGGCGGCGCAGCACCCGACCCTCCAGGTTGGTCATCGTGCCGTCCTCCTCGGCCCACTGCGCGACGGGCAGCACCACGTCGGCGAGGGCGGCCGTCTCGGAGAGCAGGAAGTCGGCCACCACCAGCAGGTCGAGCCCGCGCAGCCGGGACTCGATCCGGGCGGCCCGGGGCGCGGAGACCACCGGGTTGGAGCCGAAGACCAGCATCGCCCGGGGGCCGCCGGGAGTGCCGAGCGAGTCGAGCAGCTGGTATGCCGGCACGCCCGGCCCGGGCAGGTCCTCGGGGTCGACCCCCCACACGCCCGCCACGTGTTCCCGGGCCGCCGGGTCGTCGATCTTCCGGTACCCGGGCAGCTGGTCGGCCTTCTGCCCGTGTTCCCGGCCGCCCTGGCCGTTGCCCTGGCCGGTCAGGCAGCCGTAGCCGGAGCCGGGGCGGCCGGGCAGGCCGAGGGCGAGCGCCAGGTTGACGAAGGCGCTGACGGTGTCGACCCCCTTGGCGTGCTGTTCCGCGCCCCGGGCGGTGAGGATGATCGCGCTGCCGGCGGTGCCCAGCGCGCGGGCGGTCGCCTCCAGGTCGGCCACCGGCACTCCGGAGAGCCGTTCCACCTCCGCCGGCCAGTAGCCGGCGACCGTGCGACGTACCTCGTCGAAGCCGGTGGTCCGGGCGGCGACGTAGTCCTTGTCGATGAGGCCCTCGGTGAGCGCGATGTGCAGCAGCGCGTTGGCCACCGCGAGGTCGGTGCCGGGCAGCGGTTGCAGGTGCAGGTCGGCCTGCCGGGCGGTGGCGGTGACCCGGGGGTCGACGACGATCAGGCGTCCGCCGCGGTCCCGCTGGTCGGCCAGGTGGCGCATCAGCGGCGGCATGGTCTCCGCCGGGTTGGCGCCGACCAGCAGCAGGGTCTCGGCCCGGCCGAGGTCGGCCAGCGGGAAGGGCAGCCCCCGGTCGACGCCGAAGGCGCGGATCCCGGCCGCGGCGGCCGAGGACATGCACCACCGGCCGTTGTAGTCGATGTGCCGGGTACGCAGCGCCACCCGGGCGAACTTGCCGAGCGCGTACGCCTTCTCGTTGGTGAGCCCGCCGCCGCCGAAGACCGCGACCGCGTCGCGGCCGTGTCCGGCCTGGACGGCGCGGATGCCGGCGGCGATCCGGTCGAGCGCGGCCGCCCAGGTCGCCGGGCGCAGCTCGCCGGTGGCCGGGTCGCGTACCAGGGGGGTGGTCAGCCGGTCCCGGTGGTCCAGCAGCTCGGCGGCGGTCCAGCCCTTCTGGCACAGCCCGCCCCGGTTGGTGGGGAACTGGCGGGGAAGCACCTCCACCCGGTCGCCGGTCTCGCGCAGGACCATCCCGCACTGCAGGGCGCAGTACGGGCAGTGCGTCTCCGCCTGTCGGGGGTCGCCCCCCGATCGGGTCGCGGAGCGGGCACGGTCTGTCATGCCAGTGAAGCGTGCCGGGGGGCGGTTTCCGGTCCGGGTCCCGTCTGTTTCGGTCCTGTCAAGAGCGCCTCACACCGCACGCGGGCAGCCGGCCGGTCGGTGGGCCTAGAATATGGGATATCTGTCCTGAAATGCGGGAGGCGACGATGAGCGTGACGGCGGCGTTCGACGCGGTGGCCGGCAGCTACGACCAGGCCAGACGCCGCCTGGTGCCGCGCTTCGACGACTTCTACGGCACGGCGGTGGAGGTGGCGGCCGTGCCGCTGCGGGCCGCGCTGGCCGCGGGGCGTACCCCCGAGGTGCTGGACCTGGGCGCGGGCACCGGGCTGCTCTCGCTGCTGCTCACCGCGGCGCTGCCCGGGGTCCGGGTGACCCTGCTCGACGGCGCCCCGCGGATGCTGGCGGTGGCCGCCGACGCGCTGGCCGCCCGGGGCGTGCCGCACCGGACGGTGGTCGCCGACCTGGCCGACCCGCTCCCCGCCGGCCGGTACGACGCGGTGGTTACCGCCCTGGCCGTCCACCACCTCGACGACGACGGCAAGCGCGCCCTCTACCGGCGCGCCGCCGAGGCGCTGACGCCCGGCGGGGTGTTCGTCAACGCCGAACAGGTGGCCGGCCCCACCCCCGCCCTGGACCGTCGCTACGACGAGATCTGGGTGGCCCAGGCCAGCACGCTCGGGTCCGACGACGCGGAGCTGGCCGCCGCCCGGGAGCGGATGCGGCACGACCGGCCGGCGCCGGTGGACGCGCAGTGCCGCTGGCTCGCCGAGGCCGGGCTGGTCGACGTGGACTGCTTCTTCAAGGCGTGGCGCTTCGCCGTCCTCGGCGGCACCCGCCCGCCCACCTGACCCCCACCCCCAACTCCCCGCACTCGCGTCCCCCGAGGTCCGCGCGCTTTCCGAGAAAGAGTGGCTAGTCGAGGCGGAATAGCCACTCTTTCTCGGAAAGTGCGCCAGTGGGTGGGGAGTGCGGGGGACGGGTGATGGGGGTGATTTGACCGGTTCGGTGGTGGGCGGGGAGTGGGATGACTGGTGGTCATACCAGAGGGTAGTCTCTGTGGCATGACTGCCAAGGTGACTCTGTCGTTCTCCGACGAGACGATCGAGGAGGCACGCCGGTTCGCCAAGCGCGAGGGGTTGTCGCTCTCCGCGTGGATGGACCAGGCGGCCCGGGAGAAGGCGCTGCGCGAGGTCTTCACCGCGCACGCCGCCGCGGTCGGCCGGGCGGGGCTCGACCTGGAGGCCGCCGCGCTCGCCGACGCCCGGGAGGTCGGCATGGTCGACGACGCGCTCTTCGGCGGACGCCCGCGTGCTGCGTAGGGGCGAGATCTGGCGGATCGAGGGCGCCCGGGAACGGCTCGGGCTGGTGATCAGCACCGACGTCTACAACTCCACCGACGTGCCGATCGTCATGGTGGCCGAGGTGGTCGAGACGGCGCTGCTGCGGGACTCTCCGCTCGCCGTGCCGATGGGCGGGTACGTGGTGATGCCCGACCGGCTCTCCTCGCCGATGAAGAAGTGGTTCACCGAGTGCGTCGACGTCGCCGACACCGAGACCATGCAGCGGGTGGGACGGGCGCTGCGCATCCTCCAGCAGCTCTGACCGCCTCACCACCGCCCGGCGGCCGACGTGCGATCTCCGTTTCCGGAACGACCCGCGACAGGCACGGCCGGGTAACCGGCCGTTCCTAACCTTCTGGACGTCACATCGACCAGGAGGAGCCGCCGTGAGCACGCTCGCCCCCACGACAACAGCCCCCGCCGACCCCACGGCCGCCGCCGGGCGCCGGCACCGGATCGACGACTGGCGCCCCGAGGACCCGACGTTCTGGGGGACGACCGGGGCGCCGATCGCCCGCCGCAACCTGTGGGTGTCGATCTTCGCCGAGCACGTCGGGTTCTCCGTGTGGAGCCTCTGGTCGGTCACCGTGCTCTTCCTCGGGCCCGCGTACGGCATCGACCCGGCGGGCAAGTTCCTCCTCACCGCCGTGCCGGCCGCGCTGGGCGCGGTGCTGCGGCTGCCCTACACGCTGGCGGTGGCCCGCTTCGGCGGCCGGAACTGGACCATCGTCAGCGCCCTGTTGCTGCTGGTGCCGGCGGTGCCGATGACGGTGCTGCTGGAGCCGGGGGTGTCGTACACCACGCTGATGGTGCTGGCCTGCCTCACCGGGGTCGGCGGGGGCAACTTCGCCTCCTCGATGGCGAACATCAACCTCTTCTTCCCGGACCGGCTCAAGGGCCGCGCGCTGGGGCTCAACGCCGGTGGGGGCAACCTCGGCGTACCGGCGGTGCAGCTGGTCGGGCTCGCCGTGCTGGCCACCGCGGGGGCGGCGTACCCCCGGCTGGTGCCGGCGGTCTACCTGCCGCTGATCGTGCTGGCCGCGCTGGCCTCGGCGCGCTGGCTGGACAACCTCCCCAACGCCCACAACGAGCCGGGCGCGCTGCGCGAGGCGGCCCGCCAACCGCACACCTGGGTGATGTCGTTGCTCTACATCGGCACCTTCGGCTCCTTCATCGGCTTCGGCTTCGCCTTCGGGCAGGTGCTCCAGCTCCAGTTCGCCGAGCGCTTCCCGACCCCGGTCGACGCCGCCTGGCTGACCTTCCTCGGCCCGCTGATCGGGTCGCTGATCCGGCCGCTCGGCGGCCAGTTGGCCGACCGGCTCGGCGGGGCCCGGGTCACCTTCTGGAACTTCGTGGCGATGGCCCTGGGCGCCGGGCTGGTGCTGTACGCGGCCCGGGAGCAGTCGTTCCCGCTCTACCTCACCGGGTTCCTGGCGCTCTTCGTCTTCTCCGGGATCGGCAACGGATCGACGTACAAGATGATCCCGGCGATCTTCCGCGCCAAGGCGGCGGCCGAGGGGGAGCTGACCGGCGACCCCGAGGCGGCCGAGCGGCGGGCCCGCCGGCTTTCCGGGTCACTGATCGGCATCGCCGGGGCGGTCGGCGCGTCCGGTGGGGTGCTGGTCAACATCGCCTTCCGGCAGTCGTTCCTGACCTCCGGCAACGCCGACGCGGCGTACCTGGCCTTCATCGGCTGGTACGCGCTCTGCTTCGCCCTGACCTGGGCGGTGTACCTGCGCCCGGGCCCGCGCCGGCTGGCCGGGGTGTGACCTGTACCATCGTCACGTCGCATGCCACGCTGGGTGACCCCCCGTTTTGACCTGCCGACGGGGCGCCGGGTATCGTTGCCTGCTGTTGTACGACATCCAGAGGCGTGCCGCATCAGGTACGCTTGGTCGTTCGTGCGCGCCTGGTCACCTCGGCGCGCGACCCCAGACCGACGACGAGACAAGGTAGACCTGTGCGTACGTACAGCCCGAAGCCGGGTGAGATCGAGCGTCAGTGGCACGTTATCGACGCCTCTGATGTCGTGCTGGGCCGCCTGGCCACCCACGCCGCCACGCTGCTGCGCGGCAAGCACAAGCCGACTTTCGCGCCGCACGTCGACACGGGCGACTTCGTCGTCATCGTGAACGCGGGCAAGGTTGCGTTGACCGGCAACAAGCGTCAGACCAAGATCGCCTACCGCCACTCCGGTTACCCGGGTGGTCTCAAGCAGGTCGGCTACGACGAGCTGCTGACCAAGCGTCCCGAGCGGGCCATCGAGCTGGCCGTGAAGGGCATGCTCCCGCACAACAAGCTCGGCCGTCAGCTCATCAAGAAGCTGAAGGTCTACGCCGGTGCCGAGCACCCGCACGGCGCTCAGCAGCCGGTGCCGTTCGAGATCAAGCAGATCGCGCAGTGAGCGCGGGCGAAGGAAACAGCATGACCGACATCACCGAGACCGAGGTCGCCCCCGAGGCCACCGAGGCGCCGGCGCCCATCGCCCGCGCGCCTCGTGGTGACCGCCCCATCCAGACCGTGGGTCGGCGCAAGGAGGCCATCGTCCGGGTGCGCATCGTCCCCGGCAGCGGCAAGATCACCTGCAACGGCCGGGACCTCGAGGCCTACTTCCCGAGCAAGGTGCACCAGCAGCTCATCAAGGACCCGCTGGTCACCGCCGAGAAGCCCGAGGCGTTCGACGTCATCGCCAACCTGCGTGGCGGCGGCACCACCGGCCAGGCCGGTGCGCTGCGGCTGGCCATCGCCCGGGCGTTGATCGTCAACGAGCCGGACGACCGCCCGGCCCTGAAGAAGGCCGGCTTCCTGACCCGGGACGCCCGGGTCAAGGAGAGCAAGAAGTACGGCCTCAAGAAGGCCCGTAAGGCTCCTCAGTACTCGAAGCGCTGATCATCAGCGACACGTTGTACTTCTGACGGACGGCCGGGATCACCTCCCCACACGGGAGGTGGCCCGGCCGTCCGCCGTTTCCCCTGGGACCCTTTCATCGGAGGTTGGCGGGTATGGGCCGGTTGTTCGGCACGGACGGCGTACGCGGGCGGGCGAACGCGGATCTCACCCCCGAGTTGGCGCTGGCGGTGGCGGTGGCCGCCGCGCACACGCTGGCCGAGTCGGACAAGACGCATCCCCCGCTCGCCGTGGTCGGCCGGGACACCCGGGCCAGCGGCGAGATGCTGGAGGCGGCCGTGGTCGCCGGGCTCACCAGCGCCGGGGCCAACGTGGTCCGGGTCGGCGTGCTGCCGACCCCGGCGGTCGCCTTCCTCACCGCCGAGGCCAAGGCCGACCTCGGCGTGATGCTCTCCGCCTCGCACAACCCGATGCCGGACAACGGGATCAAGCTCTTCGCCGCCGGCGGGCACAAGCTGCCGGACGAGATCGAGATGCGGATCGAGGCGGCCGTCGAGGCGAATGCCACCACCGCCTGGGACCGGCCGATCGGCGCCGGCGTCGGCCGGGTGCACGACCTGCTCGACGGCGCCGACCACTACGTGCAGCACCTGGTCGGCACGGTGCCGCACCGGCTGGACGGGATCAAGGTGGTGGTCGACTGCGCCAACGGCGCCGCCGCCGAGGTGGCGCCGGTGGCGTACCGGGAGGCGGGCGCCGAGGTGATCGCCATCCACGCCGAGCCGGACGGGCTCAACATCAACGACGACTGCGGTTCCAACCACATCGACGGGCTGCGCGCCGCCGTCGTCGAGCACGGCGCCCACCTGGGCATCGCGCACGACGGCGACGCCGACCGGTGCGTCGCGGTGACCGCCGACGGTGACGAGGTCGACGGCGACCAGGTGATGGCGATTCTCGCCCTCGCCATGCGGGAGGCCGGCACGCTCGCCCAGGACACCCTGGTCGCGACCGTGATGAGCAACCTCGGCCTGCGCCTGGCGATGTCCGCGGCGGGCATCGGGCTGGTCGAGACCAAGGTCGGCGACCGGTACGTCCTGGAGGAGCTGCGCGCCTCCGGCCTCGCCCTCGGCGGCGAGCAGAGCGGTCACATCGTCATGCCGGCGTACGCCACCACGGGCGACGGCGTGCTCACCGGGCTGCACCTGATGTCGCGGCTCGCCGCCACCGGCAAGTCGCTGGCCGAGCTGGCCTCGGTGGTGACGAAGCTGCCGCAGGTGCTGATCAACGTGCCGGTCGGTGACCGCACCGTCGGCGCCAGCGCCCCCGAGGTACGGGCCGAGGTGGAGCGCGCCGAGGCCGAGCTGGGCGAGACCGGCCGGGTGCTGCTGCGCCCGTCCGGCACCGAGCCGCTGGTGCGGGTGATGGTGGAGGCCGCCACCGAGGCGACCGCCCGTTCGGTCGCCGAGCGGATCGCCGAGCACGTACGCGCCGCCAGCCCGACCGCCTGACCGTCTCTTCGCGTCTCCGGCCGGCCGGCACAGCCGGTCGGCCGTCGATACCGAGCGACGGTTGCCGCCCGAGATGTGGGCGGCAACCGTCGCTCGAATTGCGTCGCGGAATGTGTGCCGGCTCAGTACCTGGAGCCCACGGGCTCGGGGAGGGCGTCGAGTGCCGAACGCGCCTCCTCGGTCAGGGTGATCGAATCCGCGGCCATGTTGTCTTCCAGATGACTGAGCGTCTTCGTGCCCGGAATGGGAACCACGTTGTCGGCGAGCGCCAGTAGCCAGGCGAGCGCCACTTGGGCAGGTGTCGAACCCATTTCGGAACTGATACGAACAATTCGCCGGGCGATTTCTTGATTTGCGGAAATTGTATCCGGTTGGAAACGTGGCAGGTTGCGTCGGCCGTCCCGGACCGGCAGGTCGGCGGTGCCGGCGAAACGACCGGTGAGGAAACCGCGGCCGAGCGGCGCGAACGGCACAAATGTAATCTGTTTTTCTGTGCAGTACGGCAGGACCGAATCCAGCGGCTCACGCGTCCACAGGGACAGCTCGGACTGGACGCTGGCGACCGGGTGGATCTCCTCGGCCCGCCGTATCTCGTCGACCGCCACCTCGGACAACCCGATCATCCGGGCCTTGCCCTCGGTCACCAGCTCGGACAGCGTCCCCCAGCTCTCCTCGATCGGAACGGCCGGGTCGACGCGGTGCAACTGGTAGAGGTCGACATGGTCCACACCCAGTCTGAGCAGGCTCGCCTCGCACGCCGCTCGCAGGTGCTCGGGGCGTCCGTTGCGGTGCACCGCCCGGCTGTCGTCGGTCAGCAGGCCGCCCTTGGTCGCCAGCACGACCTGGTCACGGCGCCCGCGCAGCGCCCGGCCGACCAGGCGTTCGTTGGTGAACGGGCCGTACAGGTCCGCCGTGTCGAGAAAATTGCAGCCCAGCTCGATCGCCCGGTGGATGACCGCGACGGAATGGTCGTCGTCGCGCCCGTCCTCGTCGTATCCCCAGGACATCCCCATGCAGCCGAGGCCGATGGCTCGTATTTGCGGACCGTCGCCGCCGAGCCGTGTGTAGCGCATGTTCTCCCCTATGCGGAATTGGTTGCAATCGGGCTCGGGTCAGGCTATCACCCGCCGTCATTGGATGCAGGTGTGAAGATGTGACAGGGTATTGACATCAACCACTCATGACGGGGTAGCTCATTTGTAGCTCGCAGGGGAATTCCACACGCAATGGATATGCGCTGGTGAGCGGTGCGATTGTCGGGTCGGCCGAGGTTGTCCGCCGATCGATGCGCCGGGTGGGCCGGGGTGGACCGCGCCACACACCTCGGCGGGGCCAACCGGAAATGAACAACGGGGGAAAATGGACGGAGCCGAGATTCAGGGGCCGCTCGCGCTGGCCTGCGCGCGGCCGTTGGCGCTCACCGTGCCGACCACAGCGCGCAACTCCGCCCTACGAGATCGTCATCTCCGACGACGCCCGCCGCCGGCCGTCAGGCGGTGCGGACCCGGCGGAGGAACCGCCCGCCCAGCTCGACCACCTGATCGGCGTCCAGCTCCGTCGCCGGCCCGGCCACGGTGACCTCGGCCATCGCCAGCCCCGGCACCTCGGCGTCCTGCCAGCCGCCGACGAACCACGCCTTCTCCTCCTCGGCGAGGGCGAGGTTGGCGTCGTTCAGCGCGCCGGCCGGATGCGGCAGCCACAGCCGGAACTGGTGGGTGTGCGGCGGCGCGGGATACACCCGCGCGCCGGGCAGGCCGGCCAGCGCCGCGGCCACCACCTTCGCGTGCCCGACGTAGCCGGCCAGCCGCGGCAGCTCCCGGTCCAGGCCGGCGAGGGCGGCCAGCGCCGCCGGCCACTGCTGGAAGACCGTGCCGCCGTACCGGTGCCGCCAGGCCCGCGCGTAGCGGACCAGGTCGGCCGAGCCGGCCAGCACGGCCCCGGAGTGACCGCCGAGGGACTTGTAGAACGAGACGTAGACGCTGTCGGCGAGAGCCGCGATCTCGGCCAGGGACCGACCGAGGTGGACGGTGGACTCCCAGAGCCGGGCACCGTCGAGGTGCACCCGGGCGCCCCGGTCCCGGGCCGTCCCGACCACGGCCACCAGCTCGTCCCAGCTCGGCAGCACGAAACCGGCGTCGCGCAGCGGTAGTTCGAGCAGCAGGCTGCCGACCGGCTCGTCGAGCGCGGCGACCTCCTCGGCGGTCGGGTTGCGCGGGGCCGCCGTGGTGAGCACCGCCCGCAGCCCGCCGAGCACCGCGTACGCGTCCCGTTCGTGCACCAGCGGGTGGCTCAGCGGGTGCAGGCCGACCGCGCTGCGCCCGGTCACCTCGGCGCCGTAGCGCATGGCGACCTGCTGGGCCATCGTGCCGGTGGCGAAGAAGGTGGCTGCCTCGGTGCCGAGCAGGTCGGCCACCCGGTGCTCCACCGCCTCGACCGCGCCGCCCTCGCCGTAGAAGTCCGGCAGCAGCTCGTCGGAGGCGGCGGCGCGGATCGTGTCGAGCTGCTCGACGACCGAGGGCGGCCGGGCCCCGGAGAGCACGGTGTCGCAGCCGCGCAGCGCGCTGAGCCGGCGGACCCGTTCGGCGTACCCGTCGGTCATCGGGCCTCCTTCAGTCTGCGCAGGCGGGTGACCGCCTCGGTGAGCACGTCGGGGCGCTTGCAGAAGGCGAACCGGACCAGCCGCCGGCCCGCCTCGGGGTCGTCGTAGAAGACCTGGGTGGGCACCGCGACCACGCCGCACCGCTCGGGCAGCGACCGGCAGAACTCCACCCCGTCCCGACCGCCCAGCGCGGTCACGTCGGCGGTGACGAAGTACGTCCCCTCCGGCGTCAGCACGTCGAAGCCCGCGTCGGTCAGCCCGGCGACGAGCTGGTCCCGGCGCCGGCGCATGCCCTCCTGGAAGTCGATGAAGTAGGCGTCCGGCAGGGCCAGCGCCACGGCGACCGCCGGTTGCAGCGGGGCCGCGTTGACGAAGGTCAGGAACTGCTTGACCCGCAGCACCGCCGAGACCAGGGGAGCCGGGCCGCTCGCCCAGCCGACCTTCCAACCCGTGCAGGAGAAGGTCTTGCCCGCCGACGAGATGCGCAGCGTCCGGTCCCGCATCCCGGGCAGGGTGGCCAGGGGCACGTGCGGTGCGGCGGCGTCAGGAAAGACCAGGTGCTCGTACACCTCGTCGGTGACCGCGTACGCGTCGTGCTCCTGGCAGAGCTCGGCGACCAGGGCCAGCTCGTCGGGAGTGAAGACCTTCCCGGTCGGATTGTGCGGGGAGTTCAGCAGCACCAGCCGGGTCCGCGGGCCGAACGCGGCGCGCAGCGCCGCCGGGTCGAAGGCGTACCGGCCGTCGTCCCGGCCGGCGCGGCCGACCAGCCGGTCATCGGCGTAAGCTGCGCCGGGACGCAGCGTCACCGGCCGCCGGACCGCGCCGGCCAGCGCGATGGAGGCCGCGTACGAGTCGTAGTACGGCTCGAAGCACACCACCTCGTCGCCGGGCTCGCAGAGGGCGAGGATGCTGGCGGCGATCGCCTCGGTGGCGCCGGCGGTGACCACGACCTCGCCGTCCGGGTCGTACTCCAGTCCGTGGAAACGGCGCTGGTGGTCGGCGACGGCCCGGCGCAGCGCGGGGATGCCCGGACCCGGCGGGTACTGGTTCTGCCCGCCGCGCAGCGCCTCGGCCGCCGCGGCCAGCATCTCCGGCGGGCCGTCGCTGTCCGGGAAGCCCTGCCCGAGGTTGACCGCGCCGGTGCGGACGGCCAGCGCGGACATCTCGGCGAAGATGGTGGTGCCGAACGGGCGCATCCGGGCCACGAGCGGGTCGACATCTGGCGTCGTCACGCCGGCCAGCCTACGGCGCGCGGCACCGACCTCAGTGGGCCCCGCACCTGACCTGGTATCCCGGCTCCCCGGCGTCGGTCACCGGCCGGCGGTCGCCGACCCGGGCGGAGCAGGCGACGCTTCCCTCGTCGGCGCTGTTCCAGGCCATCACCAGCACCCGCTCCGGGTCGTCGGTGCGGATCTGCTGCCGCCAGGGCAGCCGCACGCCTTCGAGCCGGATGAACTCGCCGTTGGCGTCGTAGTACTGGACGTCGCCGCGCCCCTCGCCGGTCACCTCGTACGACACCACGAACCGGCCGCGGCCGGTCGACGGCGTGGCGGCCGCCGTCGCCGGCTCGCTGGGGGTCGGCGGCGTCCAGGTCGGGGCGGCGCTCTCCTCGTCGTAGTCGTCGCCGTAGTACGGGTCCGGGTTGTCGTAGTACGGATCGTCGGCGGTCGGGGTGTACCGCCCGACCAGCACGCTGCCCACGCCCAGGCACCCGCACACGCCGAGGACGAGCACCGCGACGACGGCGATGACGATGCCCACGACCCGACGTCCCTGGGCCGGGTCGGGTGCCGGCCGGTACCCGGGGTACGCGTAGGGCGGCGGATAGCCGGACGGCGGGTAGGGCGACGGGTACCCGGCCGGGGGCCAGCCGGCGGGCGGCGTACCCGGTCCGGCCGGACCGCCGGGGAAGCTGCCCGGCCCGCCGGGGGGCGCGGCGAAGGGCCCGGCCGATGCGGCGTGCGGCCCGGCGGGGGGCGTCGCGGGCCGGGGTGCGGCCGGCGGGGCCGGCGGCCGGGCGTCCGCGCCCGAGGCGGCGGAGCCGTCGAGCCCTGACGCGCCCGGAGATGTGGCCGGGTCGGCGGAGAGAGCCGGCGGCGGCGCGGGAGTCGACGGGGCCGCCCACGGGTCCGGCGCAGTCCAGGGCTGCGGCGCGGCCAGCGGGTCCGGCGGCGTCCAGGTGGACGGCGAGGGGGCCGGTGGGGCGGTCGGGTCAGCCGGGGCGGAGCCGGCCGTCGGGGCCGACGGCGCGACCGGGGCGGCGGGCGACGGCTCGGAGGCCTGCGGTGCGGGCGGCGAGGGCTCGGGCGAGGACGGGTCGGACATGGCTGCTCCGCAGACGGGCGAGGGGAACGGGACGAACGGGCCGCCCGAGGACGTGCCGGATCCGCCGGAAGACTGTCGTACCGGGGGCGGGCCCGCAACCCCGTCGGCCCCGGTGGCCCGGGCGGACGGCGGGCAGGGTTGTCCGCAGGACGCCCGTTACCGGCCGATCGCTCAAATTCAGTGATTGTTTAGCCGACTTCCGCGCACGCGCGATGAGCGAAACTGGGTTAGGCTGCGGACCATGTGTGGAATCGTGGGTTACGCCGGCTCGCGCCCGGCGCTCGGCATCGTGCTCGACGGACTGCGGCGGCTGGAGTACCGCGGCTACGACTCGGCCGGCGTGGCGATCGTCTGCGATGACGAACTGCTGACCGAGAAGAAGGCCGGCAAGCTGGCCAACCTGGAGAAGGTGCTCTCCGAGCGCGCCGCCAACAACCCCGACGACTGCGCCGCCAGCCCGATCGGCATCGGGGACGGCACCACCGGCATCGGGCACACCCGCTGGGCCACCCACGGCGGTCCGACCGACCGCAACGCCCACCCGCACCTGGCCCCCGACGGCCGGGTCGCCGTGATCCACAACGGCATCATCGAGAACTTCGCCAAGCTCCGGGCGGAGCTGGAGGCCGACGGCGTCCAGTTCACCAGCGACACCGACACCGAGTGCGCCGCCCACCTGCTGTCGGCGGCGCTGGCCGACCTGCGCGGGGCCGGCGAGGCCGACAGCCCGCAGCTGCTGGCCTCGGCCATGCGGGTCGTCTGCCAGCGGCTGGAGGGCGCCTTCACCCTGCTGGCCGTCGACGCCGGCATCCCCGGCGCGGTGGTCGGCGCCCGGCGCAACTCGCCGCTGGTCGTGGGGCGCGGCGACGGGGAGAACTACCTGGCCAGCGACGTGGCCGCGTTCATCGAGCACACCCGTGAGGCGGTCGAGCTGGGCCAGGACCAGATCGTCCTGATCACCGGCGACAGCATCGAGATCACCGACTTCGCCGGTCAGCCCGCCACCGGCAAGGACTTCCACATCGACTGGGACTCCTCGGCCGCGGAGAAGGGCGGCTACGACTGGTTCATGCTCAAGGAGATCGAGGAGCAGCCGCAGGCGATCGCCGACACGCTGCTGGGCCGGCTCACCGAGACCGGTGAGATCGCCCTCGACGAGGTCCGCCTCAGCGACCAGGACCTGCGCGACGTCGACAAGATCTTCATCGTGGCCTGCGGCACGGCGTACCACTCCGGTCTGGTCGCCAAGTACGCCATCGAGCACTGGACCCGGATCCCGTGCGAGGTCGAACTGGCCAGCGAGTTCCGCTACCGCGACCCGGTCCTCGACCGGTCCACGCTGATCGTGGTGATCTCGCAGTCCGGCGAGACGATGGACACCCTGATGGCGCTGCGCCACGCCAAGGAGCAGAAGGCCCGGGTGCTGGCCATCTGCAACACCAACGGCTCGACCATCCCCCGCGAGTCGGACGCCGTGCTCTACACCCACGGCGGGCCGGAGATCGCCGTCGCCTCCACCAAGGCCTTCCTCACCCAGCTCGTCGCCTGCTACCTGATCGGCCTGCACCTGGCCCAGGTGCGCGGGATCAAGTTCGCCGACGAGGTGGGCGCGGTGGTGGCCCAGCTCCAGGAGATGCCGGGCAAGCTGCGCGAGCTGCTGGACCGGATCGAGCCGGTACGCGAGCTGGCCCGGGAGCTGAAGTCCGAGCCGACCGTGCTCTTCATCGGCCGGCACGTCGGCTACCCGGTGGCCCTGGAGGGCGCGCTCAAGCTCAAGGAGTTGGCGTACATGCACGCCGAGGGCTTCGCCGCCGGCGAGCTCAAGCACGGCCCGATCGCGCTGATCGACAAGGGCACCCCGGTGATCTGCGTGGTGCCGTCGCCGGTCGGCCGGGGCATGCTGCACGACAAGGTCGTCTCCAACATCCAGGAGGTCCGCGCCCGGGGCGCCCGGACCATCGTGATCGCGGAGGAGGGCGACGAGGCGGTCGTCCGCTACGCCGACCACCTGATCTACGTCCCGCGTACGCCGACCCTGCTGGCCCCGCTGGTCACCACCGTGCCGCTGCAGGTGCTCGCCGCCGAGATCGCCGCGGCCCGGGGGCACGACGTGGACCAGCCGCGCAACCTGGCCAAGTCGGTCACCGTGGAGTGACCTGACGCCAGCGTCCACCGGACCCCGCCCGCCGTGACCACGGCCGGCGGGGTCCGGTCGTTCCGCCCGCTCGGCAGTGGCCCGGCCGACCCGGACGACCGGGGCCGCCCGCGTCGGCCCGGCGCAGCCACCGACGGCACGGGTCGAGCCGGTCACCGGCCGAGCACGATCCGAGCCATCCCGTCCAGCGCCGGGTTGCCGGCCTCCCAGTAACCGGTGTGGCCGTACCGGCCGCTGGGGAAGGTGCGCCCGCCGAAGCCCGGGTCGCTGGGGTCGTGGCCGAACCACAGCTCGTGGTCGTCGGGGCGGAGCAGCGACACCGCCGTGGCCAGCGGCGACGCCGCCAGCACCGCCCGGCCGGTGAGCTGCCCGGGCGGCTCCACCAGCCGGATCACGTCGTCCGGCGCGGTGCTCGCCCAGACCCGCTCCGGCGGCAGGCGCAGCGCCTCGGCCCGGTCCACCCCGACCCCCGGCGAGCCCACGAAGACCAGGGCGTCCGCGTCGAGACCGTGGTCCCGCGCGGCGGTGCCCACCACCAGCGACCCGTAGCTGTGCCCCAGCACCGTCTGCCGGGCCGGTGCGCCCTCGTGGGTCGCGCGCAGCCCCTCCTGGAAGCGGTGCAGCGCAGGCCCGGCGTCCCCGGCCTGGCTGGGCCGGGCCGCCTCCGGCAGGAAGTCCGGCGCGTCGTAGTCCAGCCAGAGCACCGCCGCCGTCTCCCGCCCCGGCGCGAGGCCGGCGCAGCGGGACAGCACCCGACCGGCCCGGCCCAGCTCGGCCGGGGCGTCGGCGAGGTCGGTGGTCATCCCCGGCACGTAGGTCAGCACCCGGTCGGCGCGGTCCGGGTTGCCGAGGGCCACGATCGCCCGCCCGTCCCCGGTCGGATCCAGCCCCAGCAGGTACGACCGGGGTGGCTCCGCCGTCGTCAGCCGCCCGGCGAGCCCGTCGAGGCCGGCCAGTCCCGCGTCGAGGCGGCGCAGCCCGGCCCACTCCGCCGGGCCGGGGGCCGGCCGGCCCAGCAACTCCCGCCGCGCGGTGAGCAGTGCCTCCCGCCGGTCGTCGAGCAGCAGCCGGTTGGCCACGTCCCGGGCGGCGACCGGCACCCCGTCGAGCCGCCCGACCCGGCCCGGCTCGTGCCGCACCAGCCAACGTCGCTGGGCCGGGGTGAGCCCCGCCCACCAGGCCCGGACGGTCGCCGGGTCGGCGTCGGCCGGCGGCCGGCCCGGTGGCGGTGGGTCGGCCCAGCCGCCGCGGGCCGCCGCGCTGAGCTCGTCCAGTCGGGCCGCCGCCTCCCGGTCCGCCGCGTCGGCCAGCGCCAGCGCGTCCCGCAGCGCGGCGGCCACCTGGTCCAGCGCCAGCGGCCCGGCCCGCCCGCCCGGCCCGGCCGCCGCTCCGATGTCCGCGCCGGCGCCCAGCCCCGGCATCGCGCCCGGGCCCGACCCGGTCCGCCCGCCGGGCAGGGACCGGCCGCCCGGCGGTGCACCCGAGCGGAGCCCGGCGCCGGGCAGGACACCGGCCTCCGGGCCGGCCCAGGTCGGCGCGCTGGGCGGAGCCGCGCTGACCCGGCCGAGGCGGTCGACGAGCACGCCGGTGCGGTCGGCGAGCGCCACCGCCTCCGCCAGCCGGGCCTTCGCCACCCGGAGCCGGCCGGCGAACTCGGCCAGCACCTGGTCGGCCTCGATCAGGGCGGGCAGCAGCGCGGTCAGCTCGCCCCGGAGCGCGTCGAGCCGCCCGTCGGCCGCCCCGGCGGCCCCGCCCGACCAGTCCGCGCGCAGGGTCGCCGCGCAGTCGGTCAGCGCCGCGCGGCGGCGCCGCACCGGGTCGGCCAGCCCGCGCCAGGCCGCCCCGGCCGCACCCCACTTGCCGGGGGCGGCGCGCCAGAGCTGCGCGTACCCGGTCATCGGGGCAGCCCGGCGAGCCGGCCGGCCGCGCGGTCGTCGGCGGCGTCGTACCCTTCGGCGGCGGCGCGCAGCGCGGAGCCGGCCTCCGCCATCCGGGCGGCGAGCGCGCCGTGCCAGTCGTGCACCGCGGACTCCAGCCGGGTCAGCGCGGCCGCCGCCCGCCACTCGGCCGCCGCCACCACCAGCCCGGGCACGCCGACCAGTCCGTGCGCCAGCGCGTACGCCTCGTCGGCGAGCCCGCCCGCCACCTCACGCAGCACCGCGGCCCGCACCTGCACCGGCTCGCCGTCCACCCGCGCCCCCTTGAGTCAGCACCACGTCGACGCTAGGCAGCGGCACGGGTCACCGGGAGGGCCTGTGGACGGCGGGCGGTGGTCGTACCCGAGGGTTTTCCACAGGCGTTGCCCACAGCCGAGCAGGCAGCTAATCTGCCGCCCTTCCCGCCGGTAGGGTGAGCGTCGTGATCGTCGCGGTCGGCATCGACGTCGTGCTGGTGGACCGGTTCGCCCGGGCGCTGGCCCGCACGCCGCTGCTCGCCGACCGGCTCTTCACCGAGGCGGAGCGGTACACCCGCTCCGGCAATCCCCGCTCCCCGGAGTCGATGGCCGCCCGGTTCGCCGCCAAGGAGGCGGTCGCCAAGGCGCTGGGTGCCCCGGCCGGCCTGAGCTGGCACGACTGCGAGATCGTGCCGGACCCGGACGGTCGGCCCTGGCTCACCGTCTCCGGCACCGTGGCCGCCGCCGCGGTGGAGCGCGGGATCAACCGCTGGCATCTCTCGCTGTCGCACGACGGCGGGATCGCCTCGGCCATGGTGGTCGCGGAACGCTGATCGGCCGGGCGGGCCCCCGGGCCGGCCCGCGAGGTGACAGACGGGACGGTGTGGCATGAAACCGGTGTGGCGGGTCGCGGACGTACGCGCGGCGGAGGCCGGCCTGATGGCCACCCTCCCGCCCGGGACGCTGATGAAGCGGGCCGCGGCCGGGCTGGCCCGGCGGTGCGCCCTGCTCCTCGCCGACCGGGGCGGGGTGTACGGCGCGCGGGTCCTGCTGCTGGTCGGCACCGGCGACAACGGCGGTGACGCGCTGTACGCCGGGGCGCTGCTGGCCCGACGCGGGGTCGCCGTGTCGGCGCTGCTGCTGACCCCTGGCCGGGCGCACGCCGAGGGGGTGGCGGCGCTGCGCGCCGCCGGCGGGCGGCTGGTCGACCGGCCCCCGGCCATGGTCGACCTGGTGCTCGACGGCATCGTCGGGATCGGTGGCACCGGCGGGCTGCGGGAGACCGCCGAGCAGCTCGCGGCCAGCCTGGTCCGGTACTGCGGGCGCGACGGCGCGCGGGCGACCGTGGTCGCGGTGGACGTGCCGAGCGGGGTGGCGGTGGACACCGGCCACGTGCCGCTGACCGCCTCCGGCCGGCACAGCGCGGTGCGGGCCGACGTGACGGTGGCCTTCGGGGCGCTCAAGCCCGCCCTGGTGGTCGGGCCGGCCGCCGCCCTCGCCGGGCAGGTGGAGCTGGTCGACATCGGGCTGGAGCCGTGGCTGCGCGGGTCACCGGCGCTGCGGGTGACCGAGTGGTCGGACATGGTCGAGTGGTGGCCCCGGCTCGGCCCGGCCTCGGAGAAGTACAGCCGGGGCGTGGTCGGGGTGGCGACCGGGTCGGCGACGTACCCGGGCGCGGCGGTGCTCTCGGTGGGTGGCGCCCTGGCCGGGCCGACCGGCATGGTCCGCTACGCCGGTGGGGCCCGCGCGGAGGTGTTGCACCAGCACCCGTCGGTGATCGCCACCGGGCGGGTCGCCGACGCCGGCCGGGTCCAGGCCTGGGTCTGCGGTTCCGGGCTGGGCACCGGTGAGGACGCCGCCCCCGAGCTGCGCGCGGTGCTCTCCGCGCCGGTGCCGGTGGTGCTCGACGCGGACGCGCTCACCCTGCTGGTGGACGGCTCGCTCGCCGACCGGCTGCGCAATCGGGACGCCCCGACCGTGGTCACCCCGCACGACCGCGAGTTCGCCCGGCTCTGCGGGGAGGAGCCGGGTGCCGACCGGGTCTCCGCCGCGCTGCGGCTGGCCGCCTGGATGAACGCGACGGTCCTGCTCAAGGGGGACCGCACGGTGATCGGCACGCCGGACGGCCGGGCGTACGTCAACCCGACCGGCACCTCCGCGCTGGCCACCGGAGGCACCGGTGACGTGCTGGCCGGGCTGCTCGGCTCGCTGCTCGCCGCCGGGCTGGCCCCGGAACGGGCGGCGGCGACGGCCGCGTACCTGCACGGGCTGGCCGGACGGGAGGCGGCCCGGGGTGGGCCGGTGACCGCGTCCGACGTGGCGGCCGCCCTGCGCCCGGTGCTGGCCCCGCTGGTGGACTGAGCCCCGGTCGCGCTCCCCGGCGTGGCGCGGGTCGCCGACCCGGGCGGGAGCCCGGTCGTGTGATCACCGACGCAAGTAGGCTGGGCGTATGTGGCAGGCCGAGGTACGCGTCGATCTCGACGCGATCCGTGACAACGTGGCCCGGCTCCGGTCGGGTACGAGCGCCGAGCTGATGGCGGTGGTGAAGGGCGACGGGTACGGCCACGGCATGGTCCCGTCGGCCCGTGCCGCGCTCGACGCCGGGGCGGACTGGCTCGGGGTCTGCACGCTGGACGAGGCGCTGACCCTGCGCCGGGCGGGGATCACCGCGCCGGTGCTGGCCTGGCTGCTCGCTCCCGGGCTGCCGCTGCACGAGGGCGTCGCGGCCGGGGTCGACCTGGGCGCCGCCAGCCTGCCGCAGCTGGACGAGATGATCGAGGCGAGCCGCCGGGCGGACCGCCCGGCCCGGCTGCACCTGAAGATCGACACCGGGCTGTCCCGGGGCGGGGCCACCGTCGCCGACTGGCCGACCCTGCTGGAGGCCGCCGCGAAGGCCCAGGCCGACGGCCTGGTCGAGGTGGTCGGCGTGTGGAGCCACTTCGTGTACGCGGACTCGCCCGGCCACCCCACCACCGACCGCCAGCTCGCGGTCTTCCACGAGGGGCTGGCCATGGTCGAGCGGGCCGGGCTGCGCCCGCGCTACCGGCACCTGGCCAACTCGGCGGCCACCCTGACCCGCCCGGACACCCACTTCGACCTGGTCCGCCCGGGGATCGCCGTCTACGGGCTCTCGCCGGTGGCGGGGGAGCGCTTCGGGCTGCGTCCGGCGATGACCGGCCGGGCCCGGGTGATGCTGACCAAGCGGGTGCCCGAGGGCACCGGCGTCTCCTACGGTCACACCTACACCACCGGGCGGGAGGCGAACCTGGCCGTGGTGCCGCTCGGCTACGCCGACGGGGTGCCCCGGCACGCCTCCAACGTCGGGCCGGTGCAGCTCGGCGGGAAGCGGCGCACCATCTCCGGCCGGGTCTGCATGGACCAGTTCGTGCTCGACTGCGGCGAGGACGCGGTGGCGGCCGGGGAGGTGGCCACCCTCTTCGGCAGCGGCGCGGACGGCGAGCCCACCGCCGACGACTGGGCCGAGGCGGTCGGCACCATCAACTACGAGATTGTCACCCGCTTCGGCAGCAGCCGGGTGCCCCGGGTCTACGACGGCGAGCGGCCGTGAGCCAGCGCTACCGGATCCCCCGACCGCGCACCGCCGCCGGCAGGGTCGCCGGCGTGGTCGGGGCCGCGGTCGGCGTCGCCGCCGCGGGGCTCGCCGCGGGCGTGGTGAGCGAGCGTGCCCTGGTCCGCCGGCTCAAGGCCGACCCCACCGACCGGTACGCGCACGAGGTCTTCGGCGAGCAGCGGTACGACGACGCGTTCCGGCTGGAGCTGCCGGACGGCACCGACATCCACGTCGAGGTGATCGAGCCGACCCGTCCGGCGCCGGGGCGGCCGACCGTGGTGCTGGTGCACGGCTTCTGCCTGGACATGGGGACGTTCCACTTCCAGCGCAAGCTGCTCGCCGAGCGGGGCGAGCACCGGATCGTCGCGTACGACCAGCCCGGTCACGGCCGCTCCGGGCGGCTGGAGAGCGGCGAGTACGACCTCGCCGCGCTGGGCCGCACCCTGCGCCGGGTGATCGACCGGACCGCCCCGGAGGGCCCGCTGGTGCTGGTCGGCCACTCGATGGGCGGGATGACCATCATGGCCTTCGCCGAGCTGTACCCGGAGATGTTCGGCGACCGGGTGGTCGGCACGGTGCTGATGGCCACCTCCGGCGGCCTGCTCGCGGAGACCAAGCTGGTGGCCCCGGCGCTGATCGGCCGGGTCGGCGCGCCGGTGCTCTACATGATGAGCAACGCCACCCGGTACGGCGGCACGGTCATCGACCGGGCCCGGAAGTCCACCTCCAACGTCGCCTGGCTGCTGACCCGCAAGTACGGCTTCGGCACCCGTAAGCCCAGCCCGGCCCTGGTCTCCTATGTGGAGGAGATGAACTCGCGGACCTCCGCCGACACGGTCACCCGCTACCTGCGTACCCTCGCCACGCACTCGCGCTTCCCGGCGCTGGCCGCGCTCAGCGGCACGCCGGTGCTGGTCGTGGTCGGTGACAAGGACATGATCACGCCGGTGACCCACTCGGAGGAGATCGTGCGCCGGCTGCCGCACGCCCGGTACGTCAAGGTCAACGACAGCGGGCACGTGGTGATGCTGGAACACGCCGACGAGGTCAACAAGGCGCTCTGGGACTTCCTGGAGGGGCTGTGACGCTGACCGTCACGCTGCCGACGGTCGAGGACACCCACGCGTTCGGCCGCCGGCTGGCCGGGGTGCTGCACGCCGGCGACCTGCTGCTGCTCACCGGCCCGCTGGGCGCCGGCAAGACCGCGCTGACCCAGGGCATCGGCGCCGGGCTGGGGGTGCTGGGCGCCATCACCTCGCCGACCTTCGTGATCGCCCGGGTGCACCGGCCGGACCCGGCCCGGGGCGGGACGGTGGCCCTGGTGCACGCCGACGCGTACCGGTTGGGCGACGCGGCCGACCCGCGGGCCGAGATCGACGACCTGGACCTGGACGCGTCGGTGGACGACTCGGTGACCGTGGTCGAGTGGGGCGAGGGGCTGGTCGAACAGCTGGTCGACGCCCACCTGCGGGTACGCCTCGACCGGCGGGAGGACGACACCCGGCTGGTCGAGCTGGAGCCGGTGGGGGGCGACTGGGCGCGGCGCCTGGAAGCCCTGCGCTGAGGGCTGTCGTACCCGCTGCCTAGAGTGCCGGCACAGACTGCGAAAGGTTGCCGATGCCCGACGACACCCCCGCCCTCGACCTGCTGGCGCTGCTGCCGGAGGAGTGGCGTTCCGTGCTCACCCCGCACCTGGACCCGGCCCGCACCGCCGCGCTGGCCGAGTTCGTCGCCCGGGAGTACGCCACCCAGACCGTCTTCCCGCCGGTGGAGGACCTCTTCTCCGCCTTCCGGCTGTGCGCGCCGCGGGAGACCCGGGTGCTGATCCTCGGGCAGGACCCCTACCACCGGGCCGGGCAGGCGCACGGGCTCAGCTTCAGCGTCCGCGACGGGGTGACGGTGCCGCCGTCCCTGCGCAACGTCTTCAAGGAGCTGGGCGAGGACCTCGGCGTGCCGAAGCCGCGCAGCGGCAACCTCAACGGCTGGGCGGCGCAGGGCGTGCTGCTGCTCAACGCGGTGCTGACCGTCCGCCAGGCCACCCCGGGCTCGCACGGCAACAAGGGGTGGGAGGAGTTCACCGACGCCACCATCCGGGCGCTCGACGCGATGGAGCAGCGGGTGGTGTTCCTGCTCTGGGGCGGCTACGCGCGCAAGAAGGCCGCCCTGGTCACCAACCCGCAGCACGTGGTGCTGGAGGCCGGGCACCCCAGCCCGATGAACCCCCGTGGCTTCCTCGGCAGCCGCCCGTTCAGCGCCGCGAACAAGGCGCTCGCCGACGCCGGTCTGCCCACCGTCGACTGGGAGCGCTCAGCCGGCTGACCCGGCCGTCCGCTGGCGGTGGCGGCGCAGCAGTTCCGCGGTGCGGGGATTGCTGAGTTCCAGCGCGACCAGCGGCACCACCGGGTAGCTCCGGTCCCCGTGCCGCACCTCGATGGCCTCCGGCAACTCGTCGCACATGGTGGCCCGGACGTCGCCGGAGATCGTCCGCCACAGGTGTTCGCCGGGCTCCTCCGGCTCCAGCCGCAGGTAGCCGAACTCCCGCCACTGCGCGTTCCAGCGCTGCCCGTAGCCGTCGGCGAGCCACTGGGTGAACCGGGCGGAGTCCGCCCACCTGACGGCGATCTCGATCTCGGTCACCGGCACGGCCGCACCCTGCAGCAGCGCGGCGCAGCTACCGGTGAGCACGTGCGGGAGGTCGCCGAGCCGGTCCAGCACCCGGTCGAGGCCGGCCTGCGCGATCCGCTCGGCGACGGGCCGCGCGGCCAGCTCGTCGATCCGCGCGTCGAGGTGGGCGTCGAGTGGCTCCACCGCGACGGTGAGCTGCACACCCATGGCGGCGAGCAGGCGCTCCAACACGTCGACGCCGGGGCTGCGGTCACCGCGTTCGATCCGGGCCACCGTCGCCTGGCTCACGGAGGCCAGTTCGGCCAGCTCCCGCTGGCTCAGCTCGTGCGCCTCCCGTTCGCGGCGCACGACGTCGCTGAGGAGGGTGACCAGACGCGAGGGCATCCCGGAATGGTGGGCCATGCCGGGGTGAGCGCGATACCTCAGAGGCATATTGATGACTCTGAGGTATCACGCTCACACCGGTCCTGTGCCCCCACGAGGTCACCCAGCGTGATGACGGACCCCTTCGACGGGGTGTGACCGGGGGTGACCGGCCGGCCGACTAGGCTGGCATACCGTGCTCGTACTGGTGGTGGACTCCTCGACCCCCGCGGTGACCGCGGCGCTGGTGGAGGTCTCGGCGGACGGGGTCGTGCCGCGGGCGCACCGCTGCACGGTCGACGTGCGGGCCCACGGCGAACTGCTCGCGCCGCAGGTGGACGCGGTGCTCGCCGACGCCGACGCACGCCCGCGTGACCTGGGCGCGATCGTCGCCGGGCTCGGTCCCGGCCCGTTCACCGGGCTGCGGGTCGGCCTGGTCACCGCCGCCACGATGGGTCAGGTGCTCGGCATTCCCACGTACGGCGTCTGCTCGCTGGACGCCATCGGCCACCCGGCGGCGCTCGGCGAACCGGTCCTCGCGGCCAGCGACGCCCGCCGCCGGGAGATCTACTGGGCCGTCTACGACGGCGCCGGCCAGCGGATCGCCGGGCCGAACGTCGACACCCCCGCGGTCGCCGCCGAACGGGCCCGCGGCCTGGCCGTCACCGCCGCCGTGGGCGACGGCGCCCACCGGTACGCCGACGTGCTCGACCTGCCGCTGCGGATCGAGCCGCGCTACCCCGACGCCACCGCGCTGGCCGCGCTGGCCGCCGAGCGGATCCGGGCCGGGGCGCCGACGGAGGTGCTCACCCCGCTCTACCTGCGCCGGCCGGACGCGGTGGCGGCGACCGCCCGCAAGTCGGTCCTGCCGTGAGCACGCCGGTACGACTGACCCGGTTCCGCTGGTGGCACGTCGACGAGGTGCTGCCGATCGAGGCGGACCTCTTCGGCGCCGAGCAGTGGTCCCCGGCGATGTTCTGGAACGAGCTGGCCAGCGGCCACTGGTACCGGGTCGCCACCGACGTCGACGGCACGGTGCTCGGGTACGCGGGGCTGACCGTCCAGCCGGACGAGGCCTGGGTGCAGAACATCGCCGTCCAGCGGGACGCCCAGCGGCGCGGCGTCGGCCGGCTGCTGCTGGAGGACCTGCTCGCCGAGGCGGCCCGGCGCGACGTCCGCACCGTCCTGCTGGAGGTGGCGGCGGACAACGCTCCCGCCCAGAAGCTCTACGCCACGTACGGCTTCGAGCCGATCGGCGTCCGCCGTGGCTACTACCAACCGAGCAACACCGACGCGCTGGTCATGCGGCGCGTCGCGGCCCCGACCGAGGACGGGACGGACGACTGATGGCTGACGAGCCCCTGGTCCTGGGGATCGAGACCTCCTGCGACGAGACCGGTGTCGGCATCGTGCGCGGGCACACCCTGCTCGCCGACGCGATCGCCTCCAGCGTCGAGCAGCACGCCCGGTTCGGCGGCGTGGTGCCCGAGGTGGCCAGCCGCGCGCACCTGGAGGCGATCGTGCCCACCATGGACCGGGCGCTGACGGAGGCGGGCGTGACGCTCGCCGACATCGACGCGATCGCGGTGACCTCCGGTCCGGGGCTGGCCGGCGCGCTGCTGGTCGGCGTGGCCGCCGCCAAGGGTTACGCGCTGGCCGCCGAGAAGCCGGTGTACGGGGTGAACCACCTCGCCGCGCACGTCGCCGTGGACACCCTGGAGCACGGTCCGCTGCCCGAGCCGGCGGTCGCCATGCTGGTCTCCGGCGGGCACTCGTCCCTGCTGCTCGTCGACGACCTCGCCCGCGGGGTCACCCCGCTCGGCGCGACCATCGACGACGCGGCGGGGGAGGCCTTCGACAAGGTCGCCCGCCTGCTCGGACTGCCCTTCCCCGGCGGCCCGTACATCGACCGGGAGGCCCGGGCCGGCGACCCGGCGGCGATCGGATTCCCGCGCGGTCTCACCGCCGCCAAGGACCTCGCCGCCCACCGGTACGACTTCTCGTTCTCCGGCCTGAAGACCGCCGTCGCCCGTTGGGTGGAGGCACGCCAGCGGGCCGGCGAGCCGGTGCCGGTGGCCGACGTGGCGGCCTCCTTCCAGGAGGCGGTCTGCGACGTGCTGACCGCCAAGGCGCTCGACGCCTGCCGGGCCAACGGGATCGAGACGCTGGTGATCGGCGGGGGAGTGGCCGCCAACTCGCGGCTGCGGGCGATGGCCGAGCACCGTGCGGCGAAGCACGGTATCCGGGTCCGCGTACCCCGGCCGAAGCTCTGCACCGACAACGGCGCCATGGTCGCGGCGCTCGGTTCGCACCTGGTCGCGGCGGGGGTGACGCCGAGCCGGTTGGACCTGCCGGCCGACTCGGCCCTGCCGCTGACCACGGTCAGCGTATGACGGCACGGAAGGGGAGCGCCGACGTGATCGTGCGGATGTGGGAGGCGCGCGCGGAGCCGTACGGCTTCGCCGACCTGATCACCTGGGTGTGCGACACCGCCCTGCCGGAGCTGGAACACGACCCGCTGCACCTGTCCAGCGAGGTCTTCTCCTCCACCGACCACCGGGTGGTGGTCGTCTCCAAGTGGCGGAGCAGCCCCCGGCCACTGCCCGAGCCGCCGGCCATGCTGGTCGCCCGGCCCCCGCACTCCTGGGACTTCACCCAGGTCGACCGCTGACTAACGGCGGCCGGGCTCCGACGGAACCCGGCCGCCGACGCGTTCCGCCGGTCAGCTGCGGCGCAGGATGCGCCAGGTGGAGACCCCGCCGACGCCGAGGGCGAGCAGGAAGACGGCCCAGACGATGGTGGTGCTGACCCCGACCGACGGGGCGGGGGCGCCGGCCTTGGCGGCGGCGATCAGCGAGTCGCTCTGGGCGGGCGGCAGCGCGGCCGGCGGCATCTGCTGCCAGCGGACCAGCCCGGTGCTCTCCAGCATCGTCATGTGGTCGGTGACGAACTTGTTGGCCTCGTCGGCGAGCTTGCGGACGGTGGCGTCCCGGGTGCTGGCCCGGACCGCGCCGATCACCGGGAAGATCTTGCCGTGCGCCACCCGGAGCCGGGTGACGAAGATCTGATCGAACTGGTTACCGTTCGCCTCCTGCATCTCGGTCAGCCACCCCTTCTGCTCGGAGGTGGGATCCGTCGGCAGAGTGGTGCCCAGCTTGTTGGCGGCGTTGACGACCAACTGGTCGAGCACCCCGTGCTGGCGGGCGATCTCGGCCCCGATCTCCCGCACCCGGGGGGACACCCCCTTCTCGGCGGCCATCTGCCCGGCCGGCATCTCCCAGAGCCCGGCCAGCCGTACCCCGTTGAGCAGCGTCATGTCGGCGGCGTTGATCTGGTTGCCCGGTGCGGCCACGGCCACCCCGGGCAGGACGCCGAGCCCCGCCACCAGCGCGATGAGCAGCACCGCCACCCGGTGGGTCCGGTGCCCTGGCCGACGACGTGCGGATTCCAGCGGTGCCATCCTGCGGTGCCTCCTCGGTCCGGGCCGTACGTGTCACGCCGGGCAGCGCACCCGGCTGCCCGTCCGTCCACTGGTACGGACCACCGACCCGATCAGTTCACCGATGCTGAGCGACAAGTCAGCGCCGGGATGCCGGTCAGCGGGACAGCGCCATGAAGATCCCGAGCAGCAGCAGGGTGGCCGCGGCGACCGCGAAGAGCACCAGGAGTTCCCGCCGGCCGTGCCCGGTGGCGTCGCCCGCCCCGGCCGGCGCGGGTGCCGTGGGCAGGTCGCGGGTGAGGTCGGCCAGCTCGCCCAGGGTGCGCGCCGTCCAGACCGCGGCGACGCGATCGGAGAACTCGTCCAGGGTGAGCCGCCCGGCGCCGGTGTGCCGTTGCAGCTCGGCGACCACCCGGTGCCGGTCGTCGTCGGAGGCGCGCAGCTGGACGTCCACGTGCGACAGGGTACGCAGGCCGGGGCGTCGGCGGGAGCCGCCGGTCAGCCGGCGTCGAGCGGGTCGGCGAGGAGCCGTTCGAAGGCCAGCTCCGCCGCGCCGATCAGCGCCGCGTCCGCGCCGAGCTTGGGGGTGCGCAGCCGGACGTGTTCCAGGCAGGCGGGCAGCCCCATCGAGTTGAGCCGGCTGCGGACCTGGGCGGCGGCGGCCAGGTAGAGGTCGCGCATGGTGCCGCCGAAGATGACCATCTCCGGGTTGAAGATGTTGACCAGGTTCGCCACCCCGAAGCCGAGCCAGTCGCCGGCCCGGCGTACCGCCGTCTGGGCCCGGGCGTCGCCCCGGTCGGCGGCGTCGAAGAGGGCCAGCAGCGCGTCGCGGCCGCGGGCGTCCGAACGGCCGGCGGCGCGGAGCAGCCCGTGCTCGCCGATCTCGGTCTCCCAGCAGCCCCGGGAGCCGCACTCGCAGGGGGCGCCGTCGCGGACCACCACCATGTGTCCGACCTCGCCGCCGTAGCCGCCGTGGCCGGTGAGCCGCCGCCCGCCCGCGATGATGCCGGCCCCGACGCCGACGTCGCCGTACAGGTAGATGACGTTGTCGCAGCCGGCCGCGACGCCCCGGGCGTGCTCGGCGAAGGCGGCCATGTCCGCCACGTTGCCCACCGTGACGGGCACGTCGATGCCCAGCTCGGTGGCGAGCGCCGTGCCGATCGGCTCGTCCACCCAGCCGGTGGCCGGGCCGAGGCGGACCAGCCCGTCGTCGCGGCGGACCATGCCGCACACCGCCACCCCGGCGCCGACGCAGAGCGAGCCGGGTGCCACGTGCTGGTGCATCTCCTTGAGCGCGCCGGCCAGCAGCGGCGCGGTCTCCCCGGCGTCCAGGCCGCGCGGCCGGTCCAGGTCCCGGCGGTCGAGCACCTCACCGCCGAGACCGACCCGCGCGGCCCGCAGCCGGTCCACCTCGATGCTGTACGCGTACGCGTAGACCCGGGCCGACTCGGGCCGGACGACCAGCGACGGCCGGCCGGCGCGACCGGTCTCCTTCGGCGTCCCCTCGCTGACCAGCCCGGCGCCGGCCAGGTCGGCGGTGAGCGCGCCGATGGTGCTGCGGTTGAGCCCGAGGGTGGTGGTCAGTTCCGCGCGGGAGGTCGCGCCGTGGACGTGCACGTGCCGCAGCAGAGCCCCGAGGTTCTGCCGCCGGATCTCGTCCTGGCTCGGTCCTACCCGCATCGTTGTCGGTACTCCGTGGTCAGCGCGTGCCGGTGGCGACGGAACGGCGCCGCGACAGTGCGTCGACGCCCGCGGCCAGCAGCAGCACCAGTCCGGTCGAGGTGTACTTGAGGCCGGAGCTGAGGTCCAGCAGGCCCATGCCATTGATGATGACAGCCACCACCGCGCCGCCGAGTACCGCGTGGATCATCCGCCCCTTGCCGCCGAAGAGGCTGGTGCCGCCGATGACCGCCGCGCCGACCGCGTAGAGCAGGACGTTGCTGCCGCCGGTGTTCGGGTCGACCGAGCGGTCCTTGCTGGCGGCGATGATGCCGCCGACGGCCGCCATGCTGGAGCAGATGACGAAGGCGGAGATCTTCAGGCGGTCCACGTTGATCCCGGCCCGCCGAGCGGCCTCCGGGTTGCCGCCCACCGCGTACAGGTGCCGGCCGTACGCGGTGCGGTTGAGCACGAAGGTCCAGAAGACCAGCAGGGCCCCGATCAGCGGTACGACCACGGGCATTCCCCTGGTCGAGCTGATCGCCGTGTTGATGCTGCGTTCCTGGTTGAGGACTCCGACGGCGCAGCCGAGCAGGAGGGCCAGCCCGGCGACCCGGGCGGCCACCACGGCGACCGGCTCGGTGACCAGGCCCCGGGTGGCCCGGTTGCGGTGGCGCAGGAACTGCACGGCGCCGTACCCGGCGACGGCGACGCCGGCCAGCAGCCACCCGATCGCCGGCGGCACGTAGTTGTTCTCGATCGCGATGATCACCTGATCGTCGATCGAGATGTTGGTGCCCTCCTTCATCAGGAGCAGCACGATGCCCTGGAAGGCGAGGAAGCCGGCCAGGCTGACCAGGAAGGACGGGATGCCGACCTTGGCCACCAGGACGCCGATGGTCAGGCCGATGAGGACCCCGGCGCCGATGGCGGCGAGGACCGCGACGTACCAGGGGTAGCCGAGCACGCTGAGCACGTTGGCCAGCACGGTGGCGCAGACGCCGCTAGCGAAGCCGGCGGAGAGGTCGATCTCGCCGAGCAGCAGCACGAAGATCAGACCCATCGCGATCACGGTGACCGCGGCGCCCTGGGTGAACAGGTTGGCGAAGTTGGCCGCCGAGAAGAAGACCGGCCGGACGGTCGCGAAGGCCAGGCAGAGCACGGTGAGGCCGATGACGGCCGGCAGCGAGCCGAGGTCGCCCCCGCGTACCCGGGCGAGGTAGTCGCGGACGTGTTCGCCGACGGTCGGCGTCGGGGTGCCGGCCCCGAGCCCGTCCCGCGGCAGGAGGGTGGTGGTCATCGGACTGCTCCCGGGGTCAGGTGGGCTGGTTCGCTGCCGTCGCGCGTGCCGCCCGCGTCCGGCCCGGCGCCCAGGCCGAGGTGGCGGGAGCGGCCGGTGGTGATCAGCTCGACGACCTGCGAGTGGGTGATGTCGGTGGTCTTCACCTGGGCGAGCATCTGGCCGAGGTAGAGGGCGGCGATCCGGTCGGAGATGGCGAAGACGTCGTTCATGTTGTGCGAGATGAGCACCACGGCCAGGCCGTTGTCCGCCAGCCGGCGGACTATCTCCAGGACCTGCGCGGTCTGCGCGAGGCCGAGCGCGGCGGTCGGCTCGTCGAGGATGACCAGCCGGCTGTTCCAGAGCACGGCCTTGGCGATGGCGACGGTCTGCCGCTGGCCGCCGGAGAGGCTGGAGATGTGCTGGCGCAGCGACTTGAGGTTGCGTACGCCCAGCCCGGCGAGCGTCTCGGCGGCCATCTGCTCCATGGTGGGTTCGTCGAGCGCGATCCCGCGGCGCTTCTCGCGCCCGAGGAACATGTTCTGCACGATGTCGAGGTTGTCGCAGAGCGCGAGGTCCTGGTAGACGACGTCGATGCCGAGCGCGGCGGCGTCCCGGGGACTGCTGACGGTGACCGGGCGGCCCTCGAAGAGGAACTCGCCGGAGTCCGTCGGGTGGATACCGCTGATGCACTTGACCAGGGTGGACTTCCCGGCGCCGTTGTCGCCGACCAGCGCGGTCACCTCGCCCGGGTGAACGGAGAGAGCGACGTCACGCAGGACCTGCACGGGACCGAAGCTCTTGTCGATCCCGCGCAGTTCCAGCAGGGGGGTGGCGGACACGGGGTTCTCCTTTGCGCGTCGGCAGGGATGCCGTCAGTTGACGCCGGCGGCGGCGCAGAGCTTGGCGTACTCGCCGGAGCAGACCTCGTCCCGGGTGACGAAGCCGTCGGCGATCACGTCCTTGACGTCGTCGGCGTAGATGGCCCTGGGGGTGAGCAGGATGGCGTCCACGGCGCGACCGCTCTCCGGATCCCGGACCGTCTGGCCGGTCTCCTTCCGCTCCCCGTTGGCCAGCGCGATGGCCAGGTCGGCGGCGGCCTTCGCCTCGTCCTTGATGGCCTTGTAGACGGTCATGCACTGGTCGCCGGCGAGGATGTTCCGCAGCCCCTGGGTCGTGGCGTCCTGACCGGTCACCGGGATCCTGCCGTTGAGCTTGTTCTTCTTCAGCACCGAGATGGCCGCGTTGCCGAGGCCGTCGTTGGCCGCGAGGACACCGTCGATCCGGCCCTCGGTCTGGGTGAGCATCTGTTCGAAGATGACCCCGGCCTGGGCGTTGTTCCAGTCCGGCACCGACTGGTCCGGGCCGCGGCGGAACTCCCCGGCGTCGAACTTCGGCTTGAGGACCGAGTCGTAGCCGTTCTTGAACAGGGTGGCGTTGTTGTCCGTCGGTGAGCCGTTGAGGAAGGCGACGACCGGCTTCCGGGCGCCCTGCTCGGTCAGGCACCGGGCCAGGCCCTGGCCCTGGAGCTTGCCCACCGCCTCGTTGTCGAAGCTGACGTAGTACTGCGCCGAGCCGCCGAGGGTGAGCCGGTCGTAGTCGATGGTGGCGATGCCCTGCGACCGCGCCTTCTCCAGCACCGCCTTGCCGGTGCCGGAATCCAGATTGACGATCATCAGGACGGTCGCGCCATTGGTGATCATCTGTTCGGCGATGTTGGAGAACTGGCTCTTGTCACCCTGCGCGTTCTGGATGTCGGAGTCGATTCCGGCGGCGTCGAACGCCTCCTCGAGAAATCTGCGGTCCGCGCCCTCCCAGCGGGCGGAGGTCCTGCTGTCGGGCAGGATCACGCCGATCTTCGGTTTCCTGGCGCCATCGGCCGCGTCGCCGCCGCTGAGCTGGTCGCCGCAACCGGCCACGCCGTTGGCGGCCAGCAGGCCGACGACGGTGAGTGCGAGGAGGCCCTTGCGCATCTGCACGGGTCCTTTCGGGGGTGGTGGTGGCAGGCTGGTTTGTTGTGAGCGGCAACGTATTGCCACCCGTGTCGGCGGCGCAAGACTGCCGAGCTCACGAGTTTGGCGGACCGCCGTAACGATCCCGTAACGCGGGAAAAGGCGCGATCTCCGCAGGTCCGATCCGCTCTGCCGCCCGACGGGTTTCGGCGTGGAGAATCTGTTTCCACACCGGTGCCGATTTCCTTTTGCGGCGGCCGGAACTGATCAATGGGCGGCGAGGGCCGCGGTGGTGGCGTCGGTCAGCGCGATCAGATCGGCCGGGGCCAGTTGGAGCTGGAGGCCGCGACGGCCGGCCGAGACGTAGATGGTGTCGTACGCCAGCGCCGAGGAATCCAGCACCGTGGGCAGCCGCCTGCGCTGGCCGAGCGGGCTGATCCCACCCCGGACGTAGCCGGTGGCCCGCTCGGCGGCCGCCCGGTCGGCCATCGTCGCCCGCTTGCCGCCGACGGCCGCGGCCAGCGCCTTGAGGTCCAGTTCGCCGGTGACCGGGACGACGGCCACCGTCAGCGCCCCGTCCACCTCGGTGACCAGTGACTTGAACACCCGCTGCGGCGGCACCCCGAGCGCCTCGGCGACCAGCCCGCCGTAGTTCGGCGCGTCGGGGGAGACGTCGTACGGGTGGGTGCTGTGCCGGATCTTCCGCTTCGCCAGCAGCGCCGTCGCCGGAGTGCCCTGTCCCGCCATGCCGGTCACGCTAACCGGACGCCGGACGTCAGCTCGCGACGGGCCGGCAGACCAGCACGGTCGGCGCCCCCGCAACCCGGGTGAGCACCAGGCTCGCCGCCGCGTCGCCGGCCAACCTCAGGTCGCGGCGCAGCTTCTCCGGCTCCAGCGCCGAGCCGCGCTTGAGGATCTCCACCCGGCCGACCCGGCGCTCCCGCAGCAGCGCGCGCAGCCGCTTGAGCGAGAACGGCAGCACGTCGGTGACCTCCAGGCAGCGAGCGAACGGGGTCGCGGTCGGGGTGTCCGCGTACAGGTAGGCGATGCTCGGGTCGGCGATCGTCGCGTCGAGGGTGTCGGCCAGCTCGGCGACCAGGTGCGCGCGGACCACGGCCGGGTCCGGGTCGTACAGGAAGCGGCGGGTGGGACCGACGGCCGCCTCCGCCGCGCCCGAGCCGGTGAGCCGGTGCGCGACGTCGCCGCGCAGCACGGTGGCCCGGCGGGGCACCTCGGCGAGCAGGCCGCACCAGAGCGCCGCCTCGACCAGGTCGCCGTCCACGCTCACCCACTCCGCCTCGGCGCCCGCCGGGATCAACGCGTGGTCGATCCCGGGGGCCACCTTCACCACCGTGTACGGCACCCGCTCGGCCAGCCGGACGACGAAGTCCCAGGGTGGCGAGTAGGCGTTCGGGTCGAAGATCCGCCGGCCGGTGCCCGCCCGGCGGCGTGCCGGGTCGCAGAACACCCCGTCCACCCGGGTCACATCGAACGCCGTCGCGTCGCCGTACTCCACGGTGAACTCCTCGGCCAGCCCGGCCGCCTCGGCGTTCGCGGCGGCCATCGCGGCGGTCACCGGGTCGGCCTCCACCCCGTACACCCGGATGCCGGCGCGGGCGGCGGCGAGCGCGTCGGCGCCGAGGCCGCACCCGAGGTCGGCGAGGGTGCGCACACCGGCGGCGCGCAGCCGCGCGGCGCGCCGGTCCGCGACCGGCCGGCGGGTGGCCTGCTCCAGCCCGGCCCGGGTGAAGAACATCCCGACGGCCTCCGGCCCGAACTTGGCCACCGCCCGGCGGCGCAGCTCGGCCTGGGTCAGCGCGGCGGCGGCCAGCCCGGCCGGCACCCCGGCGGTGCGCAGCGCGGCGGCAGAGGTCAGCGGGTCGCCGCCGGCCAGCTCGGCCGCCGCGGCGAGCGCGGCCGACCCCTCGGGGGTACGCAGCGCGGCGAGCTGGTCGATGTCCACCCGTCCATTCTCCCGACCCGCCCCACCCCCACCCCTCCGCCCCCAGCTCACCGGCCGGGTGGCCGACACGCCGCAAACGGGAGTCGATCGGGGCCGTTCGACGCCGACGCGCTGGCACTCTCCTTGACGGAGTGCTAGCCGAGGAATAACCTGCGATTAGCACTCTCACCCGGAGGGTGCCAGCTCCCGGGCCATCCGGCGCGGGCGCTGAACGCCAGGCGGACCGGCACCCGCGACGACGGCCCCGCCCGGTGGCATGTGGCAGATTGACGCTGGTCGGCTCCGGTCGACCGGTAACGAAACCAGTACCCCAGGAGGGTATGCCCGTGACTACCGCGACCAAGGTTGCGATCAAGCCGCTCGAGGACCGGATCGTGGTCCAGGCGAACGAGGCTGAGACCACCACGGCGTCGGGCATCGTGATCCCCGACACCGCCAAGGAGAAGCCGCAGGAGGGCACCGTCCTCGCTGTCGGCCCGGGCCGGATCGACGACAACGGCAACCGCGTGCCGCTCGACGTCAAGGTCGGCGACACCGTTCTCTACTCGAAGTACGGCGGCACCGAGGTCAAGTACGCCGGCGAGGAGTACCTGGTGCTCTCCGCCCGCGACGTCCTCGCGGTCATCGAGAAGTAAGCAACCGATCAGTGTCGTTGCCCCGGTCCGGCTCGCCGGGCCGGGGCAACGGCGCTTCGAAGGGACATTCATGGCGAAGATCCTGAGCTTCTCGGACGACGCCCGACACCTGCTCGAGCACGGTGTCAACGCCCTCGCGGACACGGTCAAGGTCACCCTCGGCCCGCGCGGGCGCAACGTCGTCCTGGACAAGAAATTCGGTGCGCCCACGATCACCAACGACGGCGTGACCATCGCCAAGGAGATCGAGCTCACCAACCCCTACGAGAACCTCGGCGCGCAGCTGGTCAAGGAGGTGGCGACGAAGACCAACGACGTCGCTGGCGACGGGACCACCACCGCGACCGTGCTGGCCCAGGCCATGGTCCGCGAGGGCCTGCGCAACGTGACCGCCGGGGCCAACCCGTCCGGTCTCAAGCGGGGCATCGACGCGGCGGCCGCCAAGGTCTCCGAGGCGCTGCTCGAGCGGGCCGTCGAGGTCGCCAGCAAGGAGGCGGTCGCGAACGTCGCCACCATCTCCGCGCAGGACGCCACCATCGGCGAGCTGATCGCCGAGGCGATGGAGAAGGTCGGCCGCGACGGTGTCATCACCGTCGAGGAGGGCTCCGCGCTCACCACCGAGCTGGAGGTGACCGAGGGTCTGCAGTTCGACAAGGGCTTCATCTCGCCGAACTTCGTCACCGACGTGGAGTCGCAGGAGGCGGTCCTGGAGGACCCGTACATCCTGATCACCACGCAGAAGATCTCGGCGATCGAGGAGCTGCTGCCGCTGCTGGAGAAGGTCCTCCAGAACAGCAAGCCGCTGCTGATCATCGCCGAGGACGTCGAGGGCCAGGCGCTGTCGACCCTGGTGGTCAACTCGATCCGCAAGACCATCAAGGTCTGCGCGGTGAAGGCCCCCGGCTTCGGCGACCGCCGCAAGGCGATGCTCCAGGACATGGCGATCCTGACCGGCGCCGAGCTGGTCGCCCCGGAGCTGGGCTACAAGCTCGACCAGGTCGGCCTGGAGGTGCTCGGCAGCGCCCGGCGCGTCGTGGTCGACAAGGAGAACACCACCGTCGTCGACGGTGGCGGCCAGTCCTCCGAGGTCGCCGACCGGGTCGCGCAGATCCGCAAGGAGATCGAGGCCTCGGACTCCGAGTGGGACCGGGAGAAGCTGGCCGAGCGGCTGGCGAAGCTCTCCGGTGGCATCGCGGTCATCAAGGTGGGCGCGGCGACCGAGGTCGAGATGAAGGAGCGCAAGCACCGCATCGAGGACGCCATCGCCGCGACCAAGGCCGCCGTCGAGGAGGGCACGGTGCCCGGTGGTGGTGCCGCCCTGGCGCAGGTCCTGCCGGTGCTCGCCGACGACCTGGGCCTGACCGGTGACGAGAAGACCGGCGTCTCGATCGTCCGCAAGGCGCTGGTCGAGCCGCTGCGCTGGATCGCCCAGAACGCCGGCCACGACGGCTACGTGGTGGTGCAGAAGGTCGCCGGCAAGGAGTGGGGCAACGGCCTCGACGCCGCCACCGGCCAGTACGTCGACCTGGTGAAGTCCGGCATCATCGACCCGGTGAAGGTGACCCGCAACGCGGTCACCAACGCCGCCTCGATCGCCGGCCTGCTGCTCACCACCGAGAGCCTCGTGGTGGAGAAGCCGGAGAAGGCCGAGCCGGCCGCCGCCGGTGGGCACGGCCACGGCCACGGTCACCAGCACGGCCCGGGTTTCTGACCCACGGCGTACGCCGACCCAGGGCGCACCGTCTCCGCGGAGACGGTGCGCCCTGACGCGTCCGTGGGGGCATTACGGAACGCTGACGTGGTTGGCGGTCGGTCCGGTTGATCGACAACACTGGTCCGATGAGCACCACGCCCCGCGGCCTCGCCGCGCTCGCCGGGATCACGGCCGCCACCGTGGCCATCGGCGTCGCCGAGCCGGTCGCGGTCCTGACCGGCCCCCGGTCCGCCCCGCTGATCGCGGTCGGCGGGCTGGTCGTGGACGTCGTACCCGAGCCGTTGAAGCAGTTCGCCATCACCCTGTTCGGCACCTACGACAAGATCGCCCTGCTGGTCGGGACGGCGCTGTTGCTCGCCGCGTTCGCCGCGCTCCTCGGCGTGCTGGCGGTCCGCCGGCTGTGGATCGGCCTGGCCGGCATCGCGGCCTTCGCCGGGCTCGGCGTGGCCGCCGCCCTCACCCGGGCCGGCGCGGATGCCGCCGACGCGCTGCCCTCGCTGGTCGGGGCCGGGCTCGGCGGGCTGGTGCTCTGGGCCTTCCTCGCCGGCCCGCTGGCGGTCGACCCGTGGCCCTGGACCCCGCCGACACCCCTGCCCGGCCCGTCGACGCCGGCCGCGCCCGCCCCGGCCGCCGGCGCGGAGGGTGTACCTGGCCCGGCCGCCGGCGCGGAGGCGGTACCTGGCCCGGCTGCCGGCGCGGAGCCGGCACCCGACCCCGCCTTCGGTCCGGAAGGCAATCCCGGCCCCGATCCGGTGAGCCGTCCACCCGTCGGGTGGGAGCCGTTGGAGACCACCGACCCGGAGTCGCGGCGCCGGTTCCTGCGCGGGGTGGGCGTGCTGGCCGGCGGGGCCGCCGTGGCCGGGCTGGGCGGGCACTGGCTCGCCGGTCGTCGGGGCGTGTCGGCGGCCCGCCGGGCGGTCGCGCTGCCCACCCCGTCGGCGGCGGCCCCGGTCGTCCCGGCCGGCGCCGACCTGTCGCTGGCGCAGCTCGCCCCGTACGTCACCTCGAACACCGGGTTCTACCGGATCGACACCGCCCTGGTGGTGCCGCAGGTCGACCCGGAGAGCTGGCGGCTGCGCATCCACGGGCGGGTGCGCAACCCGATCGAGCTGAGCTTCGCCGACCTGCTCGCCCGGCCGATGGTGGAGCGGTACGTGACCCTGGCCTGCGTCTCCAACGAGGTGGGCGGGGGCCTGATCGGCAACGCCCGGTGGTTGGGCGTACCCCTCAAGGAGCTGTTGGACGAGGCGGACCCGGAGGAGGGCGCGGACCAGGTGGTGGGGCGTTCGGTCGACGGCTGGACCTGTGGCACCCCGACGGCGGTGCTGCGGGACGGGCGGGACGCCCTGCTGGCGGTCGGGATGAACGGCGAGCCGCTGCCGGTCGAGCACGGCTTCCCGGTCCGCATGGTGGTGCCCGGCCTGTACGGCTACGTCTCGGCGTGCAAGTGGGTGACCGAGCTGGAGCTGACCAGCTTCGCCGACTTCGACGCGTACTGGGTGCCGCGGGGCTGGTCGGCGCGGGGACCGGTCAAGACGCAGTCCCGGATCGACACGCCCCGCCCGCGCAACCGGCTCAGCACCGGCCCGGTGATGGTGGCCGGGGTGGCCTGGGCCCAGCACCGGGGGATCAGCCGGGTGGAGGTACGCGTCGACGGCGGCCCGTGGCGGGCGGCGACGCTCGCCCCGACGGTGTCGGTGGACACCTGGGTGCAGTGGTCCTGGCGCTGGGACGCCACCCCGGGCGAGCACACCCTCCAGGTGCGGGCGACGGATGCCACCGGCGAGACGCAGACCGGTCGGGAGCAGCCGGTCGAGCCGGACGGCGCCACCGGCTGGCACACGGTCAAGGTCACCGTCCGCTGACCCCCGGCCCGGCCACCCCGGGTGCGCCGGTCCTGACCGGTTCGCGCACGCGAGTTCGCCGTTTGCGGTGTGTCGCGGTGTCCGACGGCTGCGACACCCCGACGCGCCGCAAACGGAGTCGCCCCGGCGGCCGGACCGGGCGCGGTTCGGCACCCGGGGGGCGACCGCCCTGCGGCAGGCGTGGCTGATCCGTTCACCTCATCAGGTCCGTAGCGTCGTCGACCCACCCGCCGCCCGAACCCGGACCAGACCGGGACGGGGACCAGACCGGGACGGGGACCAGACCGGGACGGGGACCAGGACCAGGACCAGGACCGGATCAGAGTGGGACCAGATGGGACGTGGCCGCCCAACCAGATTCCCAGGCTTGAGACGCGCCGACGCCGCGCTCCGGTTGCGGAGCGCGGCGTCGGTCGGGGTCTCTCGGCCGGGTCAGGCGACCTTGCGCTGGTCCGGCACGGCGGACTTGTGGGGGCGGCCCAGGCGGGCCTCCAGCCGGGCGATGTCGACCCGGGTCTGCCGGCGGTCGGCCAGGTCCTCCCAGCCCAGCGCGAGCAGCCGCAGCCGCTCGGACTCGCTGAAGCCGCCCCAGACGCCGTACGGCTCGCGGACGGACAGCGCGTGGGCGGCGCACTCGGCCCGGACCGGGCAGGCCCGGCAGACGGCCTTGGCGCCGGACTCGCGGCGCAGCCGTGAGGAGCCGCGCTCGCCATCGGGGTGGAAGAACTGCGCGCTGTCGCGGCCCCGGCAGGCACCGAGCCGCTGCCAGTCCCACAGGTCGACGATGGGTCCGGGCAGTCTACGTACGTTCGACATCAGCACCCCTCCTCCCGCGCGGCACCGCGGAGGTCTCGTTCGCATCCGGTGTCCGGGCGGCGGTCCGCGCAGGCGCACCGTTTCCGGCCTGGCGTCTCGGTACCCGACCTTTCCCCGACTCACACTTCTGTGATCGAAAACCTCGGACAAGTCGCGGCATATGCCCTGGATGTCGGAAAAGTTCGGAGGATTGCCCGGAACCTCCCCCCCGGCCCAGCCGGCCATGGTCTGCTCTCTGCGGAGAGGAGACCACCGTGCGTACCGTTCTCGTCTGCGTCCGGACACCGCTCGCCGCGCAGCAGTTGACCTCGGCCGCCGCCCGGCTCGGCCTGGCCGCGGTCGTGCGGACCGCCGTCTCCGACCCCGAGGTGATGCTGCGGCTGGCCGAGCGCCCCGTCGACGTCGTACTCGCCGACACCGCCCTCACCCGACCCGACAGCGCCGGCTTCGTCCGCCGGGTGCTCGCCCGCGCGCCGCAGGCCGCCGTGCTGCTGCTCGGCGCCGAGGAGTCCGAGGCCGCCGCGGCGACGATCAACGCCGGGGCCCGGGGTCTGATCCAGGGCACCGACCACGACCTGACCAGCGCGGTGGCCAAGGCGCTGCTGCTGCTCTCCGCGCCGGGCCGGACGGCCCGGAACCGGGTCACCGACCCGGCCCGGGACACCGCCGCGGTCGGCGCCCCGCCCCGGCCCTCGGCCGGGCGCAACCCGGGCCAGCCGGGCCCGGGCTGGTCCGCGGCCGAGGGGCCCGGGGGGCCGTCGGTGGTGCCGGTGCAGCGCGGCGACGACGAGGCCGAGTCGGAGGCCGCCGCCGAGCCGGAGGTGCCCGCGCCCACCGGCCGGCGGGGCGCACCCGGCGCGCGCAGCGGCCGTGGCGCCGTCGGACTGACCGAGCGGGAGCTCCAGGTGCTGCTCGGGATGGCCGAGGGGAAGAGCAACGCCGAGATCGGGCGGGAGCTGTTCGTCTCGGAGGACACCGTCAAGACGCACGCCCGACGGCTGTTCCGCAAGCTCGGCGCCCGGGACCGCGCGCACGCGGTGGCCGCGGGTTTCCGTGCCGGCCTGGTCGCCTGAGCCGGCCGCCCGCGCTCGGGCCCAGCCGTCCGGGCTCAGTCGTCGGAGGGGGACTCCTCCTCGGCCGCCTCGGTCAGCGTGTCGTGCACCCCGTCGGCGTAGCCGCGGGCGTAGTCCCAGGTGACGTAGTGGTCGGGGTCGGGGTCGTAGGCCGGCTCGTGCACCCGCGGCCGGCCGGAGCTGAGCAGGTGGCGCAGGTTGCCCCGGAGCAGGTCCCAGTCGAAGTAGTGCGGCTCGCGGCAGTCCTCGCACTCGATCACCAGCCCGCGCACCCCGATCGGCGACAGCAGGGCCTGGTAGATCTCCAGGTCGGCCAGGTCCTCCAGGACGTCCTGGCGCTCGACCTCCGTCAGCGGGTCGAGCTGGTCGTCCTCACGGGGATCGTGCAGGCCAGCAGCCGGATCGGCCGGGTCGCCGTTGAACGGGTCGATGGGCTCGTCGTGCACCCCCTCACCGTAGTCCCAACGCTCGCCGGACGCGTCCCCCCGGCCACGCCTGTGGCCTCGCCGACCCGCGCCGGCACCGCCGGGGCCGGCCCAGCTCAATGGGTACGATGAAGCGACGCGCCGTCACCTCGGCGTGCGCCGGTGCCCGCGCGCGCCACCTCGCTGAAGCCCGTCCGAGCAGCTCAGGAGAGCAATCGTGGAGAATTCGCCCAGCACTGATCTTCCCGGCGGCGTCGGCAACGGCGAGCCGGGTGGTCACCTGCCGGAGCTGCCGGCCGGCTCGGCGCGGGTGGTGCCGCTCGGTCTGACCTTCGACGACGTGCTGCTCCAGCCGGGCGAGTCGGACGTCGTGCCCAGCCGGGTCAACACCCGCACCCGGCTCACCCGCAACATCGAGCTGACCGTGCCGCTGCTGTCCAGCGCGATGGACACGGTCACCGAGGCGCGGATGGCGATCGCGATGGCCCGCCAGGGCGGCATCGGGGTGCTGCACCGCAACCTCTCGCTGGAGGACCAGGCGCTCCAGGTCGACCTGGTCAAGCGCTCCGAGTCCGGCATGATCACCAACCCGGTGACCGCCAGCCCGGACGACACCCTCCGCGAGGTCGACGAGCTCTGCGGCCGCTACCGCATCTCCGGCGTACCGGTGGTCGACGGCGACGGGCAGCTGGTCGGCATCGTCACCAACCGGGACATGCGGTTCGTCTCCGCGCCGGAGACCCCGGTCCACGAGATCATGACCCGTACCCCGCTGATCACCGCTCCGGTCGGGGTGAGCAAGGACGAGGCCCTCGACCTGCTCCGCCGGCACAAGGTGGAGAAGCTGCCGATCGTGGACGACTCGGGCCGGCTGCGCGGGCTGATCACCGTCAAGGACTTCACCAAGAGCGAGCAGTACCCGAACGCCACCAAGGACGAGGCGGGCCGGCTCCGGGTCGCCGCGGCGGTCGGCGTGGGCGACGACGCGTACAAGCGGGCCCGGACGCTGGTGGACGCCGGCGTCGACGTGATCATCGTGGACACCGCGCACGGTCACCAGCGGGCGGTGCTGGACATGGTCCGCCAGCTCAAGAAGGACGTCGGCATCGACATCGTCGGTGGCAACATCGCCACGTACGCCGGGGCGAAGGCGCTGGTCGACGCGGGCGCCGACGGCGTGAAGGTGGGTGTCGGCCCGGGCGCGATCTGCACCACCCGGATCGTCGCCGGGGTGGGCGTACCGCAGATCACCGCGATCATGGAGGCCGCGCGGGCCGCCCGCCCGGCCGGTGTGCCGGTGATCGGCGACGGCGGCATCCAGTACTCCGGGGACATCGCCAAGGCGCTGGTGGCCGGTGCCGACACGGTGATGCTCGGCAGCCTGCTGGCCGGCTGCGAGGAGAGCCCCGGCGAGCTGATCTTCATCAACGGCAAGCAGTACAAGGCGTACCGGGGGATGGGCTCGCTCGGCGCGATGCAGTCCCGCGGCCAGGGCAAGTCCTACTCCAAGGACCGCTACTTCCAGCAGGATGTGCTCGCCGAGGACAAGCTCGTCCCCGAGGGCGTCGAGGGCCAGGTGCCCTACCGGGGGCCGCTCTCCGCGGTCGCCCACCAGCTCATCGGTGGGCTGCGCGCCGCGATGGGGTACGTCGGCGCGGAGAGCATCCCCGAGCTGCACCGCCGCGGCCAGCTCATCCGGATCACGGCGGCCGGGCTCAAGGAGAGCCACCCGCACGACATCCAGATGACCGTCGAGGCGCCCAACTACCACTCCCGCTGACCCATCACCCCCAACCACCTGGAGTCCCCCATGCGTGACGTGGTCGAGATCGGGCTGGGCAAGACCGCGCAGCGCGGCTACCACCTGGACGACATCGCCATCGTGCCGAGCCGCCGGACCCGGGACGTCGACGACGTCTCCACCAGCTGGCAGCTCGACGCGTACCAGTTCGGCATTCCCTGCGTCGGGCACCCGTCGGACGCCACGATGAGCCCGGCCACCGCCGTCCGGCTCGGCCAGCTCGGCGGGCTCGGCGTGCTCAACGTCGAGGGCCTGTGGACCCGGTACGAGAACCCGACCAAGGTCCTGGAGGAGCTGGCCGGCCTCGGCGAGGACGCCCGGGCGACCAAGCGGCTCCAGGAGGTCTACTCCGAGCCGATCCGCCCCGACCTGATCGCCGAGCGGGTGCGCGAGCTGCGCGCCGGCGGCGGCACGGTGGCCGTCCGGGTCTCCCCGCAGCACACCCTGGCGCTGGCCCCGGTGATCCTCGACGCCGGCGTCGACATCCTGGTCATCCAGGGCACCATCGTCTCGGCCGAGCACGTCTCGACCACCGATGAGCCGCTGAACCTCAAGGAGTTCATCGCCGACCTCGACCTGCCGGTCGTGGTGGGCGGCTGCACCGACTACAAGACGGCGCTGCACCTGATGCGGACGGGCGCGGCCGGCGTGATCGTCGGTATCGGCGGCGACGACTGGTCGACCACCGAGTCGGTGCTGGGCATCCGGGTGCCGATGGCGACCGCGATCGCCGACGCCGCTGCGGCCCGCCGCGACTACCTGGACGAGACCGGCGGCCGGTACGTGCACCTGATCGCCGACGGCGACATCCAGACCTCCGGCGACATCGCCAAGGCCCTGGGCTGCGGCGCGGACGCGGTGATGCTCGGCGAGGCGCTGTCGCTCTGCGCGGAGGCGCCCGCCGGTGGCGCCTGGTGGCACTCGGCCGCCAGCCACCCGTCGCTGCCGCGCGGCGCGTTCGAGATCGCCGGCGAGCCGCTGGGCTCGATGGAACAGCTGCTCTTCGGCCCGGCCGACGAGCCGGACGGCCAGCTCAACCTCTTCGGCGGGCTGCGCCGCGCGATGGCCAAGTGCGGCTACCGCGACCTCAAGGAGTTCCAGAAGGTCGGCCTGGTCCTGGACCGCTGACCCGGACAAAACCGCCCCGATGCACCGGTCGCGCCGATTAGGCTCGGCCGGTGCGTCGTATCCGGTCCAGGTTTCTGCTCGCCGCCGTCGTGGCGGCGACGACGGTGGCGACCGCCGGTTGTACCTCCGACCGCGACGACCGCAACGAGTTCCGGCCCGGCGCCGCCGACGCCGGTGACCCCTACGTCCCGGGCCGGGGCAACGGCGGCTACGACGTCTCCGGCTACCGGCTGCGGGTGCGGTACGACCCGGCGACCGACCGGTTGACCGGCCGGGCCACCGTCACCGCGACCGCCACCGGCAACCTCTCCCGGTTCAACCTGGACCTGATCGGGCTGGACGTCTCGGGGGTGACCGTCTCCGGGGCGGCGGCCCGGCACCGCCGCGACGGCAGCGAGCTGGTGATCACGCCGTCGCGGGGGCTGCCCCGCGGCACCGGGTTCACCGTCGAGGTCGACTACGCCGGGGTGCCGACCGCTGTGCCCGACGGCGAGCTGGGCAGCGGCGGGTTCCTGCACACCGCCGACGGGGCGATCGTGCTCGGCCAGCCCGAGTCGGCGGCCACCTGGTTCCCGGTCAACGACCATCCGTCCGACAAGGCCACCTACGACATCGAGGTGACGGTCCCCGACGGGCTGGCCGCGCTCAGCAACGGGGTACCGGGGGAGCGGAGCAGCACCGGCGGCTGGACCACCTGGCGGTGGGCCGAGCGCGCGCCGATGGCCAGCTACCTGACCACCCTGGTGATCGGCGACTACCGGGTTGAGACCGGCACCCACGGCGGTCGACCGATGGTCACGGCGGTGCCGGCCGCCCTGCCGGCGACCGGCCCCGAGGCGGCCTCGCTGGCCCGTACCGGCGAGATAGCGGACTTCCTCGCCAGCCGGTTCGGGCCGTACCCGTTCGACTCCTACGGCGGCATCGTGGTGACCGACAGCCGGATCGGGTACGCGTTGGAGACCCAGTCCCGCCCGGTCTACGGGCCGGGCTTCTTCTCCGGCGGCCGGCCCAACCCGTCGGTGGTGGTCCACGAGCTGGCCCACCAGTGGTTCGGCAACAGCGTCTCGCTGGCGAGCTGGCAGGACATCTGGCTCAACGAGGGCTTCGCCACGTACGCGGAATGGCTGTGGACGGAGCACGACGGCGGCCGGACCGCGCAGCGTGCCTTCGAGCTGCGGCACGCCGTCACCGACTGGTCCCAGCCGGCGGTCGACCCCGGGCGGGCGGCGATGTTCGGCGACGGGGTCTACCAGCGGGGTGCCCTCGCGGTGCACGCGCTGCGCCGGACCGTCGGCGACGAGACGTTCTTCCGCCTGCTGAGCGGCTGGACCGAGGAGCGGCGCGGCGGCGTCGCCAGCACCGCCGACTTCGCCGGGTACGCCGAGCGGGTCGCCGGCCGCCCGCTGCGCCCCCTGCTGGACGCCTGGCTGGCCGGCGGCGTCGCGCCCGCCCTGCCGTGACCCGCGGGTGACCGCCGGTCGGTAGGCTGCCGCCGACGACACGGGGAGGTGCCGGGTGGCCATGGCGCGGATGCGGCGGGGCGTCGGACTGGTGACGGTGGCGGCCCTCGGGCTCGCCGGGTGCGGGTCCGACCCGGAGCCGCGGCCGGCGCCGGCCGCGGCACCGGCCCCGACGACCGGGCGGCAGTTCGCACCGGGCGCGGCCGGCGTCGGCGACGCCTACTTCCCGAGCTACGGCAACAGCGGGTACGACGTCGGGCGGTACACCGTCAAGGTCCGCTACGACCCGGCGACCGACCGGCTCAGCGGCACCGCCACCGTGCAGGCCACCGCCACCGCCAACCTGTCCGCGTTCCACCTGGACCTGGCCGGGCTGACGGTGCGGAAGGTGACCGTGGACGGCACGCCGGCCCGGCACGCCCGCGAGGCCGACGAGCTGGTGGTCACGCCGGCCGCCGGGCTGACCGCCGGCAACGGCTTCACCGCCGAGATCAACTATGAGGGGAAGCCGGAGCCGCTGGCCAACGAGGTGCTCGGCGAGGGCGGCTGGCTGCACACCACCGACGGCGCGATCGCGCTCGGCCAGCCGGAGTCGGCGAGCACCTGGTTCCCGGTCAACGACCACCCCTCGGACAAGGCGAGCTACGACGTCGAGATCACCGTCCCGAAGGGGCTGACCGCGGTCAGCAACGGGGTGCCGAAGGGGCGCTCGGACGCCGACGGCTGGACCACCTGGAAGTGGTCCGAGGCCGCCCCGATGGCCAGCTACCTGAGCACCGTGGTGATCGGGGACTACCGGGTCGAGACCGGCGAGCACAAGGGACGGCCGGTGTTCAGCGCGGTGAGCACCAAGCTCGGCAAGGGGGCCGCCGACGCGTCGATGGCCCGCACCACCGAGGTCGCCGACTACCTGGAGAGCGTCTTCGGGCCGTACCCGTTCGCCGCGTACGGCGGCGTGGTGGTCGCCGACGAGCGGATCCGGTACGCGCTGGAGACGCAGAGCCGCCCGGTCTACGGGGCGGGCTTCTTCCGGGGCGGCGAGAACACCGGCGTGGTCGCCCACGAGCTGGCCCACCAGTGGTTCGGCAACAGCGTCTCGCTGGCGAAGTGGCAGGACATCTGGCTCAACGAGGGGCTGGCCACCTACGCCGAGTGGCTCTGGGCCGAGCACCGGGGCACCGGCACCGCCCAGGCCGCCTTCGACCGGCGGTACGCCGGTTCGTCCAGCCGCCTCTGGCAGACGCCGCCGGCGAAGCCCGGTCGGCAGAACCTGTTCAGCGAGTCGGTCTACCAGCGCGGCGGGATGACCGTGCACGCCCTGCGGGTGGCGGTCGGCGACCGGGCGTTCTTCAAGATCCTGAAGACCTGGGCGGCGGAGAAGCGCAACGGCAACGCCACCACCGACGAGTTCGTCGCGCTCGCCGAGCGGGTCTCCGGCAAGCAACTGGACAAGCTCTTCGCCGCCTGGCTGCACGGCACCGAACGGCCGCCGGCCCCGAAGCGAATCTAGTTCTTCACCCGTAGCTCGGGGTGGGCGGCGAGGAACTTCTCGGCGTCGCCGGCCTTCAGCGCGGTGAGGAACTGCCGGCCGAGCGGCTTGAGCTCCTCACCCCGGTACGCGCGGCCCTTGCCCACCCCGCTGCCGGGGAGCGCGACCGGGGTGAAGCGGTCGACGCTCAGCCCGCCGAGGGCGTACGCGATGTCGACGATGCGGGGACCGCCGGCGTAGATCAGGGTGTCGCCGAGCGCGTCGACCACCTGCTGGACCCGGTCCGGCTGGCGGGCCAGGTTCTCGTCGAGGATCTTGGCGGTCAGCGCCCGGATGAGCTGCTGCTGGTGGCGCTGCCGGGCGTAGTCGCCGCCGGCGATGTAGCGCTGGCGGGCGTAGTCCAGCGCCTGCCAGCCGTTGAGGTGCCGCTGGCCCTTCTCGTAGACCATCTGCGGCCCGACGTAGCCGCCGCCGGAGGGCGCCGGGTCGCGGTGCTTGCCGTCCGGGCGGCGGTGCAGCGAGACCACCCGTTCGTCGACGTAGAGGTCCACCCCGCCCAGGGTGTCCACCAGCTTGTCGAAGCCGCCGAAGGTGATCACCGCGCCGGCGTCGAACCGCAGCCCGGTGTACCCGCTGACCGTGCTGCGCAGCAGCTCGTACCCCTGGGCGACGCGGTGCTCCTTGGGCTTGCCCGGCACCCGGCTGCCGTAGCTCATCGCGTGGGTGAGCTTGGTCCTCCCGCCCTTGTAGCCCGAGGCGGGGAAGGCCGGGATGTCCACCAGCAGGTCGCGGGGGAGCGAGAAGAGGTACGCCCGGTCCAGCCCGGCCGGCACGTGCAGCACCAGCACCGCGTCGCTGTGCGGCTCCCACCCGGGGACGCTGACCCGGGTGTCCACCCCGACCAGCAGCAGGTTGAGCGGCCCGGTGATGCCGGCCCCGGGCGGGGCGGTCGGGCTGGGCTCCGGGGCGGTGCCGGGTGTGGCGGTGGCGGTGGTGGCGACCGGGCCCGGCCGGCGCTGCGGCCCGTCGTCGCTGACCAGCCGGTTCACCACCAGGGCGCCCCCGGCGACCAGGACCACCGCGGCGAGGGCGGCCAGCAGCAGCGCCCGGCGCGGTCGTCGCGCCCCTGTCTCGTGAGCCATGCTCGACACCCCCGTTGGGACAACGCTCCGACGAGGGCCCCGAGTTGCGGGCGTGGCCTGACGGATCGGTGGACGCGAGCATGATCGCGCGAAAACTGGCGCTGGCGCGATGGCTACTCAGCGGTAATGATGCGTTCATGCGGTACGACGTGGTCGTCATCGGGTCCGGTTTCGGCGGCAGCGTCACCGCGCTCCGGCTGGCCGAGAAGGGTTACACCGTCGGTGTTCTGGAGGCCGGTCGGCGGTTCGCCGACGACGAGTTCCCCCAGACCTCCTGGCGGGCCCGGCGCTTCCTCTGGGCGCCGAAGCTCGGCTGCTACGGCCTGCAACGGATCACGCTGCTCCGCTCGGCCGACCGCAGGGCCGGCGGCGGGGTCATGGTGCTCTCCGGGGCGGGGGTGGGCGGCGGCTCGCTGGTCTACGCCAACACCCTCTACGAGCCGCTGGACGCCTTCTACGACGACGCGCAGTGGCGCGGCATCACCGACTGGCGCGACGAGCTGGCCCGCCACTACGACCAGGCGAAGCGGATGCTCGGCGTCACCACGTACCCGGTCGACACCGGCGCGGACCGGGCGATGCGCGCGGTCGCCGAGCGGATGGGGGTCGGCCGGACCTTCCACGCCACCCCGGTGGGCGTGCACATCGGCCGCCCCGGCCAGCGGGTGCCGGACCCGTACTTCGGCGGCGTCGGCCCGGAGCGCACCGGCTGCACGCACTGCGGCTCCTGCATGACCGGCTGTCGGCACGGCGCGAAGAACACCCTGGTCAAGAACTACCTCTGGCTGGCCGAGCGGCTCGGCGTCGAGGTCCACCCGCTGACCACGGTGACCGCCGTCCGGCCGGCTCCCGACGGCGGGTACGAGGTGCACACCGAGCGGACGGGTGCCTGGTTGCGGCGGCGCCGGCAGGTCATCCACGCCGACCAGGTGGTCCTCGCCGCCGGGGCGCTGGGCACCCAGCGGCTGCTGCACGAGATGAAGGCGACCGGGGCGCTGCCCGGCCTCTCCGACCGGCTCGGCGAGCTGACCCGGACCAACTCCGAGGCGATCCTCGGCGCCTCGGTGCCCCGTCAGCGGGCCCGCGCCGAGGGGGTGGACTTCACCGAGGGGGTGGCGATCACCAGCTCCTTCCACCCCGACCCGCAGACCCACATCGAGCCGGTGCGCTACGGCCGCGGCTCGAACGCGATGGGGCTGCTCCAGTCGCTGCTGGTCGACGGCGGCCCGCACCGGGCCCGACGTTGGCTGGGCAGCATCGTCCGGCAACCCGGGCTGGCGGCCCGGATGCTGTCGGTGCGCGGCTGGTCGGAGCGGACGGTGATCGCCCTGGTGATGCAGTCGGTGGACAACTCGCTGACCACCCGGTTCCGGCGCGGCCTCTTCGGCCGGCGACTGGTCACCGGCCCGGGCCACGGCGCGCCCAACCCGACCTGGATCCCGGCCGGCAACCAGGCGGTCCGGCTGCTCGCCGAGGAGATCGGCGGTACGCCGGGCGGCGCGCTCACCGAGCCCTTCAACATCCCGATGACCGCGCACATCCTCGGCGGGGCGGTGATCGGGGCGTCCCCGGCCGACGGGGTCATCGACCCGTGGCACCGGGTCTACGGCCACCCGGGGCTGCACGTGGTGGACGGGGCGGCGGTCTCGGCGAACCTCGGCGTGAACCCGTCGCTGACGATCACCGCCCAGGCGGAGCGGGCGATGTCCTTCTGGCCGAACAAGGGCGAGAACGATCCCCGTCCGCCCCTCGGCGAGGCGTACCGGCGGGTGGCGCCCGTACCCCCGCGGCGCCCGGCGGTGCCGGCGGACGCCCCGGCCGCGCTGCGCGGCTGACCGCCCCAGCCGGACCGCGGGCACCGGCGGACGGCCGGCCGGTGGTGCGGCGGCGGTGGGGCGATCGGCCGGTTGACCGGCTCCGGACGTGACGTGGCACGCCCGGAGCCCGGCCGCTGCCCGGGCCGGGGGTGACTGTCGGTAGGCTTTCTGCACATGAGCACGCCTCGCCCCGTCCTGGTGGTGGACTTCGGAGCCCAGTACGCCCAGCTCATCGCGCGCCGGGTGCGCGAGGCGAAGGTCTACTCGGAGATCGTCCCGCATTCGATGCCGGTCGCCGAGATGCTGGCGAAGGACCCGGCCGCGATCATCCTGTCCGGCGGCCCGTCCAGCGTCTACGCGCCGGACGCTCCGCAGATCGACGCCGGGATGTTCGACTCCGGCGTGCCGGTCTTCGGCATCTGCTACGGCTTCCAGGCGATGGCCCAGGCGCTCGGCGGCACGGTCGCGAAGACCGGCAACCGCGAGTACGGCGGCACCCCGCTGCGCCCCCGCCTCCTCGACCCGGGTGTGCTGCTCCGCGATCTGCCGGCCGACCTGCCGGTCTGGATGAGCCACGGCGACTGCGTGACCGAGGCCCCCGAGGGCTTCACGGTGACCGCCGAGTCGGCCGGCGCCCCGGTCGCCGCCTTCGAGGACCTGGCCGGCCGCCGGGCCGGCGTGCAGTTCCACCCGGAGGTCGGGCACACCGCGCACGGCCAGGAGATGCTGACCCGCTTCCTGTACGACATCGCCGGCATCGAGCCGACCTGGACGCCCGAGAACATCATCGACGAGCAGGTCGCCCGGATCCGCGAGCAGGTCGGCGACAAGGAGGTCATCTGCGGCCTGAGCGGCGGCGTGGACTCCGCGGTCGCTGCGGCGCTGGTGCACAAGGCGGTCGGTGACCAGCTCACCTGCGTCTTCGTCGACCACGGCCTGCTGCGCGCCGGCGAGGCCGAGCAGGTGGAGAAGGACTACGTCGCGGCGACCGGCATCACGCTGAAGGTGGTCGACGCGCAGGAGCGGTTCCTCGGCGCGCTGGCCGGGGTCACCGACCCGGAGCAGAAGCGGAAGATCATCGGCCGGGAGTTCATCCGGGTCTTCGAGGCCGCCGCCCGCGAGATCGCCTCGCACGGCGACGTCGAGTTCCTGGTGCAGGGCACCCTCTACCCCGACGTGGTGGAGTCCGGCGGCGGGACCGGCACCGCCAACATCAAGAGTCACCACAACGTCGGCGGCCTGCCGGAGGACCTCAAGTTCGCCCTGGTCGAGCCGCTGCGCACGCTGTTCAAGGACGAGGTGCGGGCGCTCGGCCTCCAGCTCGGCCTGCCCGAGGCGATGGTCTGGCGGCACCCGTTCCCGGGCCCGGGCCTGGCCATCCGGATCATCGGCGCGGTCGACCAGGAGCGACTGGACCTGCTCCGCCAGGCGGACCTGATCGCCCGCGAGGAGCTCTCCGCCGCCGGCCTGGACCGGGGCGTCTGGCAGTTCCCGGTGGTCCTCCTGGCCGACGTGCGCAGCGTCGGCGTGCAGGGTGACGGGCGCAGCTACGGGCATCCCGTGGTGCTGCGCCCGGTCTCCAGCGAGGACGCGATGACCGCCGACTGGTCCCGGCTGCCCTACGAGGTGGTCGCCCGGATCTCCACCCGGATCACCAACGAGGTCGCCGAGGTCAACCGGGTGGTCCTGGACGTGACCAGCAAGCCGCCGGGCACCATCGAGTGGGAGTGAGCCGGTCGGCTCACGCCGTCGGCGGCTGCTGCGGGTAGGTCGGCTGCGCGACGGTCGGCGGCTCGGGCCGCGTGGTCGGGGCCGGCGGCGAGACGTACCCCGGGGTGGGCGGCGTGCCGTGCGGCGCGGCGCCCGTCGGGTGCGGCCAGGCGGGCGCGCCCGCCGGCTCCTCGGGCATCAGGAACCACATGATCGGGTACGCCAGCGCGGCGAACCCGCCGGTGAGCAGGGTCGCCACCGCGAAGACCACCCGGACCAGGGTGGGGTCGACGGCGAAATAGCGGCCGAGGCCGCTGGCGACGCCGGCCACCATCCGGTCGGTGGTGGGTCGGCGGAGCTGCTTGTACGGGGCCTGGGGGGTGGTTGTCGAGGTCATGTCTCCACGTTCCGCGCGGGCCGGCCGGCCGACCTCGGTGACCGCCCGGATCCCTACCCTGACCGATCCCTGACCTGCCAGCCTTGAGTCAGGAATCTGACTCTTTTCGATCCAGGTAACCGTGGGCGGGGAGAATTTGGCTCCGTGACCACCTTGCTGGAGCCGCTCCGCAGGATCGCGGCATACGCAGTCTGTGCTGATTCAGTCGGCCGAGTGTTGCTGGTCCGCGCATCGGAGCGCTCCGGCACCCCCGGCGTGTGGTCCCTGCCCGGTGGGGCGGTCGACCACGGTGAGGACCCGAAGCACACCGTCGTCCGGGAGACCGCCGCCGAGACCGGGCTCTCGGTCGCCGTCTCCGGCCTGGAGGACGTCCTCGCCGACATGCGGGCCCTGCCGGAGCGGGGCATCACCATCCACACCGACCGCCTGCTCTACCGGGTCTCGGTGCGCGGTGGCACCCTCACCGACCGGGTGGAGCGCCCCACCGACCTCGCCCGTTGGTACACCCTCGACGAGGCCCGCGTGCTGCCGCTGCGCTCGTTCACCGCACGCGCCCTCGGCCTGCCCGCCTCCTCCGCCGACGTCGTCCCGGACGAGCCGCCGGAGTTCCCCTCCTTCTACGCCGTGCCCGGCCCGGACGGCCTGCACCGGGCGCAGCGCTTCGCCGCGTACGCGGTGGTGACCGACCCCGACGACCGGGTGCTGCTGACCCGGGTCTCCGACGGGTATCCGGGGGCCGGCTGCTGGCACCTGCCCGGCGGCGGCACCGACTACGGCGAGCAGCCCGGCGCGGCGCTGATCCGGGAGCTGGTGGAGGAGACCGGCCAGACCGGCCGCCTGGTCGAGCTGCTCGGCGTGGCCAGCCACCGGGACGCCGCCTCGCTCGGCCCGGAGGGTTACCCGATCGACTGGCACGGGGTGCGCGCCTTCTACCGGGTGGTGGTCGACCAGCCCGCCCCGCCCACCGTCGCCGACGTCGGCGGCTCCACCTGCGAGGCCCGCTGGTTCGCCCGCGAGGAGCTGGGTGCCCTCCCCACCGACCGGCTCACCGAGGTCACCGCCGAAGCCGTCCAGGCCGCCCGCCTCACCTGACCTTCGGTCCGCCGTCGAGCCTGGGGCTTCGACCACCTGATACCGCTCCCCGCCTGCCGCTAACCTCATGATCGACGGCCGGGTGGCCGGACGGCGGGGGAGCGTGGTGGGCGTGGAACAGCGGCGCAGGGTCGGGGCGTACGGGGTGCTGCGAAACGCCTCGGGGCGGGTGCTGCTGGCCCGGGGAGCCGCCCGCTGTCCGTTTCCGGGCGTGTGGCAGCTGCCGGGGGGCGGCGTCGAGCACGCGGAGCACCCGGCGCGGGCGGTGGTCCGCGAGTTCGCCGAGGAGACCGGGCTGACCGTCGAGGTGACCGGGGTGCGGGCCGCCCTGGCCGACGTCACCACGTTCCGCGCCGAGGGCGTCGCCGTGCACACCGACCGGCTGATCTTCGACGTCGAGCAGCATGGCGGCGAGCTGCGCCCGGAGCCGGCCGGCGGCAGCGACGAGCTGGCCTGGTGCACGCCGGACGAGGCCGCCGCGCTGCCGCTGATGCCGTTCACCGCCGAGCTGCTCGGCCTACCGGTCACGCCCCTGCCGGCCGGCCTGCCCGGCGCGCTGCCGGCCGGGCCGACCGCCCCGCCCGCCGACCGGCGCCAGCGGTTCGCCGCGTACGGGCTGGTCACCGACCACGCGGGCCGGATCCTGCTGACCCGGATCGCGCCGGGTTACCCGGGTGCCGGCCGGTGGCACCTGCCCGGCGGTGGCACGGATCACGGCGAGCAGCCGGCCGCCGGGCTGCTGCGTGAGCTGGTGGAGGAGTCCGGGCAGCTCGGGACGGTTGTCGACCTGTTGACCGTCGACAATCTGCACAACCCCGCGGCGCTCGGGCCGGAGGGGCGCCCGCTGGACTGGCACGCCGTGCGGGTGGTCTACCGGGTGCTGGTCTCCGCGCCCACCGAGCCGGAGGTGACCGAACTGGCCGGCGGGTCGACCGCGGAGGCGGGCTGGTTCACGTCGGCGCAGGTGGCGAAGCTGTCGCTGACCGAGGTCGCCGCCCTGGCAACCGGACGTCGGGGGCGATAGCCGTCGCTCGCCGGGCCCTTGCGAGGGTGCTCCGGTACAGTCGTAAGTGAGGTTGGCGGAGAAAACGGGCGATGAAGCCCGAGATGGGAATAAGGCAGCGGTTCGCGCGGTTTAACGGAGATATAAGTACCGCCGGCAGCTATCGCCAACCACCACTTCCCTGTGCAATGGTGTACACCGCTTGAACGGGCTGCCGGGCCAAGAGCGGTCCGGCACGAGACAGCCGGACACCCGTCCCCCGTGGGCGGCCAGTCGATCCGGTGATGGAGGAAAACGTGCCGAGAGCCCTATGGCGCCGGCGTCGTACGACTGACAGTCCGCGCCCCGCCGGGCGTCGCTGGGCGGGCCGGTTGCGCCGCAGCAGCACGTTCGCCCGGCAGGTGCTGCTGGTCCGGGTGGGCCGCCGTGACGGCGACCCGCGTATCGGCGCCGAGCTGGTGGTCCCCGAGCACCTCGTCGACCGGCCCCGCCGGTACGGCTTCGACCGCGCCCGCCGCGCGGAGATCGAGGCGGTCATGCCGGTCAGCCCGGCCCTCGCCCCCGCTCCGTCGGTGGACGACGACTCGTCGGCGATGTCGATCCCGCTGCTTCCCGGCGAGCGCACCGCGTCGCGCCGGATGAAGTTCGCGCTGGTCAACGCCTGCACGCTGGCCAGCCTGATGCTCGGCATCAACGCGATCTTCGTGGCGATGGCCGGCGAGGCCCGGGTCGCGGCGCTCCTGCTCATCGCCTGCGTCGTCTTCGACGGCCTCGACGGCGCGCTCGCCCGCAAGCTCGGCGTGGCCAGCCCGTTCGGCGCCCAGATGGACTCGCTGGCCGACATGTGCTCGTTCGGCCTGGCCGCCCCCGTGGTGGTCTACGCGTCGCTGGCCGGGTCGGCCCCCACGGCGGCCGCCGCGGTGGCCGCGGCCCTCGTCGCGGCCTGCGCCGCGATCCGGCTGGCCCGGTTCAACGTCTCACCGAAGGACGGCCGGTTCTTCTGCGGGGTGCCGACGACCATGGCGGCGGCGGTGCTCGCCCTCACGGTCGCGATCGGCCTGCCGCTGCCCGCCGTGGTGCAGATCGCCGGGGTGGCGCTGCTGGCCTTCGCGATGGTCTCCAGCTTCCCGTACGCGAAGCTCGCCCGGCTGCTCAAGCTGCCGCCGTGGCTGTGGCTGGCCCCGGTGATCGGCGCGCTGGTCGACATCCGGCTCACCTTCGCCCTGGTGGTGGTGGGCTACCTGGTCAGCGGCCCGCTGCTCTGGCTGCACCAGCGCCGCACCGCCTGATTTACCCGCACGTACGCAGAAGGGGCGCCGCGACCGCGGCGCCCCTTCTCGCGTTCCGTCAGCGCCAGCGGGCGATGATCGTCGACCCGCCGACCACCTTGTCGCCCGGCCCGACCAGCGGCTCCGCCGCGTCGGCCGGCAGGTAGACGTCGGTGCGCGAGCCGAACCGGATCAGGCCGAAGCGCTCGCCCCGGGCCAGCAGCGCGCCGATCGGCGCCCGCTGCACGATCCGCCGGGCGATCAGCCCGGTGCGCTGCGCCACCACCACCGTGCCGTGGTCGGTGTCCAGCACCGTGTACGCGGCCACGTTGTGCTCGGCGTCCGGCTTCATCGCGTTGACGAAGCCGCCGTCGGCGACGAAGTAGTCGACCACCTTGCCGGGTACCGGCGCGCGGTTGACGTGCACGTCCAGCACCGACAGGAAGACCGCGATCCGCAGCCACTCGCCGTCGCCGAACCGCTCGTCGTGCAGCCGCTGCACGGAGAGGACCTGACCGTCGGCGGCCGCGACCACGGCCGACGGGTCCTCCGGGACGTCCCGCTCCGGGTCCCGGAAGAAGGCGGCCACCGGGCCCGCGGCCAGCGCCGGCAGCAGCCAGAGCTTGGACTTCGGACGTACCGCGCGGGCCACGGCGGCCAGCCCGAGGGCGATGCCGGCCGCGGCGACGCCGTTGGAGTCGATGTGCATGCCGCGGGTCAACGGCACGCTGGAGGGCCGGTGGGCGGGGGCCAGCCGGGCGGCGAGCGCGGGGCTGGCCGGGGTGAAGCGCAGGTGGTGCACCCGTACCGGCGGGGAGTTGCGCAGCACCAGGTCGGTGCCGACCCCGTGCAGCACGCCCTGGCGGTCCAGCTCGGCGGCGGCGCCCTCGGTCCGGAACACCGGCGCGGCCACGCTGAGCAGCGCGCCCTCGCCGAGGTACTTGACCAGGCCGTCGACGGTCGTCCGGGCCTGCTCCGCGGTGCCGGTCAGCGGCTCGGCGGCGATGACCACCTCGGCGGCGTCCGCCTCGGCGAGCGAGTCGACGACGCGTACCCGGTCGGCGACCCAGCGACCCTGGGCCGTCACGTGCTCGCGCAGCGCGCCGGCGCCGGCCGGCTCGGCCGGCACGACGGTGAGCGTGTCGCCGGGCAGCAGCGCGTCGATCGCCGCGGCGAGCACCGCGGACTCCGGGGACGCGTCGACCAGGAGGGCGGCCTTCGGGTCGTTACGCCGGGCCAGCTCGGTGACGAGGGTACGGGCGGCGCGCTCGCCGATGCGGACCGGACCGGACCGGCCGGGGGTGCGCTCGGCGGGGGACTGGGTCATGTCGGACGGGCTCCTGACGAGGTAGAGACGGGCTGTCGCGGCGGGACCGCCACGGGCGACCTGGTCCGCTCGGCCCCGGCCGGGACCGGTGGTCGGACCGCTCGGCCGCGGACGAGGCCCGCCGGCGCGGCCGGCCGGCGGAGGCGGGATCTCCACCGGCCAGCATACGAGCCCGGCGACGGCGATCGCACCGCCGCGGTTGGGCCTGTGTCAAAGTCCTCGGTCGCGCCGAGGCGGAGTCCGCCTGAGCCCGCCGCAGGCCGGCCAAGGGGCTCTGACACGGGCCCTACTCCGGCGCGCGGCGTTCCCCGGCCGGCGGGCCGCTGACCGGCGCGGCGGGCGACCAGCGGGGCCGGTCGTCCGGCGCGTCGGCCGCCCGGTCCTCGACCGCCTCGGCGGGCCGGTCGCTGATCGCCGCCGTGGCCCACTCGTCCGCCTCGCCGGCCGACCCGATCGCCCGGGTCTGCGGCTCGGTGAAGCGGTCACCGGTCCCGTCCGGTCCCCACACCGGGGCGGTGGCGTCGTCCGGACCGGCGAACAGGACCTCGGCGGTCTGCTCTCCGGCCGTGCCGAGCGCCGCCGTCTCCTGCCCCGTCACCGGTGGGCGGGTGGGCGCGTCCTCGTCCGTTCCGGCGTCGGTGTAGTGGATCTCGGCGGTCTCCCGCTCGGCACCCGGGGTCTCGGTGGTCTCCCAGCGGGTGGGGACGGCCTCGTCGTCCCGCGGGTACCGGAGGTCGGCCGGGGCGGCCACCGGCTCCCGGTCCCCGATCGTGGTGTCGGTCGGCCCGGGGGACCCGTCGGCGGTGTCCCGCGGCCCGGCGGGCGGGGCCGGCCAGCCGGCGGCGGACGGGTCGGGCTCGGTCGGCTCCGGCTCGGCGGCCGGCGGGGCCTCCCGGTCGTGCCGGCCCGACCGCAGCGCGCCGACCAGGCCGAGCAGCCCGATCACCACCAGCGCGCCGGCCAGGAACCAACCCACCGGGGGCAGGGCGAGGCCGAGGATCTGGGCGAGCAGCCACCAGACGGAGAGCCCGAGAAAGAGCAGCCCGAAGGCGAGCGAGACGAGGTCCGTGCGGTGCACCCTCACCGGGTCACCTCCAGGTTGCCGGCGTTGACGTGGACGTTGAGACGCAGTGTGCCGCCACCGGCCCCGTCCGGACCGAGGTCGGTGCTCTCCCGGGAGCGCCCGTCCAGCCCGCCCGAGCGCCGGCCGAAGACCGTGGCGTCCCCGGCGTTGACGTCGGTCACCGTGGTCACGTCGACGTTCGGCGGCACCACGATCGTCGCCTCACCGAAGTTGACCACGACGGTGATCTCGGTGGTCCGCTTGTCGAAGTTGATCCCCCGCAGGTCCAGCGTGGCGTCGCCGAAGCTGTTCTCGTAGCGGGTGGCCAGGTCGCGGACGTCCGTGGGGGCCCAGGTGACGTTGCCGTCCACGCCGCGGATCCGGTCGTAGGACTCGGCCACCGTGGCCACCCCCAGCGCCGCCGCGGTCACCAGCCCCAGCGCGATCAGCCAGCGGGCCCGGCCGAACCAGGTGCCCGCCAGCAGCCCGAGGCCGATGGTGGCCAGCGCCGCCGCGAAGTAGGCCGCAGCGCCGACCGGGAAGACGTCCAGCAGGTCCAGGATGGCCACCACGCCCAGGGCGAGGAAGATCAGCGAAAAGGTCACCGCGCCGAGCGCCGACCGCTCGCGCGGCCGCTTCGGGGGCTTCACCCGGGGCGGCGGGGGTGGGGGCGGCGAAGGCGGCCCGGCGTACGGTCCGCGCGGCGCGAACGGCGGGCGGTAGCCGCCGGCGGGCACCGCCGCGCCCACCGGCGGCGCCGGGACGGTCGGCTCGGCGATCGGCGGCCAGGTGACCGGCGCGGGCTCGGCCGTCCCCGGCGCGGCCGGCCAGGCGGCGGTCGGGGCGTCCGGTCGGGCGCCGGGCGGTGCGGTCGGCAGCGCGGGTGACCAGGCGGTCTGCTCGGCGGTGCGCTCCGCTGGCACGGTGACCGGCAGCGGTGCGGTCGGGGCGAGCCCGGTCGGGGCCGGCGGCGCCGGGGTGAAGAGGCCGGGCGCGGGGTAGCTGACCGGTGGCACCGGGCCGGGTGGGGCGCTGGCCGGGGCCGGCGGTCCGGTGGGGACGGCGGCGGGCGGGGTGCGGCCGTCCCGGTTGAGCAGCAGCGCGCCGCCGATGAGGATCGCCGCGCCGAGCAGGACGGCCCGGAACGCGTCCGTGACGATGAAGCCGAAGCTCACCGCGACCAGGATGCTCAGCACGATGACGGTGACCGGCGACATGCTGGACCGGCCCCGGCCGAGCATCGACTCCACCGGGGAGGCGCTGTCGCCCTCGCCGGGGATGACCAGCAGGGCCGCCACGTAGAGCAGGATGCCGACGCCGCCGAAGAAGCCGAGCACGGCGAGGATCACCCGCCAGAGCACGGGGTCGGTGTTGGTGGCCCGGCCGATCGCCGCGCAGACCCCGGCCAGGTAGCGGCCCTCTCGCGGCCGGACCAGCCCGTACCGCGAGGTGAAGCCGGCGCCGCCCGACGGCGGCGGGGCGTACCCCCCGTCCGGTGGCGTCTGGCCGCCGTGGGCGGAGGCCCACGGGCCCGGCGCGCCGGTGGTGGTGGGCGGCGGACTCTCCGGCCCGGTCGCCCACGGGCGGGGCGGCGGGGCAGCTTCCTCGGTCATGCTCCGATCCTGCTGCGCCGGACGCCCGAGCGTCCTCAGGACCCGACCCTGACCCCACCCTGAGATCCCGGGGGCGGGAATGTCCGGGGCGTCCCCGTGGTCGCCGGGCGTCGCCCCGTGTGACGATCGGACCGGAGCCGGACGACCCCGGCACCTGCGCCGCACCGGCCCTGAACAGGGGAGCCTCCGATCAGCACCGTGACGACCCCACCGCCCCGCCTCTACCGGGCACCCGAGCACCGGATGGCCGCCGGCGTGGCCGCCGGCATCGCCGACCACCTCGGCATCCCGGTGCTGCGGGTACGGGTCGCCTTCATGGTCCTGCTCGGCCTCAGCGGCCTGGGGCTGCTGCTCTACGCCGCCTTCTGGGCGGTGGTCCCGCTGCGTCCCGGCGACACCGCCGCGCCGCCCCGCCGGGACCTGTCGCAGCTGCTGCCGTTCGTGCTGATCGGGCTGGGCGTGCTGCTGATGCAGGTGCTGGTCTTCGACTCGGTGGGCGCGACCGGCACCGCCGGTTGGCTGGTTGCGATCATCGCGGTGGGCGCCGGCGTGATCTGGCACCAGTCCGCGCCGGAGCGCCGCCGGCAGTGGGGCGACTCGATGCCGGTGCCCTGGCTCGGCGCGGTGGTCGAGGAGAGCGACCGGCGGGCGTTCGTGCTCCGCTTCGCCGGCGGCGGGGTGCTGGTCGCGGTCGGCATCATCGGCGTGGCGGCGGTCTACTCCCCGGTGCAGAACTTCGACGCGGTGGTCAACGGCGTGATCTTCGCGCTGGTCGGGCTGGCCGGCGTCGGTGTGGTGGCGGCGCCGGTGCTGTGGCGGACGTACAACCAGCTCCGCTCGGAGCGGGAGGGGCGCATCCGCGAGCAGGAACGCGCCGAGCTGGCCGCGATGGTCCACGACCAGGTGCTGCACACCCTGGCCCTGATCCAGCGCAACGCCACCGACGTCAAGGCGGTGCAGCGGCTGGCCCGGGGCCAGGAGCGCTCGCTGCGCAACTGGCTCTACAAGCCCACCGGCTCGCCCACCGAACGCTTCGCCGCCGCGCTGGAGCAGGCCGCCGCCGAGGTGGAGGACACCTTTGCGATCACCGTCGAGGCGGTGGTGGTGGGCGACCGGGAGACCGACGAGCGGGTCGGCGCGCTGGTGGCGGCGGCCCGGGAGGCGCTGGTCAACGCGGCCCGGCACGCCGGGGTGCAGACCGTGTCGCTCTACGCCGAGGTCGAGCCGGAGCAGGTGAGCGTCTTCGTGCGGGACCGGGGCAAGGGCTTCGACCCGGATACGGTGGAGGATCACCGGCACGGCGTACGAGGATCGATCGTCGGGCGGATGCAGCGGCACGGCGGCCGGGCGGAGATCCGGTCCGGGCCGGGAGAGGGAACCGAGGTCCGGTTGATCCTGCCGATCACCGGCAACGGCTCCACGGCGGAGAGGGAAAAATGATCATGGCGGAGCAGTCGATGGAACCGGTCGAGGGCACGGACGCCCGGGTGGAGCGGCTGCGGGTCTTCCTCGTCGACGACCACGCCATGTTCCGGGCGGGCGTCCGGGCCGAGCTGGGCGCGCACGTCGAGGTGGTGGGGGAGGCGAGCACGGTGGCCGAGGCGCTCGCCCGGATCGCCGCGACCCAGCCCGACGTGGTGCTGCTGGACGTGCACATGCCCGATGGGGGCGGCCGGGCGGTGCTGGACGCGATGCGGCGGACCCATCCGCAGGTCAAGTTCCTGGCGTTGAGCGTGTCCGACGCCGCCGAGGACGTGATCGGCCTGATCCGGGCGGGCGCCCGGGGCTACGTCACCAAGACCATCTCGCCGGACGAGCTGACCGCCGCGATCCGTCGGGTGGCCGATGGCGACGCCGTGTTCAGCCCCCGGCTGGCCGGGTTCGTGCTGGACGCCTTCGCGGCCCGCCCCGACGCGCCGGTCGCCGACCCGGAGCTGGACCAGCTCACCAACCGGGAGCGGGAGGTGCTGCGCCTGCTGGCCCGCGGGTACGCGTACAAGGAGATCGCCAAGGAGTTGTTCATCTCGATCAAGACGGTCGAGACGCACGTGTCCAACGTGCTGCGCAAGCTCCAGATGTCCAACCGGTACGAGCTCTCCCGCTGGGCGGCGGACCGCCGGCTGGTGTGACGGCAGGGCCGATCCCACACAATCGGACCGAACAACCCCAGGGCCTGACAAGAGATCCACTCATGTCGCATAATGCCCCGTCGCGTTTTTCTCGCGTGCGGGTGGTGCGAAACCCCGCGAGAACGGCGACCTGTGCAGGCCCGCCGGATGCGGGCCCACCCCTGGGGAGAGGTGTACGACGTTGATGTTCGGACAACTGGGACGACGCTGGGCCGGAATCGCCACGGCGCTCGTCGCCGGCAGCGCGATGGTGCTGGGCTCGGCCGCTCCGGCCGCCGCCGAGGCACCGGCGACCGGCGTGGCGCGGGCGGTGAAGGACACCGGCGTGGTGCTGAAGCTCGACAAGCAGACGCTGTCGACCTCGGCGCTCGCGCTGGAGCTCAAGGACGGCACGGTGCCGGTCTTCTGCATCGACTTCCACACTCCGGTGGCCCGCGACGGTGAGTACACCGAGGGCACCTGGAGCCAGTCGGAGGTCGAGAACCTCGGCAAGGTGCAGTGGGTGCTCACCCACGGCTACCCGAACGCGGAGGTGCCGGCGCTGCTCAAGGCGGCCGGGACGGACCTGCCGGCCGGGCTGGGCGAGAAGCGGCGCGACACCCTGCTCTACTTCGGCACCCAGACCGCCGTCTGGCACTTCAGTGACGGCGTCGAGCTGGGCGACTGGGAGCAGGGCCTGGGCGACGCCGCCGAGTACGGCGTGATCAAGAAGATCCACGACTATCTGGTGGCGAACGCGACCAACCAGCCGGAGCCGAAGGCCGAGCTGAGCATCGACCCGGCGAAGGCCACCGCCACCGTCGGTGGCAAGGCGGGCCCGTTCACCGTCAAGGGCCCGGCGGGCGAGATCGCGCTGAAGGTCTCCGGCGGCAGCGCCGTCGACGCCGCCGGCAAGCCGGTCACCACGACCACCAACGGCGGGGCCTTCTGGCTGACCGCGACCGATCCCGGCTCGGTCACCGTGACCGTTTCCGCCCAGGACTCGGTCTCCTTCGGCCGGGTCTTCCTCTTCTCCGGCGGCAAGGACAGGAAGCAGAAGCTGATCCTCGGCGGCAGCGCCGGCGCCACCGTCACCGCCGACGCCGTGGCGAGCTTCGCCGCCGCACCCGCCAGCCCGTCGGCGTCCCCGACCACCCCGTCGGCGTCGCCCTCGCCGTCGACCCCGGTCGAGTCGCCCTCGCCGTCGACTCCGGGGGAGAGCCCGGCGCCGTCCACCTCGCCGGCCGGTAACGGCGGGGACCTGCCGCTGACCGGTTCGCCGATCGCGGCCGCAACCGCCGCCGGCGTGCTGCTGCTGGCCGTGGGTGCGGTCGCCCTGCTGGTGGTCCGCCGCCGCAAGGTGCGTTTCACCGCCTGACGAACCACCCCCTCCGGCCCCGGCACCCCTGTGGTGCCGGGGCCGGAGTCCGTTCCGGCCCGGCCGGGCGCGCGGTGGGCGTCGAAGCCGCAGGCGTCGCCGCGGGTGACGAAACAGGTACGGCACGGCTACGTCGCTCTCCACCCAGCCTGCTATGGTGCCCGCACAGCCGAAGTCGACATCATCCGGATGGGCAAGAACGGCCAGCGCTCGGTGGACGTCGGAGGGCGCCGGAGCGGAGGCGGGGAAGCTCACAGGCCCCGAGCCCACGGGTGGTGCGGAGATGCGGTGCCTTGCTGTCTTACCTGCTCAGAGCGGTACGACCAGGGCACTTCATGATCTTTTCTCAAGTATCGGCAACGTGGCGGGCAACTAACGGCTTGATAACGGCACCTTCACGTAATGGGCCGGTGGGTGTCACAGTGGCAGCACCTCACCCCTGGCGTGAGGCACCCCGTACGTCCCGCCGACCACGGCACCGCCCACCAGTGCGGTTCGTGGCCGTCGAGCGTGCGCGGTGTCGAGCTCCAGTGGTGCGGTGGCCCGGCGGATCGGTCCCCCTGGGGTGTCCCGATTTCTCTGCGGTAGTACCGGTGACCTGCGACACGGGGTCACCGGCGGCGTCACCCCCCATGCGTGCGTGAAACCCACGACGGAACCAGGTTACGAAAGAGGAGGCCCCTCGGAATGAGAGTCTCGAAGCGGGCGAGCGGCGCCATCGCCGTGGGCGCGGCATTCGCGCTCATCGCGTCCGGCTGCTCCACCAACGACGACGGCGGCGAGACCGCCGCCAAGAGTTCTGACGGCAGCATCGTCGTCGACGGTACGGAGCCGGAGAACCCCCTGGTTCCGTCCAACACCACCGAGACCGGTGGCGGCAAGATCATCGACTGGCTGTTCACCGGCCTGGTCGAGTACCCGAACAACGGTGGCGCGCCGCAGAACGCGCTGGCCGAGTCGATCGAGACGACCGACTCCAAGGTCTACAAGATCAAGATCAAGCAGAACACGAAGTTCCACGACGGCACCGTCGTCAAGGCCAAGAACTTCGTGGACGCCTGGAACTGGGGCGCCTACTCGCCGAACGGCGCGCAGAACTCCAGCTTCTTCGCCGACATCGCGGGCTTCGCGGACGTCAACACCACCGACCCGGACGAGGACGGCCCGAAGAAGGCCCCCGAGCCCAAGTCGAAGACCATGTCCGGCCTGAAGGTCGTCGACGACTGGAACTTCGAGGTCACGCTGGCCGCGCCGACCGCCGTGTTCCCGACCAAGCTCGGCTACAGCACCTTCATGCCGCTGCCGGACGCCTTCTTCGCCGGCAAGGCGGAGGACTTCGGCAAGAAGCCGATCGGTAACGGCCCGGTCAAGTTCGTGTCCTGGGAGAACAACGTCGCGATCAAGCTGACGCGGTTCGACGACTACTCCCTGCGCGACAAGATGAAGATCAAGGACGTCACCGTCAAGATCTACCAGGACGACACGGCGGCCTACAACGACCTGGTCTCCGGCAACCTGGACTTCCAGCAGCAGGTTCCGGTCTCCTCCCTCGCGGGTGACAACTGGAAGAACGACCTGGGCGACCGGGCCATCTCCTCCACCACCCCGGTGACCGGCATCATCGCCTTCCCGATCTACGACGCCCGCTTCAAGAACGCGGACCTGCGTAAGGCGATCTCGCTGTCGATCAACCGCCAGGAGATCAGCGACAAGATCTTCTTCGGCAACCGCAAGCCGGCCGACAGCTGGGCCAACCCGCTGACCCCGGGCGCCAAGCCGGGCAACTGCACCGCTTGCAAGTTCGACGTGGAGCAGGCCAAGGCGCTGTACGCCAAGTCCGGCGGCTTCAAGGGCCAGCTGAAGCTCTACTACAACGCGGACGCCAGCCACAAGGAGTGGATGGAGGCCGTCGCGCAGCAGATCAAGACCAACCTGGGCATCGACGCCGTCGCCACCGGTGTGCCGACCTTCGCGGTGTTCCGCCAGAACATCAACGCCCACAAGATGGACGGCATGTACCGCGCCGGCTGGCAGCAGGACTACCCGGACGTTGAGAACTGGGTCAACCCGCTCTACGTGACCGGTGGTTCCTCGAACGACGGTCTGTACAGCAACCCCGAGGTCGACGCCCTGGCCAAGCAGGCCAGCGGTGCCCCGAGCCTCGAGGCCTCGCACGCGCTGTTCGAGCAGGCCGTTGCGAAGATCGACGCCGACGTCCCGACTGTCCCGGTCTACTTCGGTGGCCAGCAGTCCGGCCACTCGGAGAAGATCAAGAAGATGGAGCTGACCAACGTCGGCGAGCTTGACATCACCTCGGTCGAGCTCTGATCCGAACGGTCTGACCCCGGGTCGGGCTCGCCTACCGGTGAGCCCGACCCGGGGCCGTTCCGCGAGGGGGTGTACAACATTCCCTCGCAACGTTGTCACTCGTGTCGGCCGTCCGACGCGCCCCCTGTCTGGAGGACCACCCCATGGGCCGTTATCTGTTGAGACGGCTGCTCCAACTCGTCCCCGTCTTCATCGGGACGACGTTAATGATCTACGCGCTCGTCTGGGCGGTTCCCGGTGATCCGTTCGCCGGCAAGTGCGGTGATCGGGGCTGCCCGGAGAACTACATCGCCATGATGACCGAGAAGTACCACCTCGACGAGCCGTTTTTCGTGCAGTACGCCGTCTACATGAAGAACCTCTTCCAGGGGGACTTCGGCTCGACCTGGTCCGGGCGCTCGGTCAACGACATCATCGCGACGTCGTACCCCAACACCCTGAAGCTGGCCGCGGTCGCCCTGCTCATCGAGGCGCTCATCGGTCTCACCGCCGGTGTGCTCACCGGTCTGCGCCGCAACGGCTTCCTGGACAACCTGGTCCTGGTCTCGACGCTCTTCCTGATCGCGCTGCCGGTCTTCGTCGTCGGCTTCGTGCTCCAGTGGCTCTTCGGCGTCAAGTGGGGCATCGTCACCCCGACGGTCTCGAACGAGATGCGCCTCTCCGAACTGATCCTCCCAGGCTTCGTGCTGGGCAGCGCGTCGATGGCGTACATCGCCCGGGTCTCGCGTACCAGCATCGCGGAGAACCGCCGGGCCGACTACGTGCGGACCGCCATCGCCAAGGGCCTGCCCATGCGCCGGGTGGTCGGCATCCACCTGCTGCGCAACTCCCTGATCCCGGTGGTGACGCTGCTCGGCACCGACCTCGGCGCCCTGATGGGTGGCGCGATCATCACCGAGGGCATCTTCGGCATCAACGGCATCGGCCGCCAGGTTCTCCGGGCGATCGTCACCAAGGAAAGCGCTACGGTTGTCTCCATCGTGGTCGTCCTGGTGCTCGTCTACCTCCTGATGAACCTCCTGGTGGACCTGCTCTACGCCGCCCTGGACCCGAGGATCCGCTATGAGTGAGCGCCTGGAACGAACCATCATCGCCACGTGCGCGGGCAACCAGGCCCGCGTTGAGCAGAGGGAGGTGCGGGCATGAGTGACCCGAGTGCCGCTTCCATCGTCAGCACCCCCCGTCCGGAGCAGCCGGCCGAGGTCGGTGCGCCGGTCACCGCGGGTCAGCCGGAGGGCGCCCGCAAGGAGAAGCCCCGCGGCCTGCTCGGTGACGCCTGGCGGGACCTGCGGCGCAAGCCGCTGTTCTGGATCTCCGCCACGTTCATCCTGCTGTTCGTGGTGATGTCGATCTTCCCGTCGCTGTTCACCTCGGTTGACCCGACGGACGGCGCGCTCTCCCGTAGCCGGGTGGAGCCCGGGGGCGACGCCTTGTTCGGCTACGACGTGCAGGGTCGCGACGTCTTCGCCCGGGTCATCTACGGCGCCAACGCCTCGATCGTGGTGTCGCTGCTCTCGGTGATCGGCACCATGCTGATCGGCGGGACGATGGGCATCATCGCCGGCTACAAGGGCGGCTGGGTCGACGGCCTGCTCTCCCGGATCGCCGACGTCTTCTTCGGCCTGCCGTTCGTGCTCGGCGCCATCGTCATCCTGACCACCTTCAACGGCGCGGGTTCGAGCAACAGCGAGTGGCAGATCAAGGGTCTGGTCATCGCCTCGCTCGTGCTGCTGAGCTGGCCGGTGGTCATGCGGCTGATGCGCTCCTCGGTGCTGGCCACCAAGGAGGCCGACTACATCGTCGCGGCGCGCGCCATGGGCGCCGGCACCGGCCGGATCATCCTCAAGCACCTGCTGCCGAACTGCCTGGCGCCGCTGCTGGTGTACGGGACGATCATGATCGGCTCGTTCATCGGCGCCGAGGCCACGCTCTCCTTCCTGGGCATCGGCCTGAAGAGCCCGGTGGTCTCCTGGGGAATCATGATCAACGAAGCGCAGAACTACCTGCGGCCGTCGCCGTTCCTGCTCTTCTTCCCCTCCGCGTTCCTCGTGACCGCCGTGCTGAGCTTCGTCATGCTCGGTGAGGCCGTCCGCGAGGCCCTCGATCCGAAACTCCGCTAGGGGAGACTGAGTTGTCCGACATTCTCGTGTCCGAGCAGACCGCGCCGGGCGCCGACGGATCCGGCCGCCCCTCGGGCCGGCTGCTCGAGGTCGACGACCTGCGGGTGGAGTTCCGCACCCGGGACGGCGTCGCCAAGGTCATCAACGGAGTCACCTACCACGTCGACGCGGGGGAGACCCTCGCCGTGCTCGGCGAGTCCGGCTCCGGCAAGAGCGTCACCGCGCAGACCATCATGGGCATCCTGGACATGCCGCCGGGGTACGTGACCGGTGGTCAGGTCCGCTTCCACGGCAAGGACATGCTCCGGATGTCCGCCGAGGAGCGCCGCCGCATCCGCGGCGAGGGCATCGCGATGATCTTCCAGGACTCGCTCTCCGCGCTGAACCCCGTCTTCACCGTCGGGTTCCAGATCGCCGAGCAGTTCCGCATCCGTCGCGGCATGAGCCGCGCGGACGCCAAGAAGCGCGCGATCGAGATGCTCGACCAGGTCAAAATCCCGAACGCCAAGGGCCGGTTCAGCAACTACCCGCACCAGTTCTCCGGCGGTATGCGGCAGCGCGCGATGATCGCGATGTCGCTGGCGCTCGACCCGGAGGTGCTGATCGCCGACGAGCCGACCACCGCGCTGGACGTGACCGTGCAGGCCCAGATCATGGATCTGCTCGGCGAGCTCCAGCGGGAGCGGCGGATGGGCATGATCCTGATCACCCACGACCTCGGCGTGGTCGCCGACGTCGCGGACCGGATCGCGGTCATGTACGCCGGTCGGATCGTCGAGGAAGCCGACGTGTACGACCTGTACGCCAAGCCGGCGCACCCCTACACGCTCGGGCTGCTCGACTCGATCCCCCGCCTGGACGAGAAGGGCCAGCAGCTCCGCACGATCAAGGGGCTCCCGCCGAACCTGATGAACATCCCGCCGGGCTGCCCGTTCAACCCGCGCTGCCCGATGGCGCAGCCGGTGTGCCGCGAGAAGCTCCCCCCGTTGCTGCAGATCGGCGCCGGTCGGGCCAGCGCCTGCCACTTCGCCGAGGAGCTGGTGAACCGTGTCTGAGAACATCCTCGAGGTACGCGACCTGGTCAAGCACTACCCCGTCACCCGCGGTGTGGTGTTCAAGAAGACCATCGGTCACGTCAAGGCCGTCGACGGCGTCTCGTTCGACCTGCGGGCCGGTGAGACCCTGGGCGTGGTGGGCGAGTCCGGGTGCGGCAAGTCGACGCTGAGCCGGGTGCTGATGAACCTGGAGAAGCCGACCGCCGGCCACGTGCTCTACAAGGGCCAGGACATCTCCAAGCTGTCCGGCGGCGCGCTGCGTCGGCTGCGCCGGCAGATCCAGCTGGTCATGCAGGACCCGTACACCTCGCTCAACCCGCGGATGACGGTCGGTGACCTGATCGGCGAGCCGTTCGAGATCCACCCGGAGGTGGCGCCGAAGGGCAGCCGTCGGGACAAGGTCAAGGAACTGCTCGACCTGGTGGGCCTCAACCCGGAGCACATCAACCGGTACCCGCACCAGTTCTCCGGCGGTCAGCGCCAGCGCATCGGCATCGCCCGGGCGCTCGCCCTGCGACCCGAGATCATCATCTGTGACGAGCCCGTCTCGGCCCTGGACGTCTCGATCCAGGCGCAGGTGATGAACCTGCTGGAGAAGCTCCAGAGCGAGCTCGGCCTGTCCTACGTGTTCATCGCCCACGACCTGTCGGTGGTGCGTCACCTCTCCGACCGGGTCGCGGTGATGTACCTCGGCAAGATCGTGGAGATCGGCACCGAGGACGAGATCTACGAGGGGCCGACCCACCCGTACACCCAGGCGCTGCTGTCGGCGGTACCGGTGCCGGACCCGACGCTGCGGGACAACAAGGCGATCATCCGGCTCACCGGTGACGTCCCCTCGCCGATCAGCCCGCCCTCGGGCTGCCGGTTCCGCACCCGGTGCTGGAAGGCGCAGGACATCTGCGCCGAGCAGCCGCCGCTGCTGCAGATCCGGCAGGGCTCGGACCACCCGAGCGCCTGCCACTTCGCCGAGAAGCGGGAGATCGTCGCCACCCACGAGGTGTGAGACTCCTCCGAACCGCCTGCCGGCGTCCGCGTGACGCCGGCAGGCGGTTCGTCGTATCCGAGCCCGGCCGCCGCCGGGCCGGGCGCCCGCCCACGGCCCGGCCGTGCCGTCGGTCAGGGCCGGCAGCGGGTACGCCACAGGACGGCGGGCCCGGCGTCCCGCCCGGCTCCCGGGCCGGCGGCACCCGTCACAGCGGTCCGCGGCCGGCGCGCAGCAGCAGCAGGGCCAGCTGGGTGCCGTCGGCGCCGAGCGCCTGCCGGAACCGCTCCAGGATCTCCCGCTCCCGGGACAGCACCAGCCGGGTGCCGCCGGAGGCCATCCGGGTGGCACCGACCTGCTGGGAGAGTTCTGCCCGCTCCTGCCACAGCCCGATCAGCGTCCGATCGATCTCGTCGATGCGCTCCCGGATGGCCGCGATCCGGGCCGCCGCCGCGGGCTCGTCGGTGCCGAACCCGGGTGCCGCGTTCCGGCCGTCGCCCGCCCGGGAGCGTGCCGTGTTGCCGCTCTGTTCCGCCACGTCTGTCATCATCGGTCGTACCTCTCTGACGTCGTGCCCGGTGTCGGGAACCCGGAACGCGAAAAGCCCCGGACTCCAGGAGCCCGGGGCTTTCGTAGGTCTGGTTGATCAGGCGCGACCCACGGCTGCCGGACTCCCGGTGCCGTAGTAAAAGTAGAAGCGCTGACCGAACACGGAATCGAGTATGCCGACCGCCGGTACGGCCGCGCAAGGATTCCGCCACCAGTTGGGAAGGTCGCCCGGCCCCGACGCCGGGGCCGGGCGACGTCCGCTCAGCCCAGCCGGGTGATCCGGTCGGCCGGGCCCGGGGCCACCGGCGCGCCCGCGCCCAGGTGGGCCACCAGCGCGTCCACGTCGAAGCCGGGGGCGGTGGTGCGGCCGGTGCCCGCCGTCAGCTCGGTGAACCCGTCCCCGCCGTTGGCGAGGAAGTCGTTCGTGGTGACCCGGTAGCTGGCCGCCGGGTCGACCGCGACGCCGTTCAGCGCCAGCGCGCTGACCCGCGAGCCGGCCGGGGCGGTGCTGTCGTAGGAGTAGGTCACCCCGGCGGAGACCTGGAGGATCCGCTGGGTGGTCTGCCCCTGGTAGCCGACGAACTGCTGCTCCAGCACGCTCTTGAGCTGCGCGCCGGTCAGCGTCTGGGTGACCACCAGGTTGTTGAACGGCTGGACGGTGAACGCCTCGCCGTAGGTCACCTCGCCCGGCGCCTCGCCGCCGGCCGACGCCGCGTACGACAGGGAGGCCCGCACGCCGCCGGGGTTCATCAGCGCCAGCTGCGCCCCGTCGCCCTTCGTGTACGCGAGCTGCGCGTCGGCGATCACGTCACCGAGCGGGCTCTCGCCGTTGGGCCTGGCGTCCCGGACGATGTCCGCGCTGATCCTGCCCACCACCCGGTTGGCGATCGGCGCGACCGCGGCCCGGTACTTGTCGGCCAGCACCTTGGCGCCCGCGTCGACCAGCTCCGGGTTGCGGACGTAGACGCCGGGGGCGCTCTGCTGCCAGCTGCCGTCCGCGTTGCGGACGCCGTTCTCCACCACCACGTTGCGGGCGGAGATGCCGGTGAACCGGCCGGTGCGCCGGTCCAGCGAGTAGTCGATGTCGGTGATCAGCTGCCCGTTGCTGCCGGCGCTGGTGACCACGCTCTGCGCCCCCGAGGAGTTCGGCAGCGAGCAGGAGTAGAAGCGGTGGGTGTGCCCGGAGACCACCAGGCCGAACTCCGGTCGCAGGCCGCGAACGATGTCCACGATCGGGCCGGAGAAGTTGGCGCAGTCCGAGACGCCTGGGGCGGCCGGCGGTGGGGACTGGGCACCGCCCTCGTGCACCAGCAGCACCATCGCCCGGATGCCGAAGAGCTTGAGCAGCCCGCCCCACTTGTTGGCGGTCCGGACCTCGTCGGCGAACCGCACCGAGGCGATGCCGGCCGGGTTCACGATGCCCGGGGTGCCCTCCAGGGTCACGCCGACGAAGCCGACCGGCACGCCGTCGACGAACTTCACGTCCACCGGGGGCAGGATCGGCAGGCCGGTCTTCCGGTCGAGCGTGTTGGCGGCGAGGTAGGTGAACTTCGCGCCGGCGAAGCCGTCGGCGTCCTGGCAGCCGTCGACCGGGTGGCAGCCGCCCTTGTTGATCCGGATCAGCTCGGCGACGCCCTCGTCGAACTCGTGGTTGCCGACCGAGCTGATCTCCAGCCCGACCTCGTCCATCAGCTCGATGGTCGGCTCGTCGTGGAAGGCCGCGCTGACCAGCGGCGTGGCGCCGATCAGGTCACCGGCGCCGACGGTGGTGGTGCGCCGGCCCTCGGCCGCGGCGTCGGCGCGCAGCTTCTTCAGCCAGGTCGCCAGGTATTCCACGCCGCCGGCGGGGGTGCCGTTGACCGCGGCCCCGCTGCCGCCGGGCGGGTCGATGGCGCCGTGGAAGTCGTTGTAGCTCAGGAAGTTGCCCTTGACCTCGCCGCCGGTGGGCGTGGCGTAGGAGACGGCGACCGGGGCCAGGCCGGCCGTCGGGTCGGTGGCGGCCGGTTGCGGTCCGGGCCGTCCGGTGGCGGGCAGGCTGGCCACGACGGCCAGCGCGAGGGCCGGTGCGGCGACATGACGCAGCAGGGCCCGACCGCGCGAGCGCGGTGGAGTCATGGTTGTTCTCCCAGGACGTGTACGGGGGAGTAGTCGGGGCTTTCACCGTCATCGTTGCGCTTCGGGGACGAAGGCACCAGAGGTGACGCCGTGACAGCTTGGTCTCAGCACGCCGACCCCGGGCGGGCCCGGGACCGCGCCGTCGCGCCGGGGCGTGCGCGGGCGGGAAGTGTCCGGCCGGCGGCATAGACTCGCCCTGCGATGCATCCTCTCTTCGACATCCCCGCCTCCCCGCCCGCGCCCGAGCCTGCCCGCCCGCCGGCGCGTCGGCCCGGGTCCTCCGCCGCGCACCTCGATCCGCAGGCCCTGGTCGAGGGGCTCAACGGCCCCCAGCGGGACGCGGTGACCCACGCCGGCTCCCCGCTGCTGATCGTGGCCGGCGCCGGCTCCGGCAAGACCCGGGTGCTCACCCACCGGATCGCGTACCTGCTCGCCGCGCGGGACGTGCACCCCGGCGAGATCATCGCGATCACCTTCACCAACAAGGCCGCCGGCGAGATGAAGGAGCGGGTGGCCCACCTGGTCGGCCCGCGGGCCCGGCTGATGTGGGTGTCGACGTTCCACTCCGCCTGCGTGCGGATCCTGCGCGCCGAGCACGAGCACGCCGGGCTCAAGTCGACCTTCTCGATCTACGACGCCGACGACTCGCGCCGGCTCATGCAGCTGGTCACCCGGGAGCTGGACCTCGACCCGAAGCGCTACCCGGCGCGCGGGCTGGCCGCCCAGGTCTCCAACCTGAAGAACGAGCTGGTCGACCCGGAGGCGTTCGCCGCCCGGGCCAAGGGCCCCAACGAGCGGGCGCTGGCCGAGGCGTACACGCTCTACCAGCGCCGGCTGCGCGAGGCCCACGCGCTGGACTTCGACGACCTGATCATGACGACGGTGCACCTGCTCCAGTCGCACCCGCACGTCGCCGAGAGCTACCGCCGCCGGTTCCGGCACGTCCTGGTCGACGAGTACCAGGACACCAACCACGCGCAGTACACGCTGATCAAGGAGCTGGTCTCGGGCACCGAGGGGATCGCGCCGGCCGAGCTCTGCGTGGTGGGCGACGCCGACCAGTCGATCTACGCGTTCCGGGGCGCGACCATCCGCAACATCCTGGAGTTCGAGCGGGACTTCACCGACGCCCGGACGATCCTGCTGGAGCAGAACTACCGCTCCACCCAGACCATCCTCAACGCCGCCAACGCGGTGATCGACCGGAACACCTCCCGCAAGCCCAAGCGGCTGTGGAGCGACGCCGGGGCCGGCGAGCAGATCGTCGGCTACGTCGCCGACACCGAGCACGCCGAGGCGGACTGGGTGGGCCGGGAGATCGACCGGCTGGTCGACGCCGGTGACACCCGCCCCGGCGACGTCGCCGTCTTCTACCGCACCAACGCCCAGTCCCGGGTCTTCGAAGAGGTGTTCATCCGGGCCGGACTGCCCTACAAGGTGGTCGGCGGGGTCCGCTTCTACGAGCGCAAGGAGGTCCGCGACGCGCTGGCCTACCTGCGCGCGGTGGTCAACGACGACGACACGGTCAGCCTGCGCCGGGTGCTCAACACCCCGCGCCGGGGCATCGGCGACCGCGCCGAGGCGTGCGTGGAGGCCCTCTCCAGCCGCGACCGGATCTCGTTCGGGGCCGCGCTGCGGCGGGCCCGGGAGGCGCCGGGCATCTCCACCCGCGCGGCCAACGGCATCGCCGACTTCGTCGCGCTGCTCGACGGCGCGCGGGAGCTGGCCGAGACCGGCACCCCGGAGGAGGTGCTGGAGGCGCTGTTGACCCGCTCGGGCTATCTCACCGAGCTGGAGGAGAGCCTCGACCCGCAGGACGCCGGCCGGGTGGACAACCTCCAGGAACTGGTCAGCGTCGCCCGCGAGTACACCGAGCGGATCGAGGCGCTGGGCGCCGAGGGCGAGCGGGCCACGGTGGCCGGGTTCCTGGAGCAGGTGGCGCTGGTCGCCGACGCCGACCAGATCCCCGCCGACGATCCGGACCACCAGGGCGTGGTCACCCTGATGACGCTGCACACGGCCAAGGGCCTGGAGTTCCCGGTGGTCTTCCTGACCGGGCTGGAGGACGGCGTCTTCCCGCACCTGCGCTCGCTCGGCGACAGCCGGGAGCTGGAGGAGGAGCGCCGGCTGGCGTACGTGGGCATCACCCGGGCCCGGCAGCGGCTCTATCTCTCCCGGGCGGTCACCCGCTCGGCCTGGGGGCAGCCGGCCTACAACCCGCCGTCGCGGTTCCTGGAGGAGCTGCCGCCGGAACTGGTCCGCTGGGAGCGCACCGAGGGGTCGTACACCTCGTGGGCCGGCGGGGGCGGCGGCGTCGGTGGCCGCGCGGACCGCGCGCCCGGCGCGCGCGGTGGCTTCGCCGGGGGTACGCCGAAGGCGGCGGAGCTGGCGAAGCGGCTCGGGGTGGACGGCAGTCGGCTGGCCACCGCCAGCGAGCTGCCGCAGGGACCCAAGGTGGCGGCGGGGGACCGGGTCAACCACCAGCGCTACGGCCTCGGTCGGGTGCTCGCGGTGGAGGGGCACGGGCCGGGCGCGCGGGCGCAGATCGACTTCGGTGACCAGACGATGTGGCTGGTGCTGCGGCACGCCCCGATCGACAAGCTCTGAACGACAGGGCCCGGCCCGGCGAACCGCCGGACCGGGCCCGCACGTGTCCTCGACGGGCTCAGCAGGCCACGTCGACGCCCCGGGCGCGCAGGAACGGCGCCGGGTCGATCTGGTTCCACATCTGACCCTTGTGCACCTCGAAGTGCAGGTGCGGGCCGGTCGAGTCGCCGGTCGAGCCCTCGTAGCCGATCACCTCGCCGGCGCTGACCTTGTCCCCGACGCCGACCTTGAGGCTGCTCTGGTGGGCGTAGTGGGTCAGGTAGCCGTTGCCGTGGTCGACGAAGACCGAGTTGCCGTACCCGTCGCCGGCGTCGCCGGCCTTGACCACGGTGCCCGCTGCGGCGGCGCGGATGGGGGTGCCGGCGGGCATCGCGAAGTCGATGCCGGCGTGCAGGGTGCCCCAGCGTTGCCCGTAGCAGGAGGTGATCTCCGCGCCGGCCATCGGGATGACCCAGGACGGCTTCGGCTTCGTCGTCTTCCGGACCGTCGGCTTCGGCTTCGGGGTGGCCTTCCTCGTCGGGGTGGCCGACGGGCTGGCGGTCGGGCCGGCGGTGGTCGGGCTGGCCGACGGGGTGGCCGGGGTCGCGGACTCGCGGGCCGAACGGTCGGCGCGGGCGGCGTCCTCGGCGCGGGACGCGGCGTCCAGCGAGACGGCGGTGGGGGCGGGGGCGTCGCGGTCGAACGCGACGGTGGAGGCGCCGGCGAGGCCGAGGCCGACCAGCGCGACCGCGCCGACGACGAGGGCGCGCCCGCCGCGCCGCTTCCGCAGCCGGTGCCGGGCCGGGGCGGCCACGGTCTTCTCGTTCTGGGTGGGGGTGTCTTCCTGCACGGCTGACCTTCACACTCAGGGGGCTGGGACCTGCCCATCCTGGATGTCGACCGGGTCCGCGGTGGGTACGGGTACGGCAGGGCCGCCGGAGGCCGCCGGGGCAACTGTCCGCCCTTATGACGGAATGGCCGCTTCTGTCCCGATAACTGATCTTGCCGGGCGATGGCGTCGGTCACAGTCCGCACTGTGACCCAGCAGACTTCCGGGCACGAAAAACCGCCCGGATCGGATGATCCGGGCGGTCAGCGGGCGATACGGAGCGTCAGGAACCCGCTACCTCACTGTAATATGCCTCGACTTGCAGCTTGATGTCCACTCCGCGCTCCTGGAGCCACGGCACCGGGTCCCGCGGCTCGCCCTTGACATGGATCTCCAGGTGCAGGTGGGAGCCGTACGAGTGGCCGGTGTTGCCGACCAGGCCGAGCTGGTCGCCCGCCTTGACCTGCTGCCCCTCCTTGACGTTCACCGTGGAGGAGTGGCCGTAGATGGCCTCGCTGCCGTCGGCGTGCTGGACGATCACGGCGTAGCCGTACCCGCCGAACCAGCCGGCCTTAGTGACGGTGCCGGAGTGGATGGCGACGTAGGGGGTGCCCTCGGCGGCGACCAGGTCGATGCCGGTGTGCAGCTTGCCCCAGCGCATCCCGTACGGGGAGTTGAAGTCGTAGCCCTGCAGGGGCAGCAGCCACGGGTCCTGGTCGCCGGCGTTGACCTCGGCGTCCCGGTTGGTGTCGCGGGAGGCGCGGTCGGCGGCGTCGGCGCGGGCCGCCGCGTCCTGGCTGGTGATCGAGGCCTGCTTGAGCTCGTCCAGGACCGACGGGCTCACGCTCTTGGCGTCGGGGAGCGCGTTCGCGCCCAGCGCGACGATGCCGGCGCCGACGAACGCGGTGGTGACGACCGCCGCGTAGCGGCTGCGCGGGGGGGTGGGTACGCGACGGCGGCCGCGATATCTATCGGGCTCAGACGACAGGCGCTGGCGCACGCACACCCTCCGTTGTCGGGGATCCGATGCGATCTCCGGCCGTTCGACCAAGCTCGGTCGACGTCCGTTGGTCGCGTCGTCACCCGTCCGTGGACCTGATGACAACCGTGGACACGTTAGCCCTCCGCCGCGCCGGTCACAAGCGGAACCGCCGAATCGGTGAGTCTTTCTGTCCCTTTCCGTCCATCATTGTCATAGCTCGGTACGCCGGACGGCCGTCCCCGTTACTGCCCGTTCGTCGCGCAGAGTGACCGTTCGGCGGAGGCGTCCGGCTTTCTCGGGGGGCCGCCGGACGGTAGGGGTGCGGCCCGGATTTCCCGCCCCCGACCGGGCGGGTTACCGTTCGTTCAGGTGATAGCCGCGGAGCCCGTGAAAGGTGTGCTGATGAGCTCTCGTATCCGGGTCGTCGTCGCGAAGCCGGGCCTCGACGGCCACGACCGCGGCGCCAAGGTGGTCGCGCGTGCCCTGCGCGACGCCGGCATGGAGGTCATCTACACCGGCCTGCACCAGACCCCGGAGCAGATCGTGGAGACCGCCATTCAGGAGGACGCCGACGCGGTCGGCCTCTCCGTGCTCTCCGGGGCGCACATGACGCTCTTCCGGCGGGTGCTGGAACTGCTCGCCGAGCGGGACGCCCGGGACATCGTCGTCTTCGGCGGCGGCATCATCCCGGACGCCGACATCCCCGAGCTCCAGCAGCTCGGCGTGGCGAAGATCTTCACCCCGGGCGCGACGACCCAGTCGATCGTCGAGTGGGTCCGGGGGAACGTGGCCCAGTCCGTCGCCTGACGGCTGCGCAACGCCGGGCCGTGCCCGGCACCCTGATCGACTCCATATCGCGCAGGTGGCGGCATCCGGTGGATGCCGCCATCGGCGTACCTGGAGTGGGCCGATCGCTGCTGGAAGGGTCGGCCGGATCCGGGCACGGGGGAAGGGCCGGACGCACCCCTCACACGCCCGGCCCTTCTATGCACGATGCCCCGCCGCCACCCCTCGACCGACAGGGCATCGGCCGCTCCCGTCCTCGCGCTGAATCAGCGCTCCGACATCAGACTCAACGACGCCCCCACCAGGGGGTTACGCGTCGTCCACGACATCCTTCGCGGCGGTTGCCGGCCGGGCCCGCGCACCGGCGAGTCGTGGGCGGCGCGCTGTGCATTACCGCACACCGCGCACCCGCTCGGTTGCCGCTGGTGCTCATCTCGCTAGGCTGCGGCCGATGGCCCGTTTCAACTGATGACGGGCGTCAACGGAGTTTCCACAACGCTGGTGGCGGCGCGACGGCGCGCCGCGGAGACGGGACGGGACGCGCAATCGTGGACCTGTACGAGTACCAGGGGCGGGACCTGTTCGAGCGGCACGGGTTGCCCGTGCTCGCCGGCGGCGTCGCCACTACCCCGGAGGAGGCCCGCGCGATCGCCGAACGCCTCGGCGGTCGGGTGGTCGTCAAGGCGCAGGTGAAGGTCGGCGGCCGAGGCAAGGCCGGCGGCGTCAAGCTGGCCGAGGGCGCGGAGGAGACGGTGGCTCGCGCCACCGACATCCTCGGCATGGACATCAAGGGTCACACCGTCCACAAGGTCATGATCACTGTGACCGCGGACGTGGCCGAGGAGTACTACTTCTCGTACCTGCTCGACCGGGCGAACCGCACCTTCCTCTGCATCGCCAGCGTCGCCGGCGGCATGGACATCGAGCAGGTCGCCGCGGAGACCCCCGACAAGGTGGTCAAGGCCCCGATCGACGCCGTCAAGGGCGTGGACGAGGCGAAGGCCCGCGAGATCGTCGACGCCGCCGGCTTCCCGGCCGAGGTCGCCGACCAGGTCGTCGAGGTCGCGGTGGGCCTGTGGAAGGCCTTCGTCGCCGAGGACGCCACGCTGGTCGAGGTGAACCCGCTGGCCAAGACGGGCGACGGCAAGCTGCTGCTGCTCGACGCCAAGATCACCCTCGACGAGAACGCCGGCTTCCGGCACCCGGACCATGAGGCCCTGGTCGACCAGGCCGCGGTGGACCCGCTGGAGCAGGCCGCCAAGGAGAAGGACCTCAACTACGTCAAGCTCGACGGCGAGGTCGGCATCATCGGCAACGGCGCGGGCCTGGTCATGTCCACGCTCGACGTGGTCGCCTACGCGGGCGAGCGGCACGGCAACGTCAAGCCGGCGAACTTCCTCGACATCGGCGGTGGCGCGAGCGCCGAGGTGATGGCCAACGGCCTGGAGATCGTGCTCTCCGACCCGTCGGTGAAGAGCGTCTTCGTCAACGTCTTCGGCGGCATCACCGCCTGCGACGCGGTCGCCAACGGCATCGTGCAGGCGCTGGCCCTGCTGGAGCAGCGGGGCGAGAAGGCCACCAAGCCGCTCGTCGTCCGCCTCGACGGCAACAACGCCGAGGCCGGTCGGGCGATCCTCGACGGCGCGAACAACCCGCTGATCCAGCGGGTCGACACCATGGACGGCGCGGCCGAGCGGGCCGCCGAGCTGGCAGCTGCGGGGGTCTGATCATGGCTATCTGGCTGACCAAGGACTCGAAGGTCATCGTCCAGGGGATGACCGGTTCCGAGGGTTCCAAGCACACCCGGCGGATGCTCGCCGCGGGCACCAACGTGGTCGGCGGCGTCAACCCGCGCAAGGCGGGCCAGACGGTCGACTTCGACGGCGCCGAGCTGCCGGTCTTCGCCTCCGTCGCGGACGCGATGAAGGAGACCGGGGCCGACGTCACGGTCATCTTCGTGCCACCGCAGTTCACCAAGGGCGCCGTGGTCGAGGCGATCGACGCCGAGATCCCGCTGGCCGTGGTGATCACCGAGGGCGTCCCGGTGCACGACACCGCCGCCTTCTGGGCGTACAACGTGAGCAAGGGCGAGCGGACCCGGATCATCGGCCCGAACTGCCCGGGCATCGCTTCGCCGGGCGCCTCCAACGCCGGCATCATCCCGGCCGACATCACCGGCTCCGGCCGGATCGGCCTGGTCAGCAAGAGCGGCACGCTGACCTACCAGATGATGTACGAGCTGCGCGACATCGGCTTCTCGACCTGCGTCGGCATCGGCGGTGACCCGATCATCGGGACCACCCACATCGACGCCCTCGCCGCGTTCGAGGCCGACCCGGAGACCGACGCCATCGTGATGATCGGTGAGATCGGCGGTGACGCCGAGGAGCGGGCCGCCGAGTTCATCAAGGCCAACGTCACCAAGCCGGTGGTCGGCTACATCGCCGGCTTCACCGCGCCTCCCGGCAAGACCATGGGGCACGCCGGCGCGATCATCTCCGGCTCGGCGGGCACCGCCGAGGCGAAGCAGGCGGCCCTGGAGGCCGTCGGCGTCAAGGTCGGCAAGACGCCGACCGAGACCGCCAAGCTGATGCGGGAGATCATGGCCGGCCGCTGAGCGGCCGGCAGCAGCACCGTGGGCCGCCCAACGGCGGCCGTCAGCAGCACCGTCCGCCGCTGGGCGGAGGGGTGAGACACCGAGGGGGTCGGCCGGCGACGGTCGGCCCCCTCAGTCGTCCCAGAGCGGGTACGTCCCGCTGGCCCGCCAGATCGCGGTACCGATGATGTTGAGCACGCCGAAGGCGATCGCCAGGTAGCCGAGCACCGGGGACTGGTTGTACCGCTTCGCGTCACGGATCGACAGGTAACCGAAGATGATGCCCAGGATGCCGCAGCAGATCAGGCCCAGGACGATGCCGAGCACGCCCCACAGCGTGGTGCGGTCCTTGCCGGCCGCCGGCGGCGGCGGGGGCGGCGGGTACGGCGCGTTCACGGCTTCCTCCCAGCGCTTCGTGCCGCGACTGCAGTCGCGTCCTGCGCCGAGGCTAGACCGCATTCCGGTTCGGAAACCGGTGGATCACGGAACTCGCCGGGGCCAGGTGGGGCCGCCGGGCAGCCGCCACCCGCGCGGCGTGCCAGAGTAGACCCGATGTCCTCGGTCACCCCTGATCAGCCCCGCCGTCCCGCCGGCGTCCGCGCCGACGCCCGCCGGGACGATGCCCGCCCGGCCGGCGCCGGCCGGACCGACGACGCCCGCCGGACCGACGACGCCCGCCGGGAGGACGCCCGCCGGACCGACGGCCGCCGAGAGGATGGCCGCCGAGAGCACGACCGACCCGGAGGCCGGCCCGCGTCCGGTGGCCGGGTGCCCGCGCCCCGCCGGCCGGAGTCGGGTCGGGGGCGGGCGCCGCTCGTCGTCGCCGCCGCGGTCGCCGCGGGCTGGGCGGCGCTCACGTCGTACCTGCCGGTCGCCGTCGTGCTGGGGCTGGCCCAGTTCAGCGAGGACGCCGGCTCCGTCGGCGGTGCGCTGCGCGCCGGGCTGTCCGGCTGGCTGCTCGGCCACGGGGTGCCGCTGCAGACCACCGCCGGTCCGCTCGGCCTGGTCCCGCTGTTGCTCTCCGGGCTAGCGTTCTGGCGGCTGACCCGGGCCGGCGTGCACACCAGCCGGGCCATGGGCGCGCGGGGCGGGCGCTCGCCCCGCCAGGCACTCACCGCCGCGGTCGCCGTCGGCCTCGGGTACGGGCTGCTCGGCGCCCTCGCCGCGGTGCTGGTGAGCACCGGCGACCTGCGGGTCTCCCCGGTCCGCGCCGGCGTCACCCACGCGATCTTCGGCGCGCTCGCCGCGCTGGTCGGGGCGGTGCGCACCACCGGCGTGGCCGGCCTGCTCGCCGAGCGTGCGCCGGCGGTGCTGCGCGACGGGGTGCGTACCGGGTTGGTCGCCGGGCTGCTGCTGCTCGGGGCGGGAGCCGGCGCGGCCGGGCTGGCGGTGGCGACCGGCGGGGGCGACGCCGCCGACATGATCGGCGCGTACCGGACCGGGGTGGCCGGGCAGGCCGGCATCACCCTGATCAGCCTCGCCTACGCGCCGAACGCCACGATCTGGTCGACCGCGTACCTGCTCGGGCCCGGCTTCGCCGTCGGCGCCGGCACGGCGGTGCGCACCAGCGAGGTCTCGGTGGGCGCGCTGCCGGCCGTACCCCTGCTCGCCGGGCTGCCCAGTGGCCCGGTCGACGGGTTCGGGGCGGCGCTGCTCGCGGTGCCGGTGCTGGCCGGGATGGCCGCCGGCTGGCTGCTCGCCCGGCGGCTGCTCCGCGAGGCGGACGAGCGCGCGGTGCCGCAGTGGGGTGCGCTACTCGGCCCGGCGGCGCTCGCCGGCCCGGTGGTCGGCCTGCTCGCCGGCCTCGCCGCCGCGGCTTCCGGCGGGTCGCTCGGCGGAGGCCGGCTGGCCGAGATCGGCCCGGTCCCCTGGCAGGTGGCCGCCGTCTCCGCCGCGGTGGTCACGGCCGGCGCGCTGCTCGGGGCCGCCGCCGCCCGGGTGCTCGCCCGCCCGGCACCTCGCGCCTGACCCGCCGATCCATGGTCGACCCGCTCACCCGGCTGCTGGCCGCGTGGCTGCGCCCGACCCGCCCGGCCTCCCGCGCCTGACCCGCCGGACCCGCGCCCGGCCCGCTCACCCGGCTGCTGGCCGCGTGGCTGCGCCCGACCCGCCCGGCCTCCCGCGCCTGACCCGCCGGACCCGCGCCCGGCCCGCTCACCCGGCTGCTGGCCGCGTGGCTGCGCCCGACCCGCCCGGCCTCCCGCGCCTGACCCGCTGACCCACGGCCAGGCTCACTCCGCTGCTGCGGCCTGCGACGTGCCCGGTGGCGACCGGTGCGCGCGGGGCCGGGACGGCGGAAGGGGCGCCCCGAAGATCCGGGACGCCCCTTCCAGGATGTCGACTCAGGAGTTCGGCAAGGCGATGTTGGCGGCGAGCGCCACGATCTGCAGGATCCCCAGCGCCAGACCGATTCCGCCGCAGATCAGACCCGCGAGGGCCTGACCGCCGTTGTTGGCCAGCCCCTGGGCCGCCTTCTGCCGGCCCAGCCATCCGGTGATCACCGCGGCGATGCCCAGCGGGATGCCGAGGTAGCAGCAGACCATCGGGATGGAGACGATGCCCAGGATCATCGACACCAGGCCCAGCGTGTTCTGCTGGCCCTGGGGCTGCGGGTAGCCCGCGTTCGGGTACGCCGGCATGCCGTAGGGCTGCTGGCCGTACGGATCCTGGTAGGGCTGCTGCCCGTACGGCTGGCCCGGCGCCCCGTAGGGCTGGCCCGAGGTGGGCTGGCCGTAGGGGTCACCGGAGACCGGCTGCCCGTACGGCTGGCCCGAGGTGGGCTGCTGGCCGTACGGGGCCTGCGGCGGCGGGGCGTACGGGTCCTGCGGCTGCCCGTACGGCTGGCCGTAGGGCTGCCCGGAGGCGGGCGGGCCGTACGGGTCGTGCGGGGGCTGCTGGCCGTACGGGTCCTGACCGGGGGGTCCGGGCTGCATGGCGGATGCTCCTCAGTCGGTGATCGTCAGTAGCTGCTGCTGCTGGTGTCGGAGCCCATGATCCCGGCCAGACCACCGGCGAGGCAGCACAGCAGGACGATCACGAGCCAGACGGCGCCGATGATGATGGCCCACTTCGACCACTTCTTCGACTCGTTCGCCGCCGCCTGGGCGCCCGCGTAGTCACCCTGCTGGAGCAGCGGGTTGACCTTGGAGGCGTTGATGATGGCCGGGATGGCGAGCGGCCAGAAGAAGAAGATGGCCACGATGGACATCGTCATGTTGTTGTTGATCGGCGGCTGCTGCGCGGGGTTGGGGTAACCGGGCTGCATGGTGCTCCTCGCTCCGTCGGCACTGTCCGTGCCTGATCATTTGAAGGGTGCGGCGGCGGGCCGGACGGCAGCCACCGAGCGACGGGCAGCGTATCGCGTACGTGCCACTCGCGTGATCACCCGATTCGCCGCTGCCCGATCGCTGGGAGTCCTGACCTGCCCGATAGGGTGGCCGCGTGACCGAGCCCGCGTCCGTCGCCCGCCTCGTCGTCCTCGTCTCCGGCTCCGGCAGCAACCTCCAGGCGCTGCTCGACGCCACCGCCGACCCCGCGTACGGGGCCCGGGTGGTGGCCGTCGGCGCCGACCGCGACGGGATCGCCGGACTGGACCGGGCCGCCGCCGCCGGGGTGCCGACCTTCGTCGACCGGGTCAAGGACCACCCGTCCCGGGAGGACTGGGACCTCGCGCTCACCGCGCACGTCGCCGAGCACCGACCCGACCTGGTGATCTCGGCCGGCTTCCTGAAGCTGGTCGGGCCGCACTTCCTGGCCGCCTTCGGTGACCGCTACCTGAACACGCACAACACCCTGCTGCCGGCGTTCCCCGGCATCCACGGCCCCCGGGACGCGCTCGCCTACGGCGTCAAGGTCACCGGGGCCACGCTCTTCTTCGTCGACGCCGGGATGGACACCGGCCCGATCGTCGCGCAGGTCGCCGTGCTGGTACGCGACGACGACGACGTGGAGACGCTCACCGAGCGCATCAAGTCCGCCGAGCGGCGCCAGCTCGTCGAGCAGGTCGGTCGGCTGGTCCGCGAAGGTTGGACGATCACCGGAAGAAAGGTCACGGTCCCGTGAGTTCCACTCAGGACGAGCGTCGCCCGATCAGGCGGGCACTGGTCAGCGTCTACGACAAGAGCGGCCTGGTCGAGCTGGCCCGGGCCCTGCACGACGCCGGGGTGGAGATCGTCTCGACCGGCAGCACCGCGTCCACCATCTCGGGCGCGGGGGTGCCGGTGACCCCCGTCGAGCAGGTGACCGGCTTCCCGGAGATCCTCGACGGCCGGGTGAAGACCCTGCACCCGAAGATCCACGGCGGTCTCCTGGCCGATCTGCGCAAGGACACCCACGCCGCTCAGCTCGACGAGCACGGCATCGCCGGGGTCGACCTGCTGGTCTCCAACCTCTACCCGTTCCAGGCCACGGTCGCCTCCGGCGCGAGCCAGGACGAGTGCGTGGAGCAGATCGACATCGGCGGGCCGGCGATGGTCCGGGCCGCCGCCAAGAACCACGCCTCGGTCGCGGTGGTGACCGACCCGGCTTCGTACCCGGCCCTGGTGGCCGCCCTCGCCGACGGCGGCTTCACGCTGGCGCAGCGCCGGGCGCTCGCCGCCCGCGCCTTCGCCGACATCGCCGAGTACGACGTCGCCGTGGCCGAGTGGTTCGCCACCACCCTGGCCCCGGCCGCCGGCGGGTGGCCGCAGTTCGCCGGGTTGAGCCTGCGTCGCCGGGCGGTGCTGCGCTACGGGGAGAACCCGCACCAGGCGGCGGCCGTCTACGCCGACCCGTCCAGCCCCGCCGGCCTGGCCCAGGCCGAGCAGCTGCACGGCAAGGAGATGTCCTACAACAACTACGTCGACGCCGACGCGGCCTGGCGGGCCGCGAACGACTTCACCGACCAGCCGGCGGTGGCGATCATCAAGCACGCCAACCCGTGCGGCATCGCGGTCGGCGCGGACGTGGCCGAGGCGCACCGCCGGGCGCACGCCTGCGACCCGGTGTCGGCCTACGGCGGGGTGATCGCCGTCAACCGCCCGGTCAGCGTCGAGATGGCCCGGCAGGTGGCCGACATCTTCACCGAGGTCGTGGTCGCCCCCGGTTACGACGAGGGCGCTGCGGAGATCCTCCAGGCCAAGAAGAACATCCGGCTGCTGCACGCCCCGGCCTTCGACCCGTTGCCGGCGGAGTGGCGGCAGGTCACCGGCGGTGTCCTGGTGCAGCTGCGGGACAGGGTCGACGCCGAGGGCGACGACCCGGCGAACTGGCGGCTGGCCACCGGCGACCCCGCCGACGAGGACACCCTGCGGGACCTGGCCTTCGCCTGGCGGGCGGTCCGCGCGGTGAAGAGCAACGCGATCCTGCTGGCGCACGACGGTGCCACCGTCGGGGTCGGCATGGGGCAGGTCAACCGGGTGGACTCGGCCCGGCTGGCGGTCGACCGGGCCGGCGCCGAGCGGGCCCGCGGCGCGGTCTGCGCCTCGGACGCGTTCTTCCCGTTCGCCGACGGCCCGAAGATCCTCATCGAGGCGGGCGTACGCGCGATCGTGCAGCCCGGCGGCTCCATCCGCGACGAGGAGGTCATCGCCGCGTGCAAGGAGGCCGGCGTGACCATGTACCTCACCGGCACCCGGCACTTCTTCCACTGACCAACCCCACCGCCGGGCCCCCCACCCTGGACCCGTCGATCATGAAGTTGTCGCCCGGCACCACGGCGTGCCGGGACAACAACTTCATGATCGACGGCGGGAACCCGGGGAGGGTGGGTCAGGGGAGGGTGGGGCGGAGTTCGGCGAAGTGGCAGGCGGAGGGGTGGGGGTCGGCGGCCCGGGAGACCGACAGCGGTTCCTCGCGGGCGCAGACCTCCTGGGCCTTCCAGCAGCGGGTGCGGAAGCGGCAGCCCGACGGCGGATCGGCCGGGCTCGGCACGTCGCCGGTGAGCCGGATGATGGTCCGGTCGTTGCGGACGTCCGGGTCCGGCACCGGCACCGCCGAGAGCAGCGCCTGGGTGTACGGGTGGGTGGCCCGCTCGTAGATCTCGTCCTCGGTGCCGATCTCCACGATCTTGCCGAGGTACATCACCGCGACCCGGTCCGAGATGTGCCGGACCACCGACAGGTCGTGCGCGATGAAGATGTAGGACAGCCCGAACTCGTCCTGGAGCTGCTCCAGCAGGTTGATCACCTGCGCCTGGATGGAGACGTCCAGCGCGGAGACCGGCTCGTCGCAGACGATCACCTCGGGCCGCAGGGCGAGCGCCCGGGCGATGCCGATGCGCTGCCGCTGGCCGCCGGAGAACTGGTGCGGGTAGCGGTTGACGTGCTCCGGGTTGAGCCCGACCACGTCCAGCAGCTCCTGCACCCGCCGCTGCTTGCTGCCCTTCGGCGCCGCCTCCGGGTGGATGTCGAACGGCTCGCCGATGATGTCGCCGACCGTCATCCGCGGGTTGAGCGAGGTGTACGGGTCCTGCATCACCATCTGCATGTTGCGCCGCAGTCGACGCAGCTCGGCCCCGGAGGCCTTGAACAGATCCTTCCCCTCCAGGGTGGCCCCGCCGGAGGTGGGCGTCTCCAGCCGCATCAGCAGTCGGGCCAGGGTCGACTTGCCGCAGCCGGACTCGCCCACGATGCCCAGGGTCTCGCCCCGGCGCAGCTCGAAGCTGACCCCGTCGACGGCCCGGACCGCGCCGGTCTGCTTCTGGAACAGCACGCCCTGGGTGATCGGGAAGTGCTTGACCAGGTTGTCGACGGAGAGGATGGTCTCGCCGCGGACCTTGGTCGGGCTAGCGGGCGCTGTCATCTCGGACCTCCTGCGCGAAGTGGCACGCGCTGGTCCGGCCGTCGCCGAGGACCAGGTCGTGTGGCACCACGTCCACGCAGACCTGCTGCACGTACGGGCACCGGGGGTGGAACGGGCAGCCGGAGGGGATCCGCATCAGGTTCGGCGGCAGCCCCTTGATCGTCGACAACTCCTGGCCGCGCACGTCCATGCGCGGGATCGACTCCAGCAGGCCCTTGGTGTACGGGTGGGCGGGCGACCGGTACAGCGACCGGACGTCGGCGTGCTCGACGATCCGGCCGGCGTACATGACCGCGATCCGGTCCGCGACGCCGGCGACCACGCCGAGGTCGTGGGTGATCAGGATCATCGCCATGTTGAGGTCCCGCCGCAGGTCGGCCAGCAGGTCCATGATCTGGGCCTGCACGGTGACGTCCAGCGCGGTGGTGGGCTCGTCGGCGATCAGCACCTTCGGGTTCATCGCCAGCGCCATCGCGATCATGACGCGTTGCCGCATGCCGCCGGAGAACTGGTGCGGGTAGTCGCCGAGCCGCTTCGCCGCGGCCGGGATCCGGACCAGGTCCATCAGCTCGACGGCGCGCCGCCGGGCGTCCGCCTTGGACATCCCCTCGCGCTGGCGCAGCGTCTCGCCGATCTGCCAGCCGACTCCGAAGACCGGGTTCAGCGCGGACAGGGCGTCCTGGAAGATCATCGCGATCTCCTTGCCCCGCACCTGGCGGCGCTGCTCCTCCGACTGCTTCAGCAGGTCCCGACCCTGGTAGAGGATCTGACCGGAGCGGATCACCGCCGGCGGTGTGTCGAGGATGCCCATGATCGCCTGGGCGGTGACCGACTTGCCGGAGCCGGACTCGCCGAGCACCGCGAGGGTCTCGCCGGCGTCCAGGTGGTAGGAGACGCCGTTGATCACCTTGGCGACGCCCTCGCTCGTCCGGAACTCGACGTGCAGGTCCCGGATGTCGAGCAGGTGGCCGCCCTCGGGCGTGGGGGAGGCCGGCGTCGGGTGGACAGCGGACTGGGTCATGAGGTTCTCACCGGAGCTTCGGGTCGAAGGCGTCGCGGATGGCGTCGCCCAGCATGATGAAGGCGAGGACGGTCAGCGCGAGGAAGGCGGAGGGGACGACCAGCGGCGTCGCCGCCTCGCGCATGTGCACCCGGCCGGCGTCGATGTCGATGCCCCAGGAGATGGTCGGGGCCTTGAGACCGATGCCGAGGAAGCTCAGCGTCGCCTCGGCGGCGATGAACGAGCCGAGCGCGATGGTGAGCACCACGATCGCCGGGGCGAGCGCGTTCGGCAGGATGTGCCGCCACATGATCCGGCCGTTGCCGGCGCCGAGCATCCGGGCCGCCGCCACGTAGTCCTGCTCCTTGGCGGTGATCACCGAGGAGCGGACCACCCGGGCCGCGGTGGTCCAGCCGAGCACCGCCAGCACGAAGATCACCGCGAACAGCCGGACGTTGTCGCTGCTGGTGCTCACCCGCTTGAGCAGCACGATCGCGGCGAGCAGCAGCGGGATGCCGAGCACGATGTCGATCACGCGGGAGAGCACCGCGTCGACCCAGCGGCCGAAGTAGCCGGCCAGCATGCCGATGACCAGCGCGATGGTGCCGGTGAGCAGCGCGGAGAGCGCGCCGACCAGCAGCGAGGCGCGGGCGCCGTAGACCGCCCGGGCGTACGTGTCGCAGCCCTGGAAGTCGTACCCGAAGATGGCCCCGCCGGACGCCCCGTCGTGCTGCCGGGAGAGCAGGCAGTCGCGCGGGTCGTTGGCGGTGAAGAGGGAGGGTACGGCGGCCATCGCGGCGACCACCACGACCAGGGTGAGGCTGATCCAGAAGATCGGATTGCGGCGCAGGTCGCGCCAGGCGTCACCGGCCAGGCTGCGGGCCTTCTGCGGCGCGCCGATCTGGTTGGGCGCCCCGGGCTCGCCGGACACGCCCCGCCGCGCGGCCTGGTTCTCCGTGGCCGCCACGGTCTCGAAGTCACTCATAGCGAATCCTCGGGTCGAGTACGGCGTACAGGACGTCCACCACCAGGTTGGACAGGAGGTAGACCACGACGAGCACGCTGACGATGCCCACCACCAGCGGGCCGTCCTCGGTGCGGATGCCGCGGAAGAGGTTGAAGCCGACGCCGGGGATGTTGAACACGCCCTCGGTGATGATCGCGCCGCTCATCAGGTTGCCCAGCTCGACGCCGAGAAAGGTGACCACCGGGATGAGCGAGTTGCGCAGCACGTGCACGCTGACGATCCGCCGCTTGACCAGGCCCTTCGAGCGGGCCGTCCGGACGTAGTCGGCGCGCAGGTTCTCCGCCACCGAGGTCCGGGTCAGCCGCAGCGCGGTGGCCAGCGAGAGCGAGCCGAGCACGATGCCGGGGAGCAGCAGCGCGTACAGGTCGGGCTCGGCGCCGGCGGTGGGCGGGAAGAGCTGCCACTTGACGCCGAGGAGGTACTGCGCCAGCGGGGCCAGCACGATGGTCGGGATGCCGAGCACCAGCAGGGTCAGCACCAGCGTCGAGTTGTCGAAGATGCTGGCCCGGCGGATGCCGGCGAGCACACCCGCGGTGACGCCGAACAGGATCGTCACGGCCATCGCGATGAGCGCCAGCTTGACCGTCACCGGCCAGGCGGCGGCGAGGATGTCGCCGATCTGGCGGCCGGTCAGCGACTGCCCGAGGTCACCCTGGAGCAGGTTCTTGATGTAGTCGAAGTAGCGGTAGAAGAATCCGCCCACCCCGGTCTGGTCGAGGTGGAACTTCTCAGTCAGGTATGCCCGCTGGGCGGCGGTGACCGGGCGTTCGCCGGCGAGCGCCTGGATCGGGTCACCCTGACCGGCGAACATCAGTGCGTAGACGATCAGCGTGGTCCCGAAGAAGGCGAGGACCATCTGGAGCAGTCGCCGCAGAATAAAGCGGAACATACTGTGAAGTCTCTCTGAAAAGGGGCGAAGGGCGTGGCGGGTCGGGCCACCTCCCGGTGACCCGACCCCACCAGCGCTGTTACTTGACGGCCTCGATCTTCAGCAGGTCGACCCGGTCGAAGAGATCCATCTCCACGTTCGTGACCTTGGTCGAGTGCCCGAAGTTGTTCTGGCCGTACCGCAGCGGGATCACCGGCAGGTCCTCGGCCAGGAGGTCCTCCGCCGCCTGGTACTTCTTGATCGCCTCTTCCTCGGTCGGCGCCTTGGCGCCCTCGGCCAGCAGCTTGTCGAACTCGGGGTTGCTGTAGCCGTAGTAGTTCGAGGAACCGTTGGTGCTGTACAGCGGGCCCAGGTAGTTCTCCATGGACGGGTAGTCCATGACCCAGCCCATCCGGAACAGGCCGACCGGCTGCTTCGCCTTGAGCTTGGTCAGCAGGTCCGCGAACTTGGGCTCGGCGGTGCCGACGCACTCCACGCCCAGGTTGGCCTTGAGCTGGTTGCAGGTCGCGTCGATCCAGTCCTTGTGACCGCCGTCGCCGTTGTACGACAGCTCGATCTTGGACGGGCCGCCCGCGGCCTGGTACATCGCCTTGGCCTTGGCCGGGTCGAACTCGCCCGCCGCGCCGATGGTGTTCTCCCGGTAGCCGGCCACGACCGGCGAGACGAAGGAACGGGCCGGCTGCTGCGAGTCCTTGAAGATCGACTTGGTGATCTCGTCCCGGTCGATCGCCATGGAGATCGCCTTGCGGACCTCCGGCTTGCTGAATTCCTTCTGGAACGTCGGGAACGCCAGCACCTGCAGCGACGAGGCCGGGCTCTGCTGGAACCGGTCACCGAGGTCGGTGGCGGCCGTCGACAGGCTCTCGGTCGGGATGGTCTTGATGACGTCCAGGTTGTCCGACAGCACGTCCGCGTAGGCCGCGGTCGGCTGCTGGTAGATCCGGAACTCGACGCCGGCCACCTTCGGCTTCTGGCCGGGGAAGGCGTCGTACTTCTCGACCTCGACCTTTGCGTCGTGCTGCCAGCTGCCCTTGATCTTGAACGGGCCCTGACCGATCGGCGCCTGCTCGTAGCCCTCGGCCAGCACGCCCGGGGCGGAGAAGGCCGCCTTCGGCAGCGGGTAGAAGGCGGTGTAGCCGAGCATCGTCTTGAACTCGCTGTACGGCTCGGTCAGCGTCACGGTGAAGGTGCGGTCGTCGACCTTCTTCAGCCCGGACAGCGTCTTCGCGGCCGGCTTCTCGCCCTGCAGGTCCGCGTAGCCGGCGACCTTCTCGAAGAAGTAGCTCGAGTTCTGGCCGTTCGGGGCGTACGCGCCGTAGTTCCAGGCGTCGATGTAGTTCTCGGCCGTGACCTTCTCGCCGTTGTGGAAGGTGTAGCCGTCCTTCAGCTTGATCGTCCAGACCTTGTTGTCCGACGACGTCACCGACTCGGCCGCCACCTCGTACGGCTTGTTGGCCTCGTCATAGTCGACCAGCGGGCTGAACAGGGCGGCGAGCACCTGCGAACCACTGGTCTCGTTGGTGTTGGTGGGCACCAGGTGCTGCGGCTCGGCGATCTCGATCCGCACGGCCGCGTTGGGGTCGCTCTGCCCTGATCCGCCGTCGCCGCCCGAGCCGCAGGCCACCAGGCCAAGCGTCACCGCGAGCGGGAGAGCGGTCCAGGCGGCAAGCCTACGAACTCGCATTGAGTCTCCTCATCTCCTCACGCTGCGCAGTCTGGCCCGGCGCTGGGTAACGCTGCGCAACGTTTGGCAACGGTAGGTCGCGACCGGCTGTTCGGCAACGAGAGCGTTGCGAACCAGTAACGGAAGGCTCGCCCCCGTCTTGTCGCCCTGCCACCCCTCTGCTATGTGAAGGCGCTGCTCAATGTCGGTTTCGAAGGCTGGCCTTCCGCGTCGGTGGGGCGCTGCCGACCGCCGTGCGCGGTTGTCGGCCGGCTGTCTGCTCTGTGTCGGTTCATGATCCGCTGTCCGTCCCGAGTTGTGGCGGACCCCACATGAGGTAACTCTCGGTGATTAAACCCACGTAACGGAAAGTCACGGTTGGTCGTCGTCCCAACCAGCGGCCGTCGCCGTGAGACGATCGGGACGTGACGGCGACGATCCTGGACGGCAAGGCGACCGCGGCAGAGATCAAGGACGAGTTGCGGACGCGGGTCAAGGCGCTCGCGGAGCGCGGCATCACCCCGGGCCTCGGCACCGTCCTGGTCGGGGCCGACCCGGGATCCCAGGCGTACGTCAACGGCAAGCACCGGGACTGCGCCGAGGTCGGAATCGCCTCCATCCGCCGCGAGCTGCCCGCCGACGCCACCCAGCAGCAGGTCGACGCGGTCCTCGCCGAGCTGAACGCCGACCCGGCCTGCCACGGCTACATCGTCCAGTTGCCGCTCCCGCCCCACCTGGACACCCAGCGCGTGCTGGAGATGATCGACCCGGACAAGGACGCGGACGGCCTGCACCCGGTCAACCTCGGCCGGCTGGTGCTCGGCTACGACGCCCCGCTGCCCTGCACCCCGCGCGGGATCGTCGAGCTGCTGCGCCGGCACGACGTACCGCTGCGCGGTGCGACGGTCGCCGTGGTCGGCCGGGGCAACACGGTCGGCCGCCCGCTGGGCCTGCTGCTCACCCGGCGCAGCGAGAACGCCACCGTGACCCTGTGCCACACCGGCACCCTCGACCTCGCCGCGCACACCCGCGCCGCCGAGATCGTGATCGTCGCCGCGGGCGTACCCGGGCTGCTCACCGCCGACATGATCACGCCGGGCGCGACGGTGGTCGACGTCGGCATCACCCGGGTGATCGGCGCGGACGGCAAGGGCCGGTACACCGGGGACGTGGACCCGGAGGCGGCCGAGGCGGCCGGCAAGGTGGTCCCGATGCCCGGCGGCGTCGGGCCGATGACCCGCGCCATGCTGCTCACCAACGTGGTGGAACGCGCCGAGCGGGGCTGAGGACGCCCATCGGTGTCATAACCGTCCGCCCCTGCCCGGATCGGTGCCAGGATGGCTGATACGGTCCGGAAAACCGACTGGTAGCAGGGAGTGGGACGACCATGGGTAAGAAGGTCACTGTCGTCGGGGCCGGCTTCTACGGCTCCACCACCGCACAGCGCCTGGCCGAGTACGACGTCTTCGACACCGTCGTGATCACCGACATCGTGGAGGGCAAGCCGGCGGGTCTCGCGCTGGACCTCAACCAGTCCCGCGCGATCGAGGGCTTCGAGACCAAGGTCGTCGGCGTCACCACCGGCCCGAACGGCGAGGGCTACGAGGCCATCGAGGGCTCGGACGTCGTCGTGATCACCGCCGGCCTGCCGCGCAAGCCGGGCATGAGCCGGATGGACCTGCTGGAGACGAACGCCAAGATCGTCCGTCAGGTAGCCGAGAACGTCGCCAAGTACGCCCCGAACGCGGTCGTCATCGTGGTCTCCAACCCGCTGGACGAGATGACCGCGCTGGCCCAGCTCGCCACCCAGTTCCCGAAGAACCGGGTGCTCGGCCAGGCCGGCATGCTCGACACCGCCCGGTTCACCAACTTCGTCGCCGAGGCCCTCCAGGTGCCGGTGAAGTCGGTCAAGACCCTGACCCTCGGCTCGCACGGCGACACCATGGTCCCGGTGCCGTCGAAGAGCACGGTGAACGGCAAGCCGCTGCGCGACGCGATGCCGGCCGAGCAGATCGAGGAGCTGGTCGTCAAGACCCGCAACGGTGGCGCCGAGGTCGTGGCGCTGCTGAAGACCGGCTCGGCGTACTACGCCCCGTCGGCTGCCGCCGCCCGGATGGCCAAGGCCGTCGCGGAGGACTCCGGCGACGTCATGCCGGTCTGTGCCTGGGTCGACGGCGAGTACGGAATCTCCGGCGTCTACCTGGGCGTCGAGGCCGAGATCGGCGCCGAGGGCGTCAAGCGGGTCGTCGAGACCGATCTGGACGCCGACGAGCTGGCCAGCCTGAAGGAGGCCGCGGAGGCCGTCCGCGCCAAGCAGAGCGACATCGCCAGCATGTGATCCACCAGCACCACCCGAAGGGGGCACGCCGGTACCCACCGGCGTGCCCCCTTCACCATCCCCACCCTCGGCTCCCCACCTCGTCGATCATGGAGTTGTTGCCGGTCCGCCCGGCGTGTCGCAGCAATAACTTCATGATCACCGGGGCGACGGGAGGTGGGGTTGGAGGGGGGTGAAGGGGGTGCCCAGGTGGGGGGTGGCCAGGTGGGTGGGGGTGGGGGCCGTGGCGAGCGTGCGCAGGAGGGTGGTGCGGGAGGTGCGGGCGGTGGCCGGGTCCTCCTCGTGGGCGTACGCCAGGTCGGGGTCGACGAGTTGCACGGCGTGCACCAGGAGGTCGCCGGTGAGCAGGAGGCGCTCGTCGCCGGAGTCGATGAGCACCGACTGGTGGCCGGGGGTGTGTCCGGGGGTGCTCAGCAGGCGTACCTCCGGGGTGAGCGGGGTGTCGCCGTCGACCACCCGGAGCTGGCCGGCGGCGCGTAACGGGGCGACCAGGCCGGCCGGCAGCCCCGGATTGATCGTCTCCATCGCGTCCAACTCGGCCCGCTGCACCAGGTAGTCGGCGTTCGGGAAGTACGGGCGGCCGGGCGTGCCGGTGACCGCCCAGCCGATGTGGTCGCTGTGCAGGTGGGTGAGGACGACGGTGCGCACGTCGGCGGGGTCGATGCCGGCGGCGGCCAGTTCGGCGGGGAGCCGCCCCGGCACCGGCGCCCAGCTCGCGGCGGGCGAGCCGGCCGGTCCGATGCCGGCGTCGACCAGCGTGACCGGCCCGTCGCCGGCGCGCACCGCGAAGCTGCGGAACGGCAGCCACCAGCGGCCGTCGGGGGTGACCGAGGTGGGGTCGCGCCGGTCCGCCTCGCGCCAGTGCGCCGCGGTGGCGTCGGGGAACGCCTCGGCGCGGGGCTGGAAGAACGCCCCCTCGCCGTCGGTGAGCGCGGTGACCGTGATAGACCCGAGGGTGCGGCTCAGTGGCATCGGGCGATGGTGCCAGTGAACTCCCGTGCCGGGCATCCGGTTATCCGGCCGACCGAGGCCGGCTGGGGGGTGCCGGCCCGTTTCCAGTACGCTCGTACTGCTTGAGCACGTGTCCCCCGAGAGGAGCGCCGGTCGATGGCGAAGATCAAGGTAAACAACCCGGTCGTGGAACTCGACGGCGACGAGATGACCCGGATCATCTGGAAGCAGATCCGTGAGCAGCTGATCCTGCCCTACCTCGACGTCGACCTGCACTACTACGACCTCTCGATCCAGCACCGCGACGAGACGAACGACCAGGTCACCGTCGACGCCGCCAACGCCATCAAGGAGCACGGCGTCGGCGTCAAGTGCGCGACCATCACCCCGGACGAGGCCCGGGTGGAGGAGTTCGGCCTGAAGAAGATGTGGCGGTCGCCGAACGGCACCATCCGCAACATCCTCGGCGGCGTCGTCTTCCGCGAGCCGATCATCATGTCCAACGTGCCGCGGCTCGTGCCCGGCTGGACCAAGCCGATCATCATCGGCCGGCACGCCCACGGTGACCAGTACAAGGCCACCGACTTCGTCGTCCCCGGCCCGGGCACGGTGACCATCACCTACACCCCGGCCGACGGCGGCGCCCCGATGGAGATGGAGGTCGCCAACTTCCCCGGCGGCGGCATCGCCATGGGCATGTACAACTTCGACGAGTCGATCCGGGACTTCGCCCGGGCCTCGTTCCGGTACGGCCTGGACCGCAACTACCCGGTCTACCTGTCCACCAAGAACACGATCCTCAAGGCGTACGACGGCCGGTTCAAGGACATCTTCGCCGAGGTGTTCGAGAACGAGTTCAAGGCCGAGTTCGACGCCGCCGGCATCACCTACGAGCACCGGCTGATCGACGACATGGTCGCCGCCGCGCTCAAGTGGGAGGGCGGCTACGTCTGGGCCTGCAAGAACTACGACGGTGACGTGCAGTCCGACACCGTCGCGCAGGGCTTCGGCTCGCTCGGCCTGATGACCTCGGTCCTGCTCTCCCCGGACGGCCGCACCGTCGAGGCCGAGGCCGCGCACGGCACGGTCACCCGGCACTACCGGCAGTGGCAGAAGGGCGAGAAGACCTCGACCAACCCGATCGCGTCGATCTACGCCTGGACCCGGGGCCTGGCCCACCGGGGCAAGCTGGACGGCACCCCGGCGGTCACCGAGTTCGCCAACACCCTGGAGCAGGTCATCGTCGACACCGTCGAGGGCGGCCAGATGACCAAGGACCTCTCGCTGCTCATCTCGCGGGACGCCCCGTGGCTGACCACCGACGAGTTCATGAACGCGCTCGACGAGAACCTGGCGCGCAAGCTCTCCGCCTGATCCTCGTACGTGTCACCGACCGGGCCCGCCGGCCTCCGCCGGCGGGCTCCGTCGTACCCCGGGGAGCGGTCTGCGGCGGGTCGCGGTGTCCGATCGAGCGGATCCGCGCGACCCGCCGCGAACGGTGGCGATCAATCCGTGGCCGTGGCCCCCGGCGTCACCGAGGTGGGCGTGGGTCGTTGAAGTGGGTGGACGTGATGCCAGTCTCGTCCAGGAAGGTTGACCGCGGTCGCCTCGCGGCACGAGTGCCGATCAGCCAAACCTTCCCGGCTGTCGCGCACAGCCAGCCGTCCCTTCCCTGCGGGGGGCCCTGTCCCGGGCCCCCCGCGCCCTGTTTCCCGGGCGCGGCCGCACTCGCCGCCCGACTCGCCGCCGGGACCCGGGCCGGGGTCAGGTGGCGCGAAGCAGCTCCGCGGCCCGCTCGGGCGCGATGTCGTTGATGAAGACCCCCATGCCGGACTCCGAGCCGGCCAGGTACTTCAGCTTGTCCTTGGCCCGCCGGATGCTGAACAGCTGAAGGTGCAGGTGACCCAGCTCCCGGTCGATCCGCACCGGTGCCTGGTGCCAGGCCGCGATGTACGGCATCGGCAGGTCGAAGAGCCCGTCGAAGCGGCGCAGCACATCCAGGTAGAGCGGGCCGAACGCGTCCCGCTCGGCGTCGGTCAACGCCGGGATGTCGGGCACCGGCCGGTGCGGCGCCACGTGCACCTCGAACGGCCAGCGGGCGGCCGCCGGGACGTACGCCGTCCAGTGCTCGTTGCTGGTGACCACCCGGTTGCCGGCGGCCCGCTCGGCGGCGAGCACGTCGGCGTAGAGGTTGCCCCCGCCGGTGCGCTCGGCGTGCCGGCGGGCGGCGGCCAGCAGCGACCGGGTCCGCGGCGGCACGAACGGGTACGCGTAGATTTGCCCGTGCGGGTGGTGCAGGGTCACCCCGATCTCCACGCCCCGGTTCTCGAAGCAGAACACCTGCTCGACCCCGGGCAGCTCGGCGAGCGCCACGGTCCGGTCGGCCAGCGCGTCCAGCACGGTGCGCACCCGGCGCGGTGGCAGGCTGGCGAACGAGGCGTTGTGGTCGTCGGTGAAGCAGACCACCTCGCAGCGGCCCCGGCCCGGGCGTACCGGGGTGAACGGGGTCATCTCGGCCGGCTCGTCGGCCACCCGCTGGCTGAGCGAGGGGAACCGGTTCTCGAACACGGCCACGTCGTAGTCGGGGGCCGGGATCTCGCTGAGCCGGTCGCCGCGGGTGGGGCAGAGCGGGCACTGGTCGGCCGGGGGGAGGAAGGTGCGGGTCTGCCGGTGCACCGCCACCGCCACCCACTCGTCGGTCAGCGGGTCGTACCGCAGCTGGGAGGCGGGCGGGGGAGGGGGCAGCTCGCGCCGGTCCGGCTGGTCGCGGACCGCGTCGTCCCGTTCGTCGAAGTAGATCAGCTCGCGGCCGTCCGCCAGTTCGATCGCCGTACGCTTCACCGCGCCGTCCCCTCCGTCGTCGCCCGGCCCGTGCTCGCCACGACCACCAGCTCTCCCACCTTCTCGTCCAGTACCCGGCGCGCCTCGGGAGCCAGCCGGTCGTCGGTGACCAGCACGTCGGCGGCGGCGAGGCCGACGATCGAGCAGATGCCCACGGTGCCCCACTTGGTGTGGTCGGCCAGCACCACCAGCCGGTCGGCCGCGGCCACCAGGGCCCGGTCGGTCTCCGCCTCCATCAGGTTCGGCGTGGTGAAACCGGCCCGCTCGGTGATCCCGTGTACGCCGAGGAAGAGCAGGTCCAGGTGCAGCGAGCGGATCGCCTCCACGGCCAGCGGGCCGACCAGCGCGTCGGACGGGGTGCGCACCCCGCCGGTGAGCACCACGGTCTGGTCGGGGCGGCCCTGCGCGTGCAGGATCTCGGCCACCGGCAGCGAGTTGGTCACCACGGTCAGCCCGGGCACATCCACCAGGCGGCGGGCCAGTTCGGCGGTGGTGGTGCCGGCCGAGAGCGCGACCGCCGCGCCGGGGCGGACCAGCTCGGCGGCCCGGCCCGCGATGGCGGCCTTCTCCACGAGCTGCCGCACCGACTTGGCGTGGAAACCCGGCTCGTCGGTGGAGCTGGAGCCGGGAACGGTGGCGCCGCCGTGCACCTTGGCCAGCAGGCCCTGCTCGTGCAGCGTCTCCAGGTCACGCCGGATGGTCATGTCGGAGACGCCGAACTCCGCCGCCAGCTCGGTGACCCGGACGCCACCGGTGGTGCGGACCCGGTCGAGGATGGCCGCCTGCCGCTGCCGCGCCAGCATCCGTCCGTACCTCCGGCTCCCGCGCACTCTCACACGCGCTCGAACGTGTTCCAACAAAGATGAACACTAGCGCGCAGGGGGCAGCGACGAAAGGTGACCCTGACGGGAATCAGGCGGACTGGAGGCGGGGCTCCACCCAGCCGGTCTCGGTGAGGTGGTTCAGCACCGACAGCACCGCCTCGTCGACGGCCAGGTCGGTGGTGTCGACCACGATCTCGGCGTCGGTCGGCTCCTCGTACGGGTCGTCGACGCCGGTCATCCCGGTGAGCAGGCCGGCCCGGGCCCGGGCGTACAGGCCCTTGCGGTCCCGCCGCTCGCAGACCTCCAGCGGGGTGGCCACGTGGACCAGCACGAAACCGGCCCCCGCCGCCAGCGCCATCTCCCGGGCGGTCGCCCGCGCCTGGGCGTACGGGGCGATCGGGCAGCAGATGCCCACCCCCCGGTGCCGGGCGACCTCGGCGGCCACCCAGCCGATCCGGCGGACGTTGGCGTCCCGGTCCGCCCGGCTGAAGCCCAGCCCCGCCGACAGCTCCCGGCGCACCACGTCGCCGTCGAGCAGGGTCACCGTGCGGTCGCCCTGCTCCCGCAGCACGTCCGCCAGCCCGCGGGCGATGGTCGACTTGCCGGAGCCGGACAGGCCGGTCAGGAAGACCACCAGGCCCCGGTGCCGCCGCGGCGGGCGGGCCCGGCTCAGCTCCTTGGCCACCGCCGGCGGGGTGTGCCACTCGGGCAGCGGGAAGCCCCGGTCCAGCAGGTCGTCGATCTCCTCCTGGCGCAGCGCCAGCCGCCGGTTGCGCGGTGGGATGTCCTCCCGCCAGCGCCACTGCCCGTCCCGGTTGTCGTAGGCCAGCTCGCGGGGAACCAGCACCCGCAGGCCCGCGCCGGAGAGCATCTCACCGGTGGAGAGCAGGTGGGTCACCCCGTACGCGGCGGAGATCCGGGCCCGCAGCAGGGCGTCGCCGATCTCGTCGCGGCCGCGCGGCATCGGCACCGCGACCAGGGTCGCCGGGGGCATCCGGTCGCGGGCGGCGAAGACGCTGCGCACCAGGGCCTCCGGCGGCACGCCGCCCGAGCCGGCCCCCTCGCCCACCGGGATCATCACCAGCAGGTGGGCGCCCAGGGTACGGGCGGCGTGCGCGATCTGCGCCAGCTGCGGCCGGTGCAGGGGCCGGTCGGCGATCACGCCGAGCACCCGGCCCGGAGGCAGCAGCGCCCGGACCTCCTCCGGGTTGCGGCGCAGCCGCTGGAACGGGCCGTGCCCGCCGTCGCCGAGCCGGCGGACCGGGCCGCCCACCCCGGCCACGCCCTCGCGGGCCGCCCAGACGTCGGCGACCTCCAGCGCGGCCACCGGTGCGCCCTCGCCGTCGCTGAGCACCAGCGTGCGGCGCCCCGGGTCGGCCGGGTCCAGCCCGGCCGCCAGCGCCGCCGGCACCTGGAGGGTCACCGGCACCGGCCACGGCGTGCCGTCGGCGAGCCGGCCGCGACGCTGCAGCGAGGCCAGGTCGGCGCGGGTCATGAAGCCGGCCAGCGGCGCGTACGCCCCGGTCAGCAACAGCTCCAGATCGGCCAGCTCACCCGGGCGCGGCGTGTACGCCGGCGCGTCCCGAAGCACCTCGTCGGGCAGCACCCACCCGTTGCTCATCCGTACCCCTCACTCGCTGACCGGCACACAGTTTCGCAGCCGACCGGCGATCGGTCGAGAGCGCCACTCCACTGCGGGCCGGGCGGTTGGGGACGGCTCAACCGGTCGGGGTGAGCGGGGCGGCCCCGAACGAGACCGCGAACCGCTTGCACCAGATGGACACGCTGGTCAGCCCGGCCAGGTCGGTGCCCGGCGGGATGTCGTACGCCTGGTCGCCACGGTTGCCCTTGAGTCGGCCCAGCTCGACCCACCGGCCGTCGTCGAAGACGTCCCAGCCGGCGCGGACCGGCTGATCGGTCAGCCAGACCCGCAGGTCGGGGCCGTTGGAGGTGGCCAGACCCACCAGTTCCAGCCGGTGCCGCCCGTCGCCGGCGCGGACGACCCGGGCGGTGCCCGAGGTGTCGTGCTCGTGGGTGACGAACTCTCCCCGGCTGAGCAGCGCCGGCCCCGCCGGGGTCGGCGTCGGCCCGGCCGGTCCCGCGCCCCCCGTCGGAGCGGGACCGGCCGACGGCGTGGTGGCCACGTCCACGTCGGACAGCCGCTCGGCGACCCGGGTGTCGGTGACCGCCTTCCAGGGCTGGAACCACCACAGCCCGACGGCCGCCCCGGCGGCGAGCACGACGACGACGGCCCAGGTCAGCGGGGTACGCAGCAGGCGGGTGACCACGTCGTCCAGTCTGCCGGGCCCGGCCGCCCCGGTCATCCCGCCGCCGGGTTACGAAACCCTTACCGGCCGCTCGGGCCCGGGCGCGGAATCCGACCGGTGTCCCCCGGACGGGTTCTCAGGGGCGACCCCGGGCGATTCCTGATACCCGCGCGGGCGTCGGCTTCCTACGCTGACGGGCGTGACACTCATAGCGACCGAGTCGCTGACCAAGACGTACGGGGGGCGGGTCACCGCGTTGGCCGACCTGACCGTCGCGGTGGAGCCCGGGATCATCGGCCTGGTGGGCGCGAACGGCGCCGGCAAGTCGACCCTGATCAAGATCCTGCTGGGCCTGCTCGCCCCGACCAGCGGCCGAGTCTCCGTCCTCGGCCTCGACCCGACCACCGACCCGGCGGCCGTCCGGGCCCGGGTGGGTTACATGCCCGAGCACGACGCGCTGCCGCCCGACCTCACCGCCGCCGAGCTGGTCACCCACCTCGGCCGGATCAGCGGGCTGCCCCGGACGACGGCCCGCGAGCGGGCGTCCGAGGCGCTGCGGCACGTCGGCCTCTACGAGGAGCGCTACCGGCCGGTCGGCGGCTACTCGACCGGCATGAAGCAGCGGGTCAAGCTGGCCCAGGCCCTGGTGCACGACCCGGACCTGCTGCTCCTCGACGAGCCGACCAACGGCCTCGACCCGGCCGGCCGGGACGACATGCTCGCCCTGGTGCACCGGATCGGCACCGAGTTCGGCATCTCCGTGCTGGTCTGCTCGCACCTGCTCGGCGAGGTGGAGCGGATCTGCGACACGCTGGTCGCCATCGACGGTGGTCGGCTGCTGCGGGCCGGCCCGATCGCCGCCATGACCTCCGCCACCGACGTGCTCGCCGTCGAGGTCAGCGAGGGTACGGACGAACTGGCCTCCCGGCTCGCCGCGCTCGACCTGCCGGTCAGCCGGGACGGGCGGATGCTGCTCGTCCCGCTCGCCGACGAGGCCACCTACGACCTGATCCTCGGCGCGGTCGCCGAGCTGGACCTGCCGCTGCACCGGCTCGACCAGCGGCGGCACCGGGTGGCCGAACTCTTCGCCACGAGGGAGCCCAGCCATGTCTGAGCCGACCGGCGTCATCCACGACATCGGCTACCAGCGCTACACCGGCCCCCGCCTCGGCCGCCGGCACGTCTTCGGCGCGCTCTACCTGCACGGCCTGCGGACCGCCTTCGGGCTGGGCCGCAGCGCCAAGGCCAAGATCTTCCCCTGGCTGGTGGTCGGCATCGTCACCATGGTGGCCGCCGGCGCCACCGCGGTGCGCAGCCAGATCGGCGAGGTGGTGATGACGTACGCCCAGTTCGCCGACTCGATGAGCTGGCTGGTCATCTTCTTCGCCGCGGTGGCCGCGCCGGAGCTGGTCTCCCGCGACCTGCGCAGCGGCGTGCTGCCGCTGTACTTCTCCCGGCCGCTGCCGCGCGGCGACTACGCGCTGGCCAAGCTGCTGGCCCTGATCAGCGCGCTCTGGCTGCTGCTCGGCGGGCCGCAGCTGGTGATGTTCCTCGGCGCGGCCTTCACCACCGGTGACGGGATGCGCGGCGTCTGGAACGAGCTGCTCGACCTGCTGCCGGGGCTGCTCTACGCCGGCCTCTGGGCGGTCGTCTTCGCCTCGGTCGGCCTGCTGGTCGCCTCGCTCACCGGCAAGCGGGCGTTCGCGGCCGGCGGGATCGTGGCGGTCTTCCTGATGACCACCCCGATCGTCGGCACCCTGTCCATCCTGCCCTCCCGCACCGTCAATGAGCTGGCCGGACTGGGCTCCCCGTCGACCATCGTGCAGGGGGTGGGCATCTGGTCACTGGGCGACCTGCTGGTCTCCGAGGACCAGGGTGGACCGGACATCGGCGGCTTCGGCCCGGTCTACGCCCTCGCCGCCGTGCTGCTGGTCGCCGGCTGCGTCGCCCTGCTGCTGCTGCGATACCGGAAGGTGGCCGCCCGATGACCACGATCAGCGCCGATCCCACGGCGAGCGTCCCGACCACCGCCACCAGCACCCTCGACCTGGCCGGGGTGTCCCGCTGGTACGGCAACGTGGTGGCGGTCAACGACATCACCATGCGGCTGGGCCCCGGGGTCACCGGCCTGCTCGGCCCGAACGGCGCCGGCAAGACGACGTTGCTGCACATGATGGCCGGCTTCCTCGCCCCGTCCCGCGGCGCGGTGACCCTGGACGGCGAGCCGACCTGGCGCCACCCGGAGGTCTACCGCCGGCTCGGGCTGGTCAGCGAGCGGGAGGCGGTGCACACCTTCCTCACCGCGTACGAGTTCGTGCTGGCCAGCGCGAAGCTGCACCGGCTGCCCGACCCGGCGGCGGCAGCCCGGCGGGCGATCGCCCTGGTCGAGCTGGAGGAGGCCCAGGACCGGCGGATCGGGACGTACTCCAAGGGCATGCGGCAGCGCGCGCGGGTCGCCGCGGCGCTGGTGCACGACCCGCAGGTGCTGCTGCTCGACGAGCCGTTCAACGGGATGGACCCGCGCCAGCGGCTGCACATGATGGGGCTGCTGCACTCCCTCGGCGACGCCGGCCGGACCATCCTGTTCAGCTCGCACATCCTGGAGGAGGTCGAGCAGGTCTCCGGCACCGTGCAGGTGATGGTGGCCGGCCGGCTCGCCGCCTCCGGGGACTTCCGGACCATCCGCCGGCTGATGACCAACCGGCCGCACGTGTTCACCGTCCGCTCCACCGACGACCGGGCGTTGGCGGTCGCGCTGATGGCCGAGCCCTCGGTCACCGGGGTCGAGCTGGACCGCACCGGCCTGACCGTCAAGGCCGGCGACTACGGCGCCTTCACCCGGGCGCTACCGAAGATCGCGCTGGCCCACGGCGTCCGGGTCCGGCAGTTGCTGCCCGAGGACGAGTCCCTGGAGAGCGTCTTCTCCTACCTGGTGGAGGCCTGATGTCGACCGTTTCCTGGATCACCGCGCGCGGGCTGTTCGGCCGGCGTCGCTTCCTGATCCTGCTGCCGTTGCCGCTCCTGATGCTCGGGCTGGCGATGCTCTGCCGGTCGCTCGGGGTCGAGCCGGCTGACTGGGGGCCGCCGGTGCTGGTGGGCCTCGGCCTGGCCGTGGTGCTGCCGGTGGTCGCCCTGATCGTGGGCACCGGCGTGCTGGGGGCCGAGATCGACGACGGCACCGTGGTGCACATCCTCACCAAGCCGCTGCCGCGCTGGCAGATCGTGCTGCCGAAGCTGGCGGTGGCCACCGTGGTCAGCGCGACCACCGTCGCCGTGCCGCTCTTCGTCGCGGGCGTGCTCGCCGATTCGGTACGCCTCGGGCTGGCCCTCGCCGCCGCCTCGGCGCTCGGCGCGCTGGCGTACTCGGCGCTGTTCCTGGCGCTGAGCCTGGTCACCCGGCGGCCGGTCCTGCTCGGGCTGGTCTACGTGCTGATGTGGGAGGGGCTGCTGGGCAACTTCGTCCGCGGCACCAAGGTGCTCTCGATCCAGCAGTGGGTGGTCGCCATGGCCGACCGGATGGCCCCCACCGACCTGCTCTCCACCACCGTCTCCGTCCCCGTCGCGGCCGTGCTGACCGGCGTCGTCGCGGTGGGCTTCACCGTCCTGGCGATCGACCGCCTCCGCTCCTTCTCCATGGCCGGCGAAACCAGCTGACCCCACCCACCCCCCACCCCCCGCCCCCCGGGATGCAGTTTCAGAGAAAGAGTGGCCTCAGCGCGCTGAATGGCCACTCCTTCTCTGAAAGTGGGGGCATCTCGGGGGCGGGGTGGGGGCGGGGGTTAGAAGGCGGAGGCGATGACCAGTTCGGGGGTGCGGTCGGGGAGCAGGTCGAGTTTGGCGATGCGGCCGGCGGCGCGGAGGTCGTCGGCGATCAGGGTGAGCTGCTCCAGCAGGGCGGCGGGGCCGAGCGCCTCGGCCAGCGGCACCTCCGCCTTCATGGACAGCTTCCGTTCCGACTTGGCCCGGCGCACCTGGCCGAGTGCGTCCCCGGCCAGCCGCAGCAGTTGCGGGTCGGCGGGGCCCTCGACCGCCCGCCCCACCTCGTACGTGGTCGGCCAGGTGGCCCGGTGCACCGAGCCGTACCGCCACCAGGACCAGACCTCCTCGGCCACGTACGGCAGGACCGGGGCGAAGAGTCGCAACTGCACCGACAGCGCGGTCGCCAGCGCCGCCCGCGCCGATTCGGCACCCGGCCCGGAGCCGTAGGCGCGCTCCTTCACCAGCTCGATGTAGTCGTCGCAGAACCGCCAGAAGAACGCCTCGGTGACCTGGAGCGCCGCCGTGTGGTCGTACGCGTCGAAGGCGGACGTCGCGGCGGCGACCACGTCGGAGAGCTCGGCGAGCATGGCGGTGTCCAGCGGCGCGGTGGCCGACAGCTCCAGGTCGCGGCGCGGCGTCAGACGCGCCGAGCTGGAGTTGTCGTACGGGGCGCGCAACGCGTCCGCGGCGCCCAGCCCCAGGGCGAACCGGGAGGCGTTGAGCAGCTTGGTGGCGAGCCGCCGGCCCACCTTGATCTGCGCCGGGTCGAAGGCCAGGTCCATGCCGGGCTTGCCGTTGGCCGCCCAGTACCGCACCGCGTCGGAACCGTGCTGCTCCAGCAGCGCCATCGGGGTGACCACGTTCCCCTTCGACTTGGACATCTTCTTCCGGTCCGGGTCGAGGATCCAGCCGGAGAGCACCGCGTCCCGCCAGGGCAGCACGCCGTGCTCCAGGTGGGCCCGGACCACCGTCGAGAAGAGCCAGGTCCGGATGATCTCCTGCCCCTGCGGGCGCAGGTCCATCGGGAAGACCCGGCTGAACAGGTCCGGGTCGGTCTCCCACCCGCCGACGATCTGCGGGGTCAGCGAGGAGGTCGCCCAGGTGTCCAGCACGTCCGGGTCGCCGATGAAGCCACCCGGCAGCCCGCGCTGCGACTCCTCGAAACCGGGCGCCGGATCGCTGGACGGATCGACCGGCAACATCGCCTCGTCCGGTGTGAGAGGGTGGGACCAGTCCGGCTCGCCAACGTCGTCGAGCCGGTACCACACCGGCACCGGCACCCCGAAGAAGCGCTGCCGACTGACCAGCCAGTCACCGGTCAGCCCGCCCACCCAGTGGTCGTACCGGTGCTTCATGTGCTCCGGCACCCAGCGCAGCTCGCCGCCCCGGGCCAGCAGCTCCTCGCGCAGGCCGGCGTCCCGCCCGCCGTTGCGCAGGTACCACTGGCGGGTCGAGACGATCTCCAGTGGCCGGTCGCCGCGCTCGTAGAACTTCACCGGGTGGGTGATCGCGCGCGGCTCGCCGACCAGGTCACCGGCGTCGGCCAGCAGCTGCACCATCGTTCGCCGGGCGCCGTTGACGGTCTGCCCGGCCAGGGCGGCGTACGGCTCGGCCGGCACCCCGTGCGGCGGCTCCGGCAGCAGCCGGCCGTCCCGGCCGATCACCACCCGGGTGTCCAGCTGGAGTTCCCGCCACCAGGTCACGTCCGTCAGGTCGCCGAAGGTGCAGACCATGGCGATGCCGGTGCCCTTGGCCGGGTCCGCCACCGGATGCGCGTGCACCGGCACCTCGACCGCGAAGACCGGGCTCCGCACCGAGCGGCCCACCAGGTCCGCGTACCGCTCGTCGTCGGGGTGGCAGACCAGCGCCACGCAGGCCGGCAGCAGCTCCGGCCGGGTGGTGTCGATCAGCACCTCGCGCCCGCCGGGCCCGGTGAACCGCAGCCGGTGGTACGCCCCGGGCCGCTCCCGGTCCTCCAGCTCCGCCTGGGCCACCGCGGTGGCGAAGCCGACGTCCCAGAGCGTCGGCGCCTCCGCCTGGTACGCCTCGCCCCGGGCCAGGTTCCGCAGGAACGCCCGCTGGCTCGTCGCCCGCGCCACCCGCCCGATCGTCGTGTACGTCAGCGACCAGTCCACCGACAGCCCGAGTCGCCGCCACAGCGCCTCGAAGACCTGCTCGTCGGCGGCGGTCAGCCGCTCGCACAGCGCCACGAAATTGCGCCGGTCGATCGGCGTCGGGTCCTTCCGCCGCTCCTCGCTGACCGGCGTCGCCGGCGGTTGCCAGTGCGGGTCGTACGGCAGGGACGGGTCGCAGCGCACCCCGTAGACGTTCTGCACCCGTCGTTCGGTGGGCAGGCCGTTGTCGTCCCAGCCCATCGGGTAGAAGACCGTCCGGCCGCGCATCCGCTGGAAGCGGGCCACCATGTCGGTGTGGGTGTACGAGAAGACGTGCCCCATGTGCAGCTCGCCCGATACGGTCGGCGGCGGGGTGTCGATGGCGTACACGTCCGACCGCTCCTTCGAGCGGTCGAACGCGTACGTGCCCTCCTCCTGCCAGTGGCGCGCCCAGGTCTCCTCGAGCCCGTCCAGGGTCGGACGCTCGGGGACGCCGGCGCGGGCCGTCCTCGCCGTATCAGTCATCCGTCGATCGTAGGCAGCCCGCGTCGCGCTGCCCACGGCTTATCGACGGTGTCGCCTAACGGTTCGTGGAGCCGATCGGGGTGAGCAGCGGGCCACGGGTGGCGAGCTGCATGCCGAGGCCGGTGTTGGCGTTCACCCGGTCCAGGACGGTGGAGACCGGCATGTAGTAGTTCTGCTCGTTCGGGTTCGTGCAGGCGCCGCTGCCCGGGTCGCCGTCGTTCAGGATGCCGAGCGCCCGGCCGTCGGACTCGGTGAAGAGCGGCCCGCCGCTGTCACCGGGGCGGGCGCAGACCCGCACGCCGATGCGGCCGTTGGTCTTGCTGGTGACCGTGCCGCAGCGGGTGCCGGGAACGTAACCGGCGCCGGCCCCGGAGTCGACGTACACCTCGCCCGCCTTGGGCGTGTACGCCGAGCCGGTCGCGCAGACCACCCAACCGACCTGCACCGCGCTGTAGGCGGTGTAGCCGGTGATCTTCACGTCGTGGCTGCCCTTGGTGGCGCAGGCCGGGGCCGGGTTGCCCGTCACGCACCAGTAGTTGACCAGGCTGGCCTGGTCGCCACCGCTGCGCCGTGGGTACGCCCACCGGTCGATCGCGCCGTCCTGGTACGGGATCACCGCGTAGTCGTGGGTGGTGGTGTTCTCGGCGAGCACCGGACTGGTGGACTCCACGCCGACCGGCACCTTCGGGCCGAGGAACTGGTGCCAGGTCCGGTCGAGTTCGGTGTGCCGCCCGCCGACCACGCAGTGCCCGGCGGTCAGCACGTAGTACCGCCCGGACCGGGCCCGCAGGTTGAAGCCGCTGGTGCAGCCGCCGACCGTGTCGTCGTCCCGGGGCACGTCCAGCCGGATGCCGCCGCGCATCGGCGCCTGGGCGCAGTTGAGCGGGTTGCACGACTTCTCGATCGCGGCCGGTAGCTGCCGGGTCCGGGCCGGCACCCCGGCGGCCTCGATCGCGCCGGCCAGCCGAGCGTCGTCCGCGGCGACCGCGCCGCCGGTGAGCACCAGAACCTCGTTGGCCTGCTCGTCGACCACCACGTCGGTGCCGGCGGTCGCGTCGAGCGCGCCGGCCACGCGGGCCGCCGCCTCGGTGAGCTCGCGCAGCGAGTGGCGCGCCGGGACGACCTTCACGTGGGTGGCGTCCGGCACCCCGGCGACCGCCGTGGTGACCGGGGCCGGGTCGGTGGCCGCGATGGTCAGCACGCCGCCGCCGGCCTGGTCCAGCCACATGCCGGCGTACTCGGTGGGATACCTCGTGGCGAGGGTGGCCGCGAGCGGCGCGGAGAGTTCCTGGAGGGCGACCCGGCGGGCTGCCTCGTCCTGGCTGACCCGGTAGCGGTCGCTCAGGTAGGCCACCGAGGCAGGCGCGTCCTTCGCCACCTCACCGGCGGGCCGCCCGACGGCCGTGACCGGTCGGGTGTCCACGGTGGAGCGGCCCGCGCCGGCTTGGCTGCCGATGCCGCTGTCCGCACTGGGCGCCGCGTCCGCCGGGGTCGTCCCGGCGGTGGCCGATTCGACCGCGCCCGCCGGCGCGGCGGCCGGCGCCGGACCGGCGTCGTCCTCCCGCGCCAGGGCGACCGTCGCCGCGCCCACCGTGCTGACCACCAACGCTGCCGCGACAACCACTCGTCGTCGGATCCGCACGCCGCAACCTCCCCGTGTGTTCGGCTGTGCCTGACCGGTCCCACCGGACGTCGCCCTTGGGCGATCGCCGGGCCGATCGACGCCCGGCAGTCTAGCCGGGCGACGGGCCCCCGGGTTGCCCGCGTCGTCGCGCCGGCGCCCCGGGGACCGGCGGTTCAGACCAGCGAGTCGCGCCACTGCCGGTGCAGGGCGGCGTACCGGCCGCCGGCGGCGGCGAGCCGCGCGGGCGGTCCGTCCTCCACCACCCGACCACCGTCGAGGACCAGTACCCGGTCGGCGGTCTCCACGGTGGAGAGCCGGTGCGCGATCACCAGCGCGGTGCGGTCGCGCAGCACGGTGGCGAGCGCCCGCTGTACCAGCCGCTCGGTCGGCACGTCCAGCGACGAGGTCGCCTCGTCGAGGATCAGCACCCGCGGGTCGGCCAGGAACGCCCGGGCGAACGCGACGAGCTGCCGCTGCCCGGCGGAGAGCCGGCCGCCGCGCCGGTGCACCTCGGTGGCGTACCCGTCGGAGAGCGCGGCGATGAAGTCGTGCGCGCCGATCGCCCGCGCGGCGGCCTGCACCGCCGCGTCGTCGGCGCCCGGGCGGCCGAACCGGATGTTCTCCGCCACCGTGCCGCTGAACAGGTGGTTCTCCTGGGTCACCAGCACCACCGCGCGGCGCAGTTCCGGGTCGGCCAGGTCGCGCAGGTCGATCCCGTCCAGCTCGACGCTGCCGCTGTCCGGGTCGTGGAAGCGGGCCAGCAGCTTGGCGACGGTGGACTTTCCGGCTCCGGTCGGCCCGATCAGCGCGACCGTCTGCCCGGCCGGCACCCGCAGGTCCAGCCCGACCAGGATCGGCGTGCCCGGCCGGTAGCCGAAGGAGACCGACCGGAACGCCACCGCCCCGCGCCCCGGCCCGCTGGGCAGCGGCACCGGCTGCGCCGGTTCGGGTACGCCGGGCCGCTCGTCGAGCACCCCGGCCAGCTTCTCCAGCGCCGCCGTCGCCGACTGCAACGAGTTGTAGAACTGGCTCAGCTCCTGCATCGGTTCGAAGAAGCGGCGCAGGTAGAGCAGGAAGGCGGCGAGCACCCCCACCTCCGTCGCACCGTCGAGCACCCGCCAGCCGCCGTACCCGAGCACCACCGCCCCGGTGACGTTGCCGATCACCTTGATCCCCGGCGAGTACGTGGCGATCAGCCGGAACGCCCGCAGGTTGGCCCGCCGGTACCCGTCGTTGACCGCCCCGAAGATCTGCTGGTTGCGCGGTTCCCGGCGGTACGCCTGCACAGCGCGGATGCCCCGCAGCGACTCCACGAAGTGGACGATGACCAGCGCCACCGCCTCCCGGCTGCGCCGGTACGCGTCGGCCGACGCGCGGGCGAACCAGCGGGACAGCAGGTAGAGGAACGGGAAGGCGAGCAGGGTGACCGCGGCCAGCGGCAGGTCCAGCCAGAGCAGGATGGCGGCCACGGAGAGCACCGTCAGTGCGGCGGTCACCAGGCTGTCGATGCCGCCGTCGACGAGCTCGGCGATGGACTCCAGATCGCTGGTCAGCCGGGACACCACCCGGCCCGAGGTGTAGCGCTCGTGGAAGCCCACCGAGAGGCGCAGGAAGTGCCCGTACACCCGCCGGCGCAGCTCCAGCAGGACGGCCTGGCCGATCCGCGCGGAGAGGGTGAGGAAGCCGCGCCGGGCCGCGTACTCGGTCACCGCCGCGACCACGAAGGCGCCGGCGACGGCGGCCAGCGGGCGCGCGTCGCCGGCCCGCAGCGGCGCGATGGCCCGGTCGATGCCGAGCATGACCAGGTACGGCCCGGACATGGCGGCCGCGTTCTGCGCCAGCAGCAGGCCTGCGGCCAGGCCCAGCCGGCCCCGATGCGGGCGGAGCAGCTCGCCCAGCAGCACCCGGCTGCGGGCGCGCAGCCGGGCCACCGCCTCGGGTGTGGTGTCCTCGGCGCGGCTGCGGTCGGCGTCCGGGTCGGTGGCCAGCCCCCGCCAGCGGGACACATCCGGTGGCTCGGCCCGCTGCCGGGGCAGCCGGGGTGTCACGAGCGCACCAGGCCGGGCGCGGAGTTCGGCTCGGCGGAGAGCACCGCCCGGTACGCCGGCACGGTGGCGAGCAGTTCGGAGTGCCGCCCCACCGCGGCGATCCGGCCCCCGTCGAGCAGCGCCACCCGGTCGGCCAGCGCGACGGTCGACGGGCGGTGCACCACCAGCAGCGCCGTGGTGTCCCGCAGTACCCGTCTCAGCGCCGCCTCGACCAGCGCCTCGGTGTGCACGTCCAGGGCGGAGAGCGGGTCGTCGAGCACGAGCAGCGCGGGCCGGCCGAGCACCGCCCGGGCCAGCGCGAGCCGTTGCCGCTGTCCGCCGGAGAGCGACAGCCCCTGCTCGCCGACCCGGGTCGCCAGCCCCCACGGCAGGTCGAACGCGAAGTCGGCCTGGGCCAGCGCCAGCGCGGCGCGGACCTCCGCCTCGTCGGCGTCCGGGCGGCCCAGGGTGAGGTTCTCCCAGACCGACATGGAGAACAGCGTCGGCTCCTCGAAGGCCACCCCGACCAGCCGGCGCAGCGAGGCCAGCCGCAGGTCACGCAGGTCGTGCCCGTCCAGGGTGATCCGCCCGCCGGTCACCTCGTGCAGCCGGGGCACCAGGGAGAGCAGGGTGCTCTTGCCGCTGCCGGTCGCGCCCACCAGCGCCAGCGTCTCGCCCGGCTCCAGGGTCAGCTCGATCTCCCGCAGCACCGGCTGCGGGGCGCCGGGGTAGCGGAACGAGACGCCTTCGAAGCGCAGCTCGCCCCGCACTTCCGTCGGGGCGAGCGTGACCGCGTGCGGCGCGTCCACGATGGACGGCGGGGTGTCGAGTACCTCCTGGATCCGGTCGGCCGCGGTCGCCGCCTCCTGGGCGTTCGCGATGATCCAGCCCAGCGACTGCACCGGCCAGATCAGCATCAGTTGCAGGCTGACGAAGGCGACCAGCTCGCCGATGGTGAGGGTGCCCCGGGCGGCGAGCGCCGCCCCGCAGACCAGCACCACGCCCAGGGTCAGGTTGGGCACCAGGTCGAACAGCGCGGAGGTGCGGGCCAGCAGCCGGGCCTTGTCGACGCCGATGTCGTGCAGCGTCCGGGCCCGCTCGCCGAACCGGGCGGCCAGTTCCGGCCCCCGCCCGTACGCCTTCATGGTGCGCAGGCCCTGCGCGGTCTCCTCGACCAGGGTGGCCACGTCGCCCTGCTGGTCCTGCATCCGGCGGGACGCGGCGTGGTAGTGCCGGGCGAACCGGCGACTGATCAGGAACAGCGGCACCGCGCTGGCCGCCACCAGCAGGCCCAGCGGGCCGTGCAGCCGGATCAGCAGGGCCACCACCGCGAGGTAGGTGACCAGGTTGAGCACCAGGAAGAGCAGGCCGAAGGAGAGGAACCGGCGGATCACCGACAGGTCGCTGGTGATCCGGGAGAGCAGCTGGCCGGACTGCCACCGGTCGTGGAAGCCCGCCGGGAGCCGTTGCAGGTGGGCGTAGATGTCGGCGCGGATCGCGGACTCCATGCCCACCGAGGAGGAGGACTGGGTCCACCGCCGGATGAAGATCAGCATCGCCTCGGCGAGCCCGAGCAGCAGCGCCAGGCCGCCGAGGCGGAGCAGCCCGTCGGCGTCGTGCCGGGCGATCGGGCCGTCGACCACCCGCTGCACCACCAGCGGCACCGCCAGGCTGGCCGCGGTGGCGGCCAGCGCCGCGAGCAGCAGCCAGCAGTACTCGCCCGCGTACGGGCGCAGGTAGGGGCCCAGTCGCCGGAGGTTGTGCAGCGGGCGCGGGTGGACCTGCACCGGTATGGCGGGGTCGCCATCACGCTGCGCAGGCACTACCCGACCGTAGCGTCAGCTGGGAGCGGTGCCGGTGTCAGCTTGCCGTCAACCGCCGCTCATGCCCGAGAAGCCACTTCTTCACGTCCAGCCCCCAGCGGTAGCCGCCGAGCGTCCCGTCGGTGCGCAGCACCCGGTGGCAGGGGACGAAGAGGGCGGCGGCGTTGCGGGCGCAGGCGGCGGCCGCCGCCCGTACGGCGGCCGGCCGGCCAGCCAGCCCGGCGAACCCGGTGTACGTCAAGGGCTCGCCCGGCTTCACCTCGCGCAGCACCTCCCAGGCGTGGGTCATGAACGCCCCGCCGCTGTGCTGCCGCACCGGCACCCCGTCGATGGCGGTCAGGTCGCCGTCCAGGTAGGACCGGACGGCGACGGTGACCGGGCCGAGGTCGGCGCGGTGCCGCAGCGTCCCGCGCAGGCTCGGGTGCACGAGCGGGAGCAGGGTCTCCGGGGCCGGGGTGAAGCCGGCCGCCCGGACGGCTCCGTCCGGGCCGGCCAGGATGCTCAGCGGGCCGGCGGGGGTATCGATGACGGTGCTGTCGATGCTCATGCTGCTCTCCAGAGTCGGATCACCGCGTACGAGCGCCAGGGGCGCCAGCGTTCGGCGTGGGTGTCGAGGGTCTTCGGGTCGGTGGGCAGGCCGAGGGCGGCGGCGCCCCGGCGTACCGCCAGGTCGGTGGGGAGCAGGACGTCCGGGTCGCCGAGGGCCCGCATGGCCACGTAGCCGGCGGTCCATGCCCCGATCCCCGGCACCGCGGTCAGCCGCCGCACGACCTCCTCCCGGTCCCCGCCCGGGTCGAGGTCGATCTCGCCGGAGGCGACCGCCCGGGCCAGCGCGCGCACCGTCTCCCGCCGCCCCGCCGGCATCCCGAACGCCCCGTCCGGCAGCCCCGCCACCTCCTCCGCCCGGAGGAACCCCCGCAGCCCGCCCTCCGCGCCCGCGCCGTGATCATGAGGTTGTTGTCGCGACACGCCATCGTCGGGGGCAACAACTTCATGATCATCGGGGGTGTTCAGGGGGCGGGCGGCCGTGAGGAGGCGGGTGAGGGTGGTGCGGGCGGAGCGGACAGAGACCTGCTGGCCGACCACGGCGCGCAGGGCCGCCTCGAAGCCGTCCACCGCGCGGGGCAGGCGGATGCCGGGCTCGGCCGCCACCGCGGCCGTCAGGGCCGGGTCCGCGGCCAGGGTCTCGTCGATGGCCTGCGGGTCCGCGTCGAGGTCGAGCAGCCGGCGGCAGCGGGCCACCGCGGGGGCCAGGTCGCGCATGTCGGCCAGGCGCAGGGTCGCCGAGACGTGGCCGGCCGCCGGGGTCAGCGCCACCTCCGCGGCGCCGTGCGGCAGTCGCAACCCCCGGCGGTACGTCCCGTCGCGTACCTCCTCCACGCCCGGCAGCGCGCGGAGCGCGAGGAAGTCCAGCAGTGCGGCGGCGTGCAGCGGTGGCCGGTACGCCAGCCGCAGCGTGATCGTCCCCGCGCCGCCCGCCACCGGCCGGCCGCCCCGCGCCACCCGCAGCTCCGACGGGGCGGTGCCGAAGACCTCGCGGACCGTGTCGTTGAACTGCCGGACGCTGCCGAACCCGGCCGCGAAGGCGATCTCCGCCATCCCCAGCCCGGTCGTCTCGATCAGGGTGCGGGCGGTCTGCGCCCGCTGGGCCCGGGCCAGCGCCAGCGGGCCCGCGCCCAGTTCGGCGCGGAGCATCCGGTGCAGGTGCCGCTCGGTGTAGCCGAGCCGGGTGGCCAGCCCCGGTACGCCGTCCCGGTCGACCACCCCGTCGGCGATCAGCCGGACGGCCCGACCCACCACGTCGGCCCGGACGTCCCACTGCGGCGAGCCGGGCGCCGCGTCCGGGCGGCAGCGGCGGCAGGCGCGTAGCCCGGCGCCCTGCGCGGCGGCGGCCGACGGAAAGAACCGGACGTTCTGCCGCTTCGGCGTCATCGCCGGGCAGGACGGCCGGCAGTAGATCCCGGTCGACGTCACGCCGGTGTAGAACCAGCCGTCGAAGCGCTGGTCACGGCTGTCCACGGCCCGGTAGCACCGTTCGAAGTCCAATTCCACGCCACCGATGATGCCCGCTGGTCAGGCCGATGGCTCGCGGGAATCGGACCTGGGCGTGGTGCCGCCCGACACCCCGGCCGACAGCCGGCCGGGGCACCGGGCGCATGGCGTTCGCGCCCCGGGCGCAGGGTCGCCCGGAAGCGCGTTCGCGGGGTCAGCGCGGGGACGGGCTGAGGCGCGGCGTCCCGGTGTCGATCGGGCTCGGCACCCCCGGCAACCGGAATGCGTCAGGCTGCGCCGGGCTGGCCGACGGCACGGCTCGGACGGGGCTCGGGACGCCCGGCGGGGGAGTCTGCGGAGTGGACGGGCCGGGCAGCGGTGGCCGGGGCGCGGGTGTCTCGGAGCTGGGGGAGGGGATCGGCTCGGCCGAGCGCGGCGCCGGGGTCGGGGCGGTGGGGGCGGCCGGGCGCGGGGCGTCCGAGCCGGTCTGGGCGATGGCGAGCGGGGCGGCGATCAGGACGGCGGCGAGCGTGCCCACCGCGCCCATGGTGATCGTGGCGCGGCGTCGGGTCCGGGCCCGTCGTTCCGCCGGCGGCAACTGGTCCTGCACTGTCGGGGCCTCCTCGGCTAGGTCGGTCAGGGTGGTGCGGATCAGGTCTTCGAGGGGGGACGTCATCGCCGTACCTCCAGCAGTTCGACATCCGGCAGGAGCTCGCGCAGCCGGGCGACCGCGCGGTGGGTACGGCTGCGGACGGTGCCGACCGAGCAGCCCAGCACCTGGGCCACCTGGGTCTCGGTGAGGTCCTCGTAGTAGCGCAGGACCACCACGGTCCGCTGGGCCGGCGGCAGGTGCCGCAGCGCCGCCCGCATGGCCAGCCGCAGGTCGGTGCCGCCGCTGGGATCGGCGGCGGGCACCTCGTGCGCGCCGGTGAGCAGCGACTCCCGGGACCGGCGCAGCCGCCGCCACCAGCTCACCTGCTCCCGGTACATGACCGTGCGCAGGTAGCCCTCGGGGTCGGCGTTGCGCAGCGTCCGCCAGCGCGGGATCGTCCGCGCCAGCGCCGACTGGACCAGGTCCTCCGCCGCGTGCCGGTCGCCGGTGAGCAGGTACGCGACCCGCATCAGCGCCGGCGTACGGCTCGCCACGAACTCGGCCAGCCGGGCCCGTTCGTCGTCGTCCACACATCCTCCCCGGTTCGCTCCTACCGATACAGACGCCGCAGCTCGGGCCAGCTATCCGTTGCGTGGCAAGGAATCGGACGCGAGAAATTGTCGGTAGTGGTCGGTACGGTCCGGCCACCAACTCAAGAAGGGTGCGGGGGCGATGGCGAGCGTGGCCGGGCGGGGTGCCCGCTGATGCGGTCGGGGCGGGCACGGCTCGACCGCGCGGTGGTGCAGGGCTTCTACGACCGGATGCGGGCGGTGGCGCCGGCGGCGTACGGGGCGATCGAGCGGGACCGGGTCGGTGAGCCGGGGCGCCCCTTCGGGGAGACGGCGTGCGGCCGGCTCGCCGCGTCGCTGGATCCGGCCGGCCTGCGGGCGCTGGGCATGTGGGCGCACCACTGGTGCATGCGCTTCTACGACGACGACACCCGCCCGGGGCTGCGGCTGGTCCGCGAGATCGCCGGCCGGCGCGGGCTGGGCTGGACGGCCGACGAGGTGCGCTGGATGCTCGGCGAGTCGTACGCGGCCGACCCGTCCGCCGCGCACCGGTTCACCCTGCCGCTGGCCGCGGCCGCCGAGCTGCCCGCCGGGGCGCTGCCGGAGGCCGACGCCCTCGGGGCGGACTGGCGTCTGGCCGGCTGACCCGCCCCGCCGAGGCGGCCGACGGGTCCGGACGCCATCCCACCGGGACGGGCGGGCAGTTGCGCCACCACCATCGCCGCCACCGCCAGCGCGAAGCCGGTGAGCTGGGTCGGGCTGAGCGCCTGGTCCAGCACGAGCCAGCCCAGCGCGGCGGCGGTCAGCGGGCTCAGCGCGCCGAGCACGGAGACCTGCGTCAACGGCAGCCGCGCCGCGCCGCGGAACCACAGCACGTACGCCAGTGCGGTGCCGACCAGCCCGAGCCAGGCGTACCCGAGCAGGGCCGGGCCGTCCGGGGCCGGCGGCGGGCCCTCGACCGCGACGGCGACCGGCGTGACCAGCAGGCCGCCGGCGGTGAGCTGCCAGCTCGTGGCGGCGAGGGTGCTGATCCCGGCCGGCCGGCCCCAGCGGCGGGTGAGCACCAGCCCGGTGGCCATCGCGGCGGTGCCGGCCAGGCCGGCGGCCACGCCGAGCGGGTCGGTGCCGGCGTCCGGCCGGAGCACGACCAGCGCGACGCCCAGCGGGGCGGCCACGGCGGCCAGCAGGGCGAGCCGGTGCGGCCGGTCCCGCAGCACCAGCACGGTGAGGCCGGTGACGAGCAGCGGCTGGGCGGCGCCGAGCACGGCGGCGGTCCCGCCCGGCAGCCGGTACGCCGCGAGGAAGAGCAGCGGGAAGAACGCGCCGATGTTCAGCGCGCCGAGCAGGGCGGCCCGCCACCACCAGGAGCGGTGCGGCCGGCGGCGGGTCAGCGCGAGCAGCAGCAGCCCGGCGGGGAGCGCCCGCAGCGCGCCGGACCAGAGTGGCCGGTCCGGCGGCAGCAGCTCGGAGGTGACCAGGTAGGTGGTGCCCCAGACGGTGGGCGCGAGGGCGGTCAACGCGATGTCGGTGCGGCGACGGCTCATCGGGCACTCGATTCCCTTTGAAGTAAGTAGCTTAGTGCTAAGCTAATCATCCGTGAGCGAAAAGCGGAAGGGCGACGTGGGGCACAATCCGGGGGTGACCGACCGGGACGACGTCGACCTCATCGTCGAGCAGTGGCGGCGCGAGCGCGCCGGGATGCGACCCGAGCCGATGGCGGTCTTCGGCCGGATCTACCGGCTGGCCCGGATCGTCGGCGACGCGCAGGAGCGCGTCTACGCCGACTGGGGCATCGGCCGTGGCGAGTTCGACGTGCTGGCCGCGCTGCGCCGCAGCGGCGAGCCCTACACGCTGGCACCGAAGGAGTTGGCCGCCACGTTGATGCTCACCTCGGGCGGGATGACCGGCCGGCTCGACCGGCTGGAACGGGCCGGGCTGCTGCGCCGCGCGCCCGACCCCGCCGACCGGCGGGGCCTGCGGGTGACCCTGACCGACACCGGCCGCCGCGCGGTCGAGGAGGCCGCCGAGGCGGGCCTGGCGGTGCAGCGACGGATCCTCGACGCGCTGCCCCCGGCGGACCAGACCCGCCTCGGCGATCTGCTGCGCGCACTGCTCGCCGCCGCCGAAGCGGGCTGACCGGGCCGACGGCCGGGCCGGCGATGACGCAGGATGGGGGCGTCAGCCACCCGACGGAAGGATCATCCGTGCCCGCCAGCGAACCCACCATCGTCGCGACCAGCATGGGCTTCAGCAGCCGGGACCGTGGCCCCTGGGACGCGAAGCCCGGGCCGGTCTTCGACCTGATGGCCGAGCTGGCCGGGGCCGACGAGCCGAAGATCTGCTACCTCAACCAGGCGGTCGGCGACCAGCCCACCGCGTTCACCGTCTTCTACGGCGCCTTCGCCGGCACCCGCTTCCGCCCGTCCCACCTGGCGCTGTTCCCGATGCCGACCGTCGACGACATCCGGGCCCACCTGCTCGCCCAGGACATCATCTGGGTCGGCGGCGGCAGTGTCGCCAACCTCTGCGCCGTCTGGCGGGTGCACGGCCTGCCGGAGATCCTGCGCGAGTGCTGGGAGGCCGGCGTGGTGCTCGGCGGCGTCTCCGCCGGCTCGATCTGCTGGCACGTCGGCGGCGCCACCGACAGCTTCGGCCGCACGCTGCGGGCCTTCACCGACGGCCTCGGGTGGCTGCCGTACGGCAACGGGGTGCACTACGACAGCGAGGAGCAGCGCCGCCCGCTGATGCACCGGCTGGTCGGCGACGGCACCCTGCCGGTCAGCCACTGCACCGACGACGGGGTGGGGCTGGTCTACCGGGGTACCCGGCTGGCCGAGGCGGTCGCCGACCGCGAGGGCGTGGCCGCGTACGAGCTGACCCCGGACGGCGCGGGCGGCGCCCGGGAGACCCGGATCGAACCCCGGCTGCTCACCGCCTGAGCGCCGGTCGCCGGCCCCTTCTGGTACGCGGACTGTGCGGCCCGGGTTCAGCCCGCCTCGGCCCGCCCGGGGCGGTGCCGGAGCGCGGCGTCGAAGACCTGGGCCAGCTCGGCCGCGTCCTCCCCGGCGTGGTGGGTGTGCGGCACGTCGGTCAGGCCCAGCTCGTGCTTGATGATCCCCTTGCGGGTCCGCACCCACTCGCAGCCGGTCCGCCCCATCCACCAGCTGCGCAGGTCCACGCCGGAGCCGGTCGCGCCGAACGGGCTGCGGCCGGTGAACCGGACGAAGTACCAGTGCACGAACATGCCGTCCCAGACGGCCGGCGCGGCCAGGAAGACCGGCCGGCCGATCCGGCGCAGCCCGTTGACCCAGCTCGTGGCGGCTCCCATCGCCTCCTCGGCGGTGGGCGCCTCCCGCAGCAGCCGGTCCCGGTCGAGCCCGGAGACCGCGAGGGCGGCCGGCACGAACTCCTCGGAGATCGGCTTCAGCTCGGTGTAGAAGGTGAGGTCCGGTCGCCCGGCCACCGCCATGCCCAGCGAGATCATGCTGTACGGGCCGGGGATCGGGCCGTCCGCCTCGACGTCCACCGCCACGTACAGCTCCGGCAGCCGCTCGCCCGCCCCGCTCGTCATCCGGGCAGGCTAGCAACGCTCCCGGCGTACCCGGGACGTCTTTTCGCCCGGCTGGTGGGCCTACCTGCCGGGGGTCGGCGGACACCGGCGTAAGCTGGCTCGTCGTGAGTCTCACCATCGGCATCGTCGGCCTGCCCAACGTCGGCAAGAGCACCCTGTTCAACGCGCTCACCAAGAACGACGTGCTCGCCGCGAACTACCCGTTCGCCACGATCGAGCCCAACGTCGGCGTGGTCGGGCTGCCGGACGAGCGGCTGGCCAAGCTCGCCGAGATCTTCTCCTCGCAGAAGGTGCTGCCGGCGCCGGTGTCGTTCGTCGACATCGCCGGCCTGGTGCGGGGCGCCTCCAAGGGGCAGGGCCGGGGCAACGCCTTCCTGGCCAACATCCGCGACGCCTCGGCGATCTGCCAGGTGGTGCGCGCGTTCTCCGACCCGAACGTGGTGCACGTCGACGGCAAGGTCTCCCCGGCCGACGACATCGAGACGATCAACACCGAGCTGATCCTCGCCGACCTGCAGACCCTGGAGAAGGCGCTGCCGCGGCTGGAGAAGGAGGCCAAGCTCCGCAAGGACCGGGCCGCTGCGGTCGCCGCCGCCAAGGCCGCCGTCGACGTCCTCGACCGCGGTACCACGCTCTACGCCGGCGCCGCCGCCGCGAAGATCGAGCTGGAGCACCTGCGCGAGCTGCACCTGCTCACCACCAAGCCCTTCCTGTACGTCTTCAACGTCGACGAGGCCGAGCTGGCCAACGCCGAGTTCCTCGACGAGCTGCGCGCGCTGGTCGCGCCCGCCGAGGCGGTCTTCATGGACGCCAAGATCGAGGCCGAGCTGGTGGACCTGCCCGAGGAGGAGGCCCGCGAGCTGCTGGAGTCGATCGGGCAGAACGAGCCCGGCCTGGACCAGCTCGTCCGGATCGGTTTCCGCACGCTCGGGCTTCAGACGTACCTGACGGCGGGCCCCAAGGAGGCGCGCGCCTGGACCGTCCCGGTCGGCGCGACCGCGCCGGAGGCCGCGGGCGTCATCCACAGCGACTTCCAGCGCGGCTTCATCAAGGCCGAGGTCGTCTCCTACGCCGACCTGGTCGAGGCCGGATCGATGGCGGCGGCCAAGGCCGCCGGCAAGGTCCGGATCGAGGGCAAGGAGTACGTCATGCAGGACGGCGACGTGGTGGAGTTCCGCTTCAACGTCTGATTGCGGCCCCTTCAGGCGGTTGGGCCGTCGCTCTGAGCCACACCGGGAGCGCTCGCCGACGCCGATCCAGCACCGCAGCCGCGTAGATCGCACCGCCCCCTTCGGCAACCGGCTTGGACTGACCCGGGTGTGCGGCGCGGAAGTTGAACCCGCCGCCGTGCCGTGCCGTGCGCGAGGTCGGGGGGCCGAAAAACGTCGCCGGCCAGTCAACCTTCGGGCCGTACCCGTCGTCCTTGGTGGGGACGGGAGATCGGGTGCGGCGGAAGAAACGCTTCGACGGGTTGGACGTCCTCGTCGCCGAACGCGGCGGTGCGCTCCTCGCGACGGCGGTACTGCTGACCGGCAGCCGGGTCGCCGGGGAAGACCTCTTGCAGGTGGCGCTGGAGCGGCTGATGCGGAACTGGAGCCGGGTACAGGGCGACAGGGAGGGGTACCTGCGTCGCACGCTGTACCACCTTGCCGTTGACCGGTGGCGGCTCCGCAGGCGCCGGCCGGAGGTGTTGGCCGAGATCGAGCCACCGGGCCAGGCGGACGGTACCGATGCGCTGCACCTCCGGCAGGCAGTCATCCAGGCGCTGGCCATGCTGCCGCCGCGGCAGTGGGCCGTGCTGGTGCTCCGCTACTGGGAGCAGTTCAGCGAATCCGAAGCCGCCGAGATGCTCGGCTGCTCGGTTGGCACCGTCAAGTCGACGTCGGGATGCGGGACCAGGTCGCCGGCTTGGCGTTCACCCGTGACGTACTGGGGGAGGCCGCTCGACGGCACCGGCGGCGCACCGCCTTGCACCGCACCGCGTACGCCGCCGGCGTGGTCGGTGTGGCCGGGGTGCTGGCCGCGGCCTTGACCGTGGGCACCGGCGGCACGGCAGTCCCGCCCGGGCCGGTTGCCGAGCGGCCGCCGGCGACGACGGCCGACACGCCGCAGCTGCGGCTCGCCGCAGCTGCCGCGGCCAGCGGAAACATCAGTTACCGGGTGAAGGTCACGACCACCGTGAAGGACAAGCTCCCGCCGAAGAATGAACTGCCCGAGCCGGTGAGCCCGAGCTGGGTGACCAAGGGAGCCTTCGATCCGGCAACGGCCACGGGCTACCTGGATTCGCCGTACACGGGTCTGCGTCCCATGGTCGCTGCGGGCTTCGAACATGAGCGGCTGGTCAACGGCGTCCGGTACATCGGCGCCCGGGACGGCACCGCGCCTGACAACGGTAAGATCGTTTGGAGCCGATACCCGGGCCAGCAAGCCAACCTGGACTACGACCTCGCGTTGGGCGGTGGCCTGACCGCTTCGGCGGATCCGCAGGGGCTGTTCGGTACCCTCCGGCGGGCCGGGGCCAAGGTCACCGAGGCCCCCGATGGCGCCTACCACTTCGAGGTCCAGGTGAAGGACGTTCCCTCGCGGGGCGCCGTCGACCGTCTCGTGGGCCAGGTGACGCTGGGCGGGGACAAGCGGATCGCGAAGGTGGCCTACGACCGTACGGTGTCCGTCACCAGGGGGAAGGTCTTCACCTACCACCTGCACGTGGTCACCGAACTGTCCGACTACGGCACTCCGGTGAAGGTCAAACCGCCGGCCCACGCCCATACGTGATCGTCCAAGTAACTGGCTCGGGCCCGCCTCGCCGATGACGACGGGTCGTGCCCGGGCGAGCCGAGCAGACCACCGGCCGACCGGCCAACGTCCGTACGAGCCGTCAAGGTCTCCTTGATGGCTCGTACGGCGACGGCCCGCTCCCCAGAAGGGCGGGTCGACGGTAGACAGTGAGGATGATGCCGCTCTGCAGGCCCTATGCGGCCAGCCTCGCGACCACGAGGACAAACATGAAGGAGACCGGCCCGGCTACGAGCCCTGACAGGTACCCGATACCGAGCGCCCGGGTCTGCCGGAAGAACAACGACACAAGCGCGCTCACCAGCAGCAAGCCGCCGAGCGCCAAGCAGGCCAGCGCCCCGAGGGTGTAGATGTTGAATCCGCTGTCCGGCGTGGCGGTGGCCGCGAACACCTCCACGTACTGATGAATGAGTGCCAGCGGAGCAAGCGACAGGGCCACTCCGGGAACAGCCCCGATCAGGCTCGTCACCACCGCTGCCACGGTTCGGCGCGGAGGTGTCGGCAGCGGTGCCGCCAGATTTCCGGCTGTGGGCACGGCACCAACGGTACCAATGACATGGCAGCCGAGGAGGGACGCAATCATCGCCTCAAGGGACGAGAAGCCGCGCCGGCAAGCTCTCGGCGGCCCGGTGGATCCGCTGGATCGAATGACGGCGTGCTGTGCCCGCTTGGAGGGAACGGAAAGTGGCCCTATTGCATGCGCTCAACGTGCATGTTGCCCGGCTGCACTGGGCGGTCAGGGACGCTCATGCACAACTGTCCCGGCTCAGCACCGCACACCGGGCAGGGGCGGTACGACTCGACGGACCCCGTATCGAGGCCCCTCGCCTGGGCCGCTCGGACGATGTCATCGGCCGCGTGGTGCAGCTCAAGGTCCCGATGTCTCACGGCAGCCTGGTGGATTCGCTGGAGCGCGCTTCGCGCCAGCTCCCCTGGGTCGGTCATCCGACTGACCTTCCCGCTCTGCTTGCCGTCACACGCACCCCCTGTTGACCTGCGGAAAAGCGCGATACGGGCCTGCCAGGAAGCCAGCCCGACGGTGACGCTTGTCCGGTTCCGACCTGTCTCTTCGGGTCAGGCGCGGTGGTCGGGGCGTTCGGTCTGCCAGCCGACGTCGGCCAGGGGCAGTGTGACCCGACGCTGATGAATGGCTGCAGCCTCATCGGGTACGCGGACTGAGGTACGCGAAGGATCGATTGTCCGGTGCGGAAACGTGCACGACTGATCTGACGTACGCGAGAGGGGATGCTGGCGATGAAGGACAGGATCCTGAAGGGGTTGCGGCGGAGAGCGAGCGCGATCGTGGTGCGCCGCCGAGCCAAGGATTCCGTGATCAACAAGCCGACCGGTGCCAGAAGGCCCGGCAGGCGTTTCCAGTGATACCGCGACCGGCCGGGGGCTGAACGGCCACCCGGCCGGTGGCGAGGAGCCTTGTCCTGGGAGTCGATGGGTCAGTCGCCGGAGAACCCGGTGAAGTGGATCTGGTCCGGGTGGCCGTCGACGTAGCTGACGACGTAGACGCCCTCCCAGCGTTCCCGGATCGGGTAGGGATCGAAGCTCTTCATCCACGCGAGGACCTGGTCCGGCGCGGGGTGAACAGTGCCGAAGTAAGCGAGCAACTGCTCGCCGGTCAGCGGGGACACGGTGCACGCCGTCGGCTCGTCCGAGACGCCGTCGACCATGTCGATGACGGAGTGCGTACCCGAGTACGGTTGCGCGGCGAGCAGCGAGTCCGGGTCGACCGGCCGGGGCCGCCGCTGCGCGGCTTGCCAATCGTTCAGCAGGAACTCGTTGATTCCGCTGTCGTCGTGCGCGGGATCGAGCGTCGCGCGGAACTCGTCCTCGGCCAGGGCGTGCGTCGGGTCCGGCTCCTCGCGGTAGTACTCGCCCCGGTCGTACACGTCCTGACGTAGCTGCCGGAGCGCGGCGGCGACGTCCGGCTGGTAGGCGACGCTGTACGACCAACCTGAAGCACCCACGTTCATTCTCCTGTCGACCGTTGGCCGGGCTCGCGATCTCCCGAGGACCGACCCGACCCTAGTGGGGCGGTCGGACAGGACCGTCTGCGTCGCCGGCCGGCTCACGCCGAGGTCGAGCCGTACCCATCGCTCGTCGTCATCTGCGAGCAGCCAGGTGCCGGCCCTGACCGCAGGGGTGGCTCCACTGTGACCCGCCTGTGTCCGGGCGTTCCTAGGGTGAGGAGAGCCGCACCCCTGGGGGACGAGATGCGCAAGCGCCCGGTGGCCGTCGCGACGGCCCTGATTCTGGTCGGGTGCGGTCTCGCGGGCTGCACCCCGCGCCTGCGTGGCGAGCTGGGCGTGAGCGTCGACCCGCAGGGACGCGTCGTCGGCCTGATGGCGGTCTGTCCCGACCAGGAGCTGGACCACCTGACCCTGACCGACGTCTCGCACGGCGAGGTACGGGTGACCCTCCGGCCGGCGGGCGACGACCGTCCCGACAGCGTCGTGCTGGGCGATCCGGGGGACGCCTGGACGGACGATTGGCCGCGGCAGCCCGGACCGGGGCAGGACCCGCGGGCGTTGACCGCCGACCACGAGTACGTCCTGGCCGGCGTGCTGACCGGCCCGGGCTCCGGGGACGGGAAGCTGGACGGCGTCAGCTTCGTACCCGAGGAGGTGCTGGCCGACCCGCAGCTCCGCTCGGGGATGGTGCGGACCTGGCGCGCCGGGGAGACCGTCTCCGTCGACGAGTTCCGCCGCCTCGACCAGTGCTGACGGTTATGCCGAATGCCGGCGGGCCAGCGGCTTCGGCGGGACGATGACCCGTTCGACCCCGGTCAGGCGACAGACCTGCTCGTCGATCCGATCGTCGTTGGCGCGGAACACCGCGTCGCGGTCCACCATGGTCAGGACCAGCGCCTCCGGCAGGTCCTCCGGCTTGGCAGAGGCGGCGATCTCGGGGGCGACGTCCCGGTAGCTCTCCTTGAGGATCTCGTACCCCTCCTCCCGGCTGCGCAGCCGTACGTCGCTCGCGCCCGGCACCGCGCGCAGGCGTGACTGCACCGCCTGCCTCTCCGCCTCGGACGCCTCGTTCATGAGGAAGACGACGATGTCGAGCTTCGGCGCCGGATCGGCCGCCGTACGGACGCTCATCACGCACTCGTCCACCGACGGCTGCGACTTCCTGCCCGGGAAGACGATCGAGTCGACGCCGTCGAGCTTTCGTAGTTCACCGCGGAGCGGCCCCTGGTAGGTGCGCTCGAAGATCCGGCGGGTCGGCATGGTGAACTCGTACGACTGCGGCATGTGCCCGGGCGTGAGCGTCTCCAGCAGGTCCGGACGGTCCTTCAGGTCCGCTCGCATCCTCTCGTACGCCAGCTCGCGGGTGATGAAGGTCAGGCCGGTGATGTCCGGGACGCCGCGCAGGTGGGTCTCGACGGCCTTCGCCTGGGCGTCACTGGCGTCGGTGCTCAGGAACACCCGGGCCTTCAGGTTCACGGGCCGGTCCTCGGCCGAGGGCCCGCCGGTGCAGCCGCTCAGCAGGGCGGCCGCCAGGAGCGCGGCCAGGACGGAAGCCGATCTACGCACCCGAGCACCCTAGCCAACCGGCAACGAGTCGTGGGGGCGCCAACTCACACCGTGTGGCGCCCCGGACCGACCCGGCCTCAGCGGCAGAGAAAGTCGATCACCGGCTCGAAATCGATGCCGTCGCCGCCGGCGTAGTCGAAGCCACCGGCGTGGGCCTCCCGCAGCAGGGCGGGGGCGTGAGCTGTTCTCCGGTCATCGCCGCACCCTGGCGACGGCCCCCGACACGCCCGCTCAGCTCGTCCCCTCGTCCGGGCGCCGGACCAGCAGGTAGCAGCGCTGCGTCTCGCCCTCCTGCGGGTGGTGTGCCCGTTCCAGCCGGGCCTCCTCGGTGAAACCGGCCTCGCGCAGTGCCCCGGCGACGGTCTCCACCTCGTGGTAGTGGAAGTCCACATCGACCTCAAGGCCCCACCAGTCGGTCAGCCGCTGCACCTCGGTGCCCAGGTGGAACGCGACCAGCAGCGAGCCGCCGGGCCGCAGCACCCGCCGCATCTCGGCGAACGCCGGCCGCAGCTCCGCCGGGCGCAGGTGGATGACCGAGTAGAGCGCCACCGCCGCGCCGAACTCGCCGTCCGCCGCCGGCAGGCTCAGCAGGTCGCCCTGGCGGAACTCCACCTCCGGGTACCTGCGCCGGCCGGCGGCGACCATCGCGGGGGAGAGGTCGACGCCGACGGCGGTGACGCCGCGCTCCGCCAGCCAGGCCGCCACGTGCCCGGGTCCGCACCCGAGGTCGGCCACCGGAGCGTCGCCGACCCCCTCGACGAGGGCCGCGAGCAGCGCCCGGTCGAGGGGCTTGCCGGCCAGTTCGTCGCCGATGCGTTCCCAGTACGCCTCGGCCACCGTGTCGTAGCTCCGGCGTATGCGGTCGTGGTCTGTCGCCTGAGACATGCCACGAGCCTGCCAGGGTCGCGCCAATGGGGAGTCAGGAGATGTAGTGCAGGATCACGTTGTGCACGTGGTGGCTCTTCTGCGCGCCCCGGAACTCCACCTCGTAGGTGTGCGTGCCGACGTGGACGGCGATCGCTCCGGTGGAGAAGAACGAGCCGCCCCACGACTTGTTGCTCACCACGCTCACGCTGGTGATCTTCGAGTACGGGATGCTGGTGATGGCGTACCGCTTGCCGATGAACGACCGGTCCTGGATGATCACGCGCCGGTCGGTGAGCCCGATGAACCCGGTGCCGGTGCCGACGGCGTCGTAGACGGCGATGATCTGCTCTCCGTCGAGCAGTCCACTCTGGATCTGCTGGAACTGCTCCTTGCGGTCGTACGTCGCATTGGCCATGGATCCCACGGTAGGAAGCGGACGCCAGCCGGCCCGGTCGACTAGTCTGCACGCCGCACCGGGGACACGGGGGAAGGAACGCGACATGACCATGGATGAGACCAGGTCGAGGCAACCGGCGTCGCCCGGCCTCGTCGAGGCGGCCGGGGGCGAGTGGGAGCCGTGGGCGGGGCCCCGGGCGTCGCACGGGCGGCTGAACCGCCTGGCGATCGCCGCCTTCGTCCTCGGACTGCTCGGCGGCGTGCTGGGGGCGGTGCTCGGGGTGGTCGCGCTGCGCCGGATCAGGCGGACCGGGGAGCGGGGCCGGGGCCTGGCGGTCGCCGGGCTGGTGCTCTGCGGCGTCTGGGCGCTGGCGCTGGTACTGGTCCTCACTCAGGTGGTGTCCCGGCCCGACCCGCCGGTCGGCGTCCGAGGGCTGCGGGCGGGTGACTGCTTCCGCGTCGACGACACCCCCACGGGTACGCGCACCGCGCCGGAGGAGGTCACCACGGTGCCCTGCACCGCGCCGCACGACGCGGAGCTGGTCGACCGCCTGCCCGCCTACGTTCGGCACGCCGGCGAGGCGTACCCGGGCACGGCCGCGCTGTCGGCGCGGGCCGAGACGGCCTGCCGGCAGCAGCAGCGCAGCTATGTCCTCGACCCGCTCTCGCTCCCGCCGGACGTGCGGCTGCGCTGGTACGTCCCGTCGCGGGTCGAGTGGCCGACCTATCCGCAGATCACCTGCTATCTGGCCGCCGGGTCGACGCCGTTGACCCGGCAGCTGCGCCAGGACGCCACCGTGGTCCGCCCCGAGCAGCTGGCCTACCTGATGGCGACCCGCGAGCTCGACGAGGCCCGGGCCGTCCTCGCCGCCCAGGGCCCGACCGCCGCGCCGGCCGAGCTGCGCGCCATGGTGGCCCGCACGGCGACGGCCAACGGCCGGTTCTGGCTCGCGCTCAGCGCCCAGACGTGGCCGGCGCAGGTCAAGGAGCCGATGGAGAAGCTGATCGCCGAGGCGCAGGAGGCCGCGGCGTACTGGCGGGACGCCGAGAAGTCCGCCGACCGTGACCAGACGCTCCGGTTGGTGGCGCAGGCCGAGCAGCGTCGCGAGCCGCAGACGGAGCTGGCCGTACGCCGGGCCCTGGGTCTGTCCACCGTGCAGGGCGAACCGGCGCGCTGACAGGCGCGAGCCCCGCCGGTCGCGTCGGGGGACGCGGCGCGGCGGGGCTGCGGAGGTGCGGTCGTCAGTGGTTGGTGCGCGGGTCGTCGTCGCGGGTGCGGCTGCCCGACTTCGCCAGGCCCCGGCTGACCAGGTAACCGATGGTCAGCAGGGTGATGTACCACCAGGCCTTGTCGGCGGCGAAGTAGTCCCCGCCGTTGTTGGCGGCGCCGTCGCCGACGGCGTTCGAGGCGATCAGCACGCCGATCACGGAGAGCAGGTAGACGGCGAGCTCGGTGGTCTTCCACGAAGGCTTGGTCTCGTCGCCGTGCCGACGGGCGACCCGCACGTCGTGGTGACCGAGGTGGTCGCCGTGGTGGTCCACGCCGTGGGTGGTGACGTTGGTGCCGGTGGGCGTGGTCATGTCAGCTCCAAGGGGGATAACTTCGGGGTGTTTGGTCCTCTACGGGCTCTTTCTGCCTGCCCGTGCCAAAGCTTGTACCCTGGGTGACTTCACCGAAACGACAGATTTTCAGGAAAGTTTCAGGAGGGGGCGAGGGACCTTGCCGACCGGCCACTCGGCCGGCCCGGTCCCGCACGTTCCGGCGAGGCCGGGCGGTGAGCCCTAGGCTGGCAGCGACGCCGCCGATCACCTCGGCGGTGGGGGACGGGGGCCGACGATGGACACCTGCCACCGGGCTGGGGCCTCGACGGGCGCCGCTCAGGAAGCGGTGACCGCCCGGTACGCGTCCTCGATGCGGGCCGCCAGCAGGACCTCGCCCTCGGTCAGCGGCTCACCGTCGCCATGCCCGACCCGGATCTGGGTCTCCTCGTCCCGGCGACTGATCTCGGGACGTAGCCGGAGCGCGTCCGCGACCACCTTGACGCGTTCGGTCAGCGCCGCGTGCTGGGTGTCGTCCATCACGAGGGTCCGCCGGATCTGCTCACCCTCCCGGGTCCAACCGGTGAGGAGCGTCAGCGCGTCGCTGAGGTAGTCGTGCTTCGCCCGGGTGTTGAACAGCCCGCGCATCACCGCACCTCCCAGGCGTCGTTGCCGGCTTGTGGCCAAATCGTCGCCGTCCCGTGTCCCTCGCGATGTTCCCTAGTCTGTCGTCAGTGGGACGGTGTGTCCACGCCCACACTTCCGTGTTCTGCTGACCTACCGGTCGGGGACGGTACCCAAACCGACGATTGATCTGGCACGCTGGACGCCCGTGCGGACCGAACGGGTAGGCGGAAGCGGACAGGACGAGCGGCGCGAGCCGAAGGTGATCGTCGGGGCGGCGATCATCCGCGACGGGCGGGTGCTGGCCTGCGCGCGGTCGGCGCCGCCGGAGGTGGCCGGGATGTACGAGTTCCCCGGCGGCAAGGTCGAGCCGGGCGAGAGCGAGACCGCCGCGCTGGCCCGTGAGTGCGCCGAGGAGTTGGCCGTACGCGTCGAGATCGGCGACCGCGTGGGGCGCGACGTCCGGATGGCCCACGGCCGCTCGGTGCTCAAGGTGTACGCGGCCCGGCTCCTGCACGACGACCAGCCGAAGGCGCTGGAGCACCAGGCCATGCGCTGGCTCTCCGCCGCCGAGCTGGACACCGTCATCTGGCTCCCCGCCGACGCCCCCATCGTCGCCGCCCTCCGCCCCCTCCTCCTGACCGCCCCCTGACCCCGGGACGAGGCGGGGAAAGCGACAGGGGGGCGGAAAGGGGACGGGGGCCGGCGGCTGTCGCCGCGGCCCCCGTCGATGCTTGCCCTGATCAGTGCTTCTCGTCCTGGCTCGGGTGAGCGAAGTTGAGGTGCTCCGGCGGCAGCGGGAAGGTGACGTCGTCGCCGAACGGGGACGGCGCCGCCGCCCGGTCGAAGGTCAGCTCCGTCAGCGGCAGCCGGCCGGTGGCGTCGACCGCCGGGGCGGTCGGGTGCGGGACCTCGCGGTGCCAGTTCACACCCTGCTGGGCCTGCACCTCGGCGAGCGGATCGTGCGAACCTCCCGCGTGCGAGTGGACCCCACTCTGACGAGCGCCGCTGTGCACCGCGGACTCCTTCCCCGCGCTGCCCGCGGTGCTCTGGGGCGTGTCACCCCGACGGAAGATCTTGCTACCAAGCCACACGAGGGGATCGTACCTGCGGTCGACGACCCGCTCCTTCATGGGGATGATCCCGTTGTCCGTGATCTTGATGTGCTCGGGGCAGACCTCGGTGCAGCACTTGGTGATGTTGCAGAAGCCCAGCCCCTGCTCGGCCTGCGCGTAATCCTTGCGGTCCGTCTTCGCGTCCAGCGGGTGCATGTCCAGCTCCGCCGCCCGGATGAAGAACCGGGGGCCGGCGAAGGCCTGCTTGTTCTCCTCGTGGTCGCGGATCACGTGGCAGACGGTCTGGCACAGGAAGCACTCGATGCACTTGCGGAACTCCTGCGAGCGCTCCACGTCGACCTGCTGCATCCGGTAGTCCCCGGGCGCCACGTCGGCCGGCGGCGCGAAGGCCGGCATCTCCCGGGCCTTCTCGTAGTTGAACGAGACGTCGGTGACCAGGTCCCGGATGACCGGGAAGGTGCGCAGCGGGGTCACCGTGACCGTCTCGGCCTCCTCGAAGGTCGACATCCGGGTCATGCAGCTCAGCCGCGGCTTGCCGTTGATCTCCATCGAGCAGGAGCCGCACTTGCCCGCCTTGCAGTTCCACCGGCAGGCGAGGTCGGGCGCGTCGGTGGCCTGGAGCCGGTGGATGACGTCGAGGACCACCTCGCCCTCGTTCACCTCGACCGTGTAGTCCTGCAGGTCGCCGCCGGTCTCGTCGCCCCGCCAGATCCGGAACTGTCGCTTGTTGCCCATTACTTGCCCGCCTCCTCAGCGAGGGCGTCGAACTCCGCGAGCTCCTCGTCGGTCAGGTACTTGGCCAGCTCGGCACGGTCGAAGAGGCCGATCAGCTCCGGCCGCATCGTCGGCAGCGGCTTGTGGTCCAGGCGTACGGTGTCGCCGTCCAGCGAGCAGACCAGGTTGACCCTCCGCCACTTCGGCTCCATCGCCGGGAAGTCCTCCCGGGTGTGCCCGCCGCGGGACTCCTGCCGCTCCAGCGCCGCCTTCGCGGTGCACTCCGACACCACCAGCATGTTGCGCAGGTCCAGGGCCAGGTGCCAGCCCGGGTTGTAGCGCCGGCCGCCGCTGGCGCTGACCTTGGCCACCCGCTCACGCAGCTCCGCCAGCCGGCGCAGCGCGTCGACCAGCTCACCCTCCCGCCGGATGATCCCGACCAGATCCCCCATCACCGCCTGGAGGTCCTGCTGAAGGGTGTACGGGCTCTCGCCGGTGTCCCGCTGCAGCGGTGCCAGCGCCGTCTCCACCGCCGCCTCCACCGCGCCGATCGACACCTTCGGCCGCGCGCCGAGCTGCTCGGCGTACGACGCCGCGTGCCCCCCGGCCCGCTTGCCGAAGACCAGCAGGTCGGACAGGGAATTGCCGCCGAGCCGGTTCGAGCCGTGCATGCCCCCGGAGACCTCACCCGCGGCGAAGAGCCCGCGCACGGTGCCGTACGCGGCGCCCGAGTCCGGGTCCACCTCCACGCCACCCATCACGTAGTGACAGGTCGGGCCGACCTCCATCGGCTCGGCGGTGATGTCGACGTCGGCCAGCTCCTTGAACTGGTGGTACATCGAGGGCAGCCGGCGACGGATCTCCTCGGCCGAGCGGCGGGAGGCGATGTCCAGGTAGACGCCGCCCGCGGGCGTACCCCGGCCGGCCTTGACCTCGCTGTTGATCGCGCGGGCGACCTCGTCGCGGGGGAGCAGCTCCGGTGGGCGCCGGTTGTTGTCCGGGTCGGTGTACCAGCGGTCCGCCTCCTCCTCGGTCTCCGCGTACTGCTTGCGGAAGACGTCGGGGACGTAGTCGAACATGAACCGCTTGCCCTCGGAGTTCTTCAGCACGCCGCCGTCGCCGCGCACCGACTCGGTGACCAGGATGCCCTTCACCGAGGGCGGCCAGACCATGCCGGTGGGATGGAACTGGAGGAACTCCATGTTGATCAGCGTCGCCCCGGCGCGCAGCGCCAGCGCGTGACCGTCCCCGGTGTACTCCCAGGAGTTCGAGGTGACCTTGTAGGACCGGCCGACGCCGCCGGTGGCCAGCACCACCGCCGGTGCCTCGAAGAGGACGAACTCGCCGGACTCCCGGTAGTAGCCGAACGCGCCGGCGACCCGGTCACCGTCGAGCAGCAGCTCGGTGATCGTGGTCTCGGAGAAGACCTTGATCCGGGCCTCGTAGTCGCCGTGGTCGCGCTTGTCCTCCTGCTGGAGGGAGACGATCTTCTGCTGGAGGGTGCGGATCAGCTCCAGGCCGGTGCGGTCGCCGACGTGCGCCAGCCGCGGGTACTCGTGACCGCCGAAGTTGCGCTGGGAGATCTTCCCGTCCTTGGTGCGGTCGAAGAGCGCCCCGTACGTCTCCAGCTCCCAGATCCGCTGCGGCGACTCCTTCGCGTGCAGCTCGGCCATCCGGAAGTTGTTGAGGAACTTGCCGCCGCGCATGGTGTCGCGGAAGTGGACCTGCCAGTTGTCCCGGTTGTTCACGTTCCCCATGGCGGCCGCCGCGCCACCCTCGGCCATCACGGTGTGCGCCTTGCCGAAGAGCGACTTGGAGATGATGGCGGTCTTCTTGCCCGCCAGCCGGGCCTCGATCGCCGCGCGCAGGCCGGCGCCGCCGGCTCCGATCACGACGACGTCGTAGTGGTGTCGTTCGATGCGAGTGGTAGTCGTCATGTCCAGGCGCCCTCTAGTTGATGAACCGCAGGTCGTTGAACCAGCCGGCCGCGACCGCCATGACGTAGAAGTCCGTCAGGGCGAGGGTGCCGAGGGTGATCCAGGCGAGCTGCATGTGCCGGACGTTCAGGGCGGAGACGAAGGTCCAGGCCTTGTACCGCATCGGAGCCTTCGAGAAGTGCTTGAGCCGCCCGCCGATGATGTGCCGGCAGGAGTGGCAGGAGATGGTGTACGCCCACAGCATCACCACGTTGCCGAGCAGGATGAGGTTGCCCAGCCCGAAGCCGAAGCCCTTCGGCGAGTGGAAGGCCAGGATCGCGTCCCAGGTGTTGATCAGCGAGATGATCGCGGCGGCGTAGAAGAAGTAGCGGTGCAGGTTCTGCCCGAGCAGCGGGAACCGGGTCTCGCCGCTGTACGCCTTGTGCCCGTCCGGCACCGCGCACGCCGGCGGCGACAGCCAGAACGAGCGGTAGTACGCCTTGCGGTAGTAGTAGCAGGTCAACCGGAACAACAGCAGGAACGGCAGGGTCAGCGCGGCGTCCGGGATGATCCACCAGCCGGGCAGGAAGCTGCCGAAGTGCGAGGAGCCCTCGGTGCACCGCTCGGTGACGCAGGGAGAGTAGAACGGGGTCAGGTAGTGGTACGCGTCGACCCAGTACCACTTGTGCATGAAGACCCGGACCGTCGCGTACGCGACCCAGGCGCTGAGCCCGAGGAAGGTGAGCAGTGGGGCGAGCCACCACCGGTCGGTCCGCAACGTCTTCGCCGCGATGGCGGCGCGCGCCCGCGCCAGCGGCCTCGTTGCCGTTGATGTCATTCGAGTCGTCTCCCTGACGGGGCCCTCGCGGGCGGCGGATCACGTTCCGTTCGGTCAGCGGACCGGTGGGACTGGGTCCACTGCCACGTCTTTGCGCACACCAACGACCGCACCGGCATGACGGCGCAGCTAAGTGACACACGTTACGCCGATCTCCACGGCCCGGCCGCGCAACGCAGTGTCCCGTGTGTCCCGCACGTTGGAAAGACCCGGAGCATGATCAATGTTCGTCGGCTGGAAAAGATCGTCTCCGGTCGACGCCGGACGGTCAGCCGGAGGCGCCGCCGGTGAAGTTCCACGCCGCCAGGCGCAGCGCCGGCGCCTCCCACCAGACCCCGTCCAGCCGGTCCGGCTGGCGGACCGGCCGTCGCCCGAGGCCGAGCAACGCGCCCGGCGCCAGCGCCCGCGGGTACGACTCGGTGAACCGGAAGTCGCGGACCGCCCGGGTCGGTACGCCGTCCTCGACCAGCCACACCCCGTTGCGGGTCAGCCCCGTGATCACCAGACTCTTCGGATCGAGCACCCGGGTGTACCAGAAGTCGCTGACCAGCAGCCCGCGCTCCATCCCGGCGACCAGCGCGGCAGTGTCCGCGTCCGCCACCGCCCCGTCCGCCCCCGCCCCGGGCGTGACCTCGGCGCCGCCGTCGGGCCGCCCGGCCGGGCCGGCCGCGGCGAGCAGGCGGAGGTTGCGCGGGATCGGGCCGAAGGTGGACGCGCCGACCATGCCGTGGCCGGTGGACCCGGTGCCCACCTCGGCGCCGCTGCGCCGGTCGTGTGCCACCGCGCGGGTCACCCCGCCCTCGACCAGCGACAGCGCCCGCCGGGCGGTGCCCTCCAGGTCGTACGGGAGGGCGGAGGCGTGCAGCGGGTCGTCGACCAGGGTCACCGACGGGTCGAACTGGGCGGTGCCCGGCTCGGCGAAGGACTGCCGCTCGGCGTACCGCTTGCCGTTGAAGCCGTACCAGGCGAAGTTCTGCAGCAGGTCACCCACGGCCGCTGGCTCCAGCACCACCTCGTACCGGCCCGGGGGCAGCTCCACCGGGTCGGCGGCGGCGCGCGCCTTGCCGGCGGCCCGGGCGCCCAGCGCCGCCCCGTCGAGGTCGGCCAGGCGGTCGGTGCAGAGCCGGGCCACCCCGTCCGCGCCGCCGGCGCGGGCGATGCCGTCCATCGCCGCCTCGGTGGTGCGGCCCTGCGCGGTGTGGCCGGCGGTGTTGGCGAACGCCCCGGACCGGTACGACGTCCGGCAGTAGCCGGCCGCCTCGAGGCCGCCCACCGCGTCGACGAAGGCGCGGACCCGGTTGGCCCGCGCGTCCGGCTCGGCGTAGGCGGTGTCCTCGTCGAGCAGGCCGCTGGAGCGCACCGCCGTGGGCGGGGTCAACCCCGGCCAGGCCGGGTCCGGCGGGCAGAGCCGCGCCGCCGCCACCGTCCGTTCGACCAGCGCGTGCAGGCCGTCGGCGTCGACCAGGCTGCCACCGCCGGCGGCGGTCCGGCCGTCGACGTGCAGGCGCAGCCGCACCGCGACACCGGACTCGGCCACGTTCTGGTGGATGAAGGAGTTGGCGAACCGGGTCAGCGCCAGGTCGTGCCGGGTCACCGCCACCTCGGCCTGCGCGTCAAAGCCGGCCAGCCGGTGGACCAGCTCCACCACCTGACCGGCGACGTCCAGCTCGGTCATGCGTGCACCCCCACTCGGACGGAACGGAAGCGGGCCGGGGCGGCCGGGTGGCCGGTGTGGCCGACCTGGCCGGGCTGGCCCTTCCCGCAGTTGGGCGTGCCCCAGGAGACGGTCTCGGCGGAGAGCATGTCCATCGAGCGCCAGAAGAGCGGGCCGATGCCGGTGTAGGTGGGGTTGCGCAGCATCCGCCCGCGCCGGCCCTTCTTCACCTCCCAGCCGATCTCGCAGCCGAACTGGAAGTTGAGCCGCTTGTCGTCGATCGACCAGGAGCGGTTGACGTCCATCAGCACGCCGTCGTCGGTGGCGGCGATGATCTCGTCGAGGGTGTGCGGGCCGGGCTCCAGGCCGACGTTGGTCATCCGCACCATCGGCAGCCGGGCCCAGCCGTCGGCCCGTACGCTGCCGCCGTAGTCGAGACCGGCGACCGCGGCCGAGTCCCGGCCGGCGAGCACCCCCACCCAGCGCCCCTCGCGGACCGCGTCCCGCTTGACCGCCGGGGAGCCCTCGTCGTCGAAGCCGAAGCTGCCCAGCGCGCCGGGGATGGTCGGGTCGATGGTGACGTTCATCAGCTCGGAGCCGTAGCGCAGCGTGCCGAGCTGGGCGAGGTCCAACCAGGACGTGCCGGCGAAGGCGGCCTCCCAGCCGAGGATGCGGTCCAGCTCGATGGCGTGGCCGACCGACTCGTGGATCTGCAGGGCGAGCTGTTCGCCGCCGAGGATGAGGTCGGTCTCGCCGGCCGGGCACTCGGGCGCGGTGAGCAGGGCCCGGGACTCCTCGGCGATGCGGGCGGCGTGCGCCGCGAGGTCCAGCGACTCGACCAACTCCCAGCCGGTGGTGCCGTACTGGCCGCGGTAACTGGGGTAGGAGCGGCGCTGGGTCTCCCCGTCACCGATCGAGGTGGCCGAGATGCCGCCGCCGCACTCGCGGATGCGCTGATCGATCCGGTGCCCCTCGCTGGAGACGAACCACTTGGCGGTGTCCCAGACCTGGTAGAGCCCCTCGGCCAGGTCGGCGCCGTGCTCCCGCATCGTCGCGGTGGCCCCGACCAGCAGGTCGCCCTTGGCGGAGAGGGCGACCCCGAGCGGGTCGACCCGGCATTCGGAGGCCCAGCTCGCCACGGCCGCCTCGGTCGGCACCAGGTCGATCGGCGGGCCGGGCACCCGCGCGCTCGCGGCGGCGACCGCCGCGGCGCGCCGGCCGGCATCGCGGGCCGCGGCGTCGGACAGCTCGGGTACGGCGTGGAAGCCCCAGCTCGACCCGACCAGCGCCCGCACCCCCAGGCCGATGCTCTCGTCCTGGGTCAGCTCTTCGATGGCGCCGTTGCGGGCCGACATCGACTCGTAGCGGCGGTGCATCACCCGGGCGTCCACGTACCGGGCGCCCGCGTCGAGGGCGGCCTGGACGGCGGCGGAGGCCGCGTCGAACTCGGTCATGCGCCCGACCCTAGGCGAGCCGACCGACCTTCGTCAGGGGACGAGCTCCTCCGGCCGGATGGTGGCCTTCACCGGCTCGCTCAGCTCCAACGTGTCACCTGGCTTGGTCACCGACTGCTCCACGTAGTGGCTGCCCTGCCGCCGGTAGAGGTGCAACGTGCCGGTCTCCTGCTCGATGAGGAGGTACCACTCGATGCCGGCGGCGGCGTAGTAGTGCATCTTGAGCACCTTGTCGGTGGCCGCGTTGCTCGGCGAGATGATCTCGCAGATGAGCCGGACGTCGACCGCGTCGATGATGAGTTCGTCCAGGTCGACCGGCCCGGTGATGACGAGATCGGGAATGGGGATCCGGCCCGGTCGGAGCCGGACGTTCACCGCCTCCAGGAGTTCTAGCCCGGCGGTCTCGGCCGCAGCTTCGAGGATGTTGCCCAGTTTGCGCGAGATGCGCTGGTGGCGTGGAGTGGGGGCTGGGGTCACGTGGAGGCTCCCGTCGAAGAGTTCGACGCGTTGCTGCGTCTCGCCGAGGGCGAGGTACTCCTCTTCGGTCCACGGGCCGTCGTGGTCGAACACCGCCGCGGTCATCGTCACCTCCACCTCTCTGGCGTCGAATCCTTCCGTGCCCGCCGCGACCATCGTCGCACCTGACGTGCGAGCGTGGGCCGACGACATCGAGTTGCCGCGGTGGATGTCCTGGTGAGGGCTGTTCACGCCCGTTGTCGACTCGTTACGCTGTGGCCCGCTGACAGCTCCGCCGCTGTAGCTTATTTTCACCCTCGGAGCTTTGTTGTAGGTTCTCTACAACCTGAGGGAGGCGGTCGTGGACAGTCCGGAATCCGTGCCGTCCGGGCAGTCGGACGACCGCCCCGGCGTGCCGGAGCAGCGCGCCGCCGAGGCGCCCCACCTGCGCGTCGACGACCTGCGGGTCAGTTTCGCCACCACCGACGGCGTGGTCCGGGCCGTGGACGGGATCTCCTTCGACGTGGCGCGCGGGCGCACCCTCGGCATCGTCGGCGAGTCCGGCTCGGGCAAGAGCGTCACCTCGCTGGCCATCCTGGGCCTGCACGACCCGAAGCGGACCACCATCACCGGGGAGATCACCCTCGGCGGTCGGCAACTGGTCGGCCTCGGGGACGAGGAGGTGCGCCGGCTGCGCGGCCGCGACCTGGCGATGATCTTCCAGGACCCGCTGTCGGCGCTGCACCCCTACTACACCGTGGGCCGGCAGATCGCCGAGGCGTACCGGGTGCACCACCCGGGGGCGGGCCGGCGGGAGGCGCGTACCCGGGCGGTCGACATGCTCGGCCGGGTCGGCATCCCGCAGCCGGCGCGCCGCTTCGACCAGTACCCGCACGAGTTCTCCGGCGGCATGCGGCAGCGGGCGATGATCGCGATGGCGCTGGTCAACGACCCGGACCTGCTGATCGCCGACGAGCCGACCACCGCCCTCGACGTGACCGTGCAGGCGCAGATCCTGGACCTGCTCACCGACCTGCAGGCCGAGTTCCACTCGGCGATCATCCTGATCACCCACGACCTGGGCGTGGTCTCCCAGGTCGCCGACGACGTGCTGGTCATGTACGGGGGCCGGGCGGTCGAGCGGGGCACGGTCGAGCAGGTGCTGCGGCGCCCGCAGCACCCGTACACCTGGGGGTTGCTGTCGAGCGTGCCCTCGCTGCACGGCGACGCGGACGCGGACCTGCTGCCGATCCCCGGCACGCCGCCCTCGCTGATCAACCTGCCGTCGGGCTGCGCGTTCCACCCGCGCTGCCGGTACGCCGGCCGCAACGGTGACCGCTCGCGCACCGAGGTGCCCGAGCTGGGGCCGGCGGGCGAGGCCGGCCACCTGGTCGCCTGTCACCTGTCGGCGCAGGAGCGCACCCGGCTCTACCAGGAGGACGTGGCACAGGTGGGGGTGGCCCGATGAGTGAGACCGAACCGCTGCTGCGGGTGCGCGGGCTGACCAAGCACTTCCCGGTGCGCACCGGACTGCGCAGCCGGGGGCTGGTGCGGGCGGTCGACGGGTTGGACTTCGACGTGCGGCCGGGGGAGACCCTGGGCCTGGTCGGGGAGTCCGGCTGCGGCAAGACCACCACCGGCCGGATGCTGGTGCGGCTGCTGGAGCCCAGCGCCGGGACCATCGAGTTCGCCGGCCGGGACATCACCCACGCCCGGCGGCGGGAGCTGCGGCCGCTGCGGCAGGACCTCCAGATCATCTTCCAGGACCCGTACGCCTCGCTGAACCCCCGGCACACCGTGGGCCGGATCGTGGCGATGCCGCTGCAGGTCAACGGCATCGAGCCGCCCGGCGGGGTGCGCAAGCGGGTGCAGGAACTGCTGGAGCTGGTCGGGCTGAACCCGGAGCACTACAACCGCTACCCGCACGAGTTCTCCGGCGGGCAGCGGCAGCGCATCGGCATCGCCCGGGCGCTGGCGCTGCGGCCCAAGCTGATCGTCGCCGACGAGCCGGTCTCCGCGCTGGACGTCTCGATCCAGGCGCAGGTGATCAACCTGCTCCGGGACCTGCAACGCGACCTCGACCTGGCGTTCGTGTTCATCGCCCACGACCTGGCCGTGGTGCGGCACTTCTGCCAGCGGGTCGCCGTCATGTACCTCGGCCGGATCGTCGAGATCGGCGACCGGACCGACATCTACGAACGGCCGCAGCATCCGTACACCCGGGCCCTGCTGTCGGCGATCCCGGACGTGACGGCGCTCGGCCCGGCCGGGCGGATCCGGCTGGCCGGCGACGTCCCGACACCGCTGGACCCGCCCTCGGGCTGCCGGTTCCGGACCCGCTGCTGGAAGGCGCAGGACGTCTGCGCCACCGAGGAACCGGCCCTGGCGCCCCGGGACCGGGGCCGGCAGGCCACCGCCTGCCACTTCCCGGAAGGGGAGCCGGCCGGCACGAGCCCGGAGGTCGGCCCGGTGGCCGCCGCCGGCCCGGTCGTCCCGGCGCGGCGAGCGGAGTCGGTGGAGTCGGCGGCTCCGGCCAGGTCAACGCCCCCTGCCGGTTCGGTGGGCGCGAGCGGCGAGGAGGTGGCGAAGTGAGCCTGTCCCCGGTCGAGGGCGTGGCGCTGGCCGAGATCGAGTCCGGCGGCGAGGGCGACGCGCCGCGGAGCAGAGGCGTCGTCGGCCGGTCGCCCGGGCAGCTCGCCCTGGCCCGGCTGCGCCGGGACCGGACCGCCCGGGTCAGTGCCGCCCTGCTGGTCTTCTTCGTGGTGGTCGCGCTGATCGCCCCGCTGCTGTCCATGGTGTACGGCGTCGGCCCCGGCGAGGACTTCAAGGACAAGCTGGACCGGTGCTGCGGCATGCCGCTGGGCTACCTGGGCGGCATCTCCGGCGAGCACTGGTTCGGGCTGGAGCCCGGCACCGGCCGGGACATCTTCATCCGGATGGTGTACGGGCTGCGGACCTCCCTGCTGATCGCCTTCTCGGCGGCGGTGCTCAGCACCGCGCTCGGCGTGACGCTCGGTGTCGTCGCCGGCTACCTGGGCGGCTGGGTCGACGCGGTGATCACCTGGATCACCGACCTGGTGCTGGCCATGCCGTTCCTGATCATCGCGCTGGCCCTGATGCCGACGCTGGTGCTGCGCTTCTACGGCGAGCGCGACGCGGTGCCCGAGGCGTTCGGCGTGGCGATGCTGATCGCGATCTTCGCGGTCTTCGGCTGGACCAGCACCGCCCGGCTGGTCCGCGGGCAGGTGATCGCCCTGCGCGAGCGGGAGTTCGTCGAGGCGGCCCGGGCCAGCGGCGCCGGCCTGGGGCACATGCTCTTCCGGCAACTGCTGCCGAACATCTGGGCGCCGATCCTGGTGGCCTTCTCGCTGGCGGTGCCGCAGTTCATCACCAGCGAGGCGGCGCTGGCCTTCATCGGGGTCGGCCTGACCGACGAGACGCCGAGCTTCGGCCGGATGATCTACCGGAGCCTGGACTACCTCCAGACCGACCCGGCGTACGTCTTCTTCCCCGGCGTCACCATCTTCGCGCTGGTGCTGGCCTTCAACCTCTTCGGGGACGCGCTGCGCGACGCGCTCGACCCGAAGTCGTCGCGGTAGGGGTGCCGACATGGCCCGTTTCCTGATCACGCGGATCTTCTCCGCCGCCCTCACCCTCTTCGTGGTGAGCGTGCTGACCTTCCTGATGTTCTTCGCGCTGCCCCGCGACCCGGTCAACGGCATGTGCCCGAAGAACTGCAACCCGGAGCGGCTGGAGCGGGTACGCCAGGAGTTGGGGCTGCGCGACCCGCTCGTCACCCAGTACGCCGGCTACATGAAGGGCATCTTCACCGGCCGGGACCTGGGCAGCGCCCAGGGCGGGCGGTGTGACGCCCCCTGCCTGGGCTGGTCGTACGTGGCCAACGAGGCGGTTTCCGACACCATCGCCCGGGTGCTGCCGGTGACGCTGAGCATCGTGATCCCGGCGGCGATCCTCTGGTTGCTGCTCGGGGTGGGCCTCGGCATGATCTCCGCGCTGCGCCGGGGCACCTGGGTGGACCGGGCCGCGATCGGCTTCTCGCTGACCGGCGCCTCGTTGCAGCTCTACTTCGTCGGCGCGATGCTGCTGCTGGTCTTCGTCTACACCACGCGGCTGCTGCCGGTGCCCGGCTACACGTCGATCCTCGACAACCCGCTCAGGTGGGCGAGCGGGCTGGTGCTCGCCTGGGTCGCGCTGGCCTTCCTCTTCTCCGCCATCTACGCCCGGCTGTCCCGGGCGCAGATGCTGGAGACGCTCTCGGAGGACTTCGTCCGGACCGCGCGGGCCAAGGGCCTGGCCAAACCCCAGGTGTACGGGCGGCACGCGCTGCGCGCGGCGATCACCCCGGTGGTCACCATCGCCGGGTTGGACGTCGGCGGGGCGCTGGGCGGCACGGTGATCACCGAGCTGACCTTCGGCCTGACCGGGCTGGGGCGTACCGCCGTGGACGCGGTCAAGGGCGGTGACCTGCCCACCATCATGGCCACCGTGCTGATCTCGGCCTTCTTCGTGGTGGTCGCCAACCTGGTGGTGGACCTGCTCTACGCCGCGATCGACCCGCGGGTCCGGCTGGGCTGAGGCCGTCGCGGGTCGGGAGCGGACACCCGAGGTACGAGTCGTTGAAATTTATCGACAACTGTTACACAACTCGAAGGTTTTCTTCTTTACGATCCTCGGGACGTCGGCGGTTCCCCGCCCGGCGCCCGCAGAGCACACGGTGGAGGAGGTACGACATGCGACCACGGGTGGCGGCAGCCGCATCCGGCGCCATCGCACTGGTTGTGGCGTTGGGCGCGTGCACGAAGAACACCGACGACGGTCCGTCGGTGGACAACAACCGGAAGCAGACCGGGGTGATCGCGACCGACCCGAAGGACTCCCAGGGGCCGGCGGCCGAGGTCGAGGGGGCCCAGAAGGGCGGCACCTTCAGCATCATCCGGGAGACCCCCATCTCCCACCTGGACCCGCAGCGGACGTACTCGTTCGCCGGCCTGATGGCCAACCCGCTCTTCGCCCGCTACCTGACCACCTGGAAGGACGACGGCAAGGGCGGCCTGGTGCTCGTCGGTGACCTGGCCGAGACGCCCGGCACCAACGTCAACAACGACTGCAAGGTCTGGGAATTCAAGATCAAGGACGGGGTGAAGTTCGAGGACGGCAGCGCGATCACCGCCAAGGAGATCGCGTACGGCATCGCCCGCTCCTTCGACCCGGACCTGCCCGGCGGCCCGACCTACATTCAGGAGTGGCTGGTCGACAGCCCGCAGTTCGACACCAAGTGGGACTTCAAGAAGAACAAGACCGGGCTGCCCCCGGGCCTGACCACACCGGACCCGAAGACCCTGCGCTTCGAGTTCGCCAAGCCCCGCTGCGACCTGCCGTTCGCCGTCTCGCTGCCGACCACCGCGCCGCTCAAGCCCGAGATGGACACCGGCGTCAACCTCGACCAGAAGCCGTTCTCGTCGGGGCCGTACAAGGTCGCCAAGCACCAGGTCGGCGTGCAGCTGACCCTGGACCGCAACCCGAACTGGGACCCGAAGACCGACCCGGTGCGGCACCAGTACCCGGACCAGTTCGTCTGGACGTTCGGCCCGACCGCCGACGCCGCGAACAACCGGGTGATCGCCGACAACGGCGCGGACCAGAGCGCGGTCGCGTGGAACTTCGTGCCCGCCTCGCTGGTGGCCAAGGTCGCCGGTGACGCCAACCTGAAGTCGCGGACCATCCTCTCCCCGACGCCGAGCGCCAACCAGCTGGTCATCAACACCCAGCGGGTCACCGACCTCAAGGTCCGGCAGGCGCTCAACTACGCCATCGACCGCGACGGCCTGATCAAGACCATCGGTGGCTCCACCGTGGCGGCCCCGCTGACCACGCTGATGCCGCCGGCGACGATCGGCTACAAGGCGTACGACGCCTACCCGGCAGGCGCCAGCGGCGACATCGACAAGGCCAAGGAACTGCTCGGCGGCCAGACGCCGCAGCTCGTCCTCGGCGCCTCCGACGACTCGGAGGAGCAGGAGATGGCCACCCAGATCAAGAGCAACCTGGAGAAGGCCGGCTTCAAGATCACGATCCGGAACATCCCGGACGACGCCAAGCTCGACGAGATCAAGAAGAAGAACAACCCCTGGGACCTGTACATCGGCAACTGGGCGGCGGACTGGCCGAGCGGCGCGTCCATCCTGCCGGTGCTCTACGACGGCCGGTCGATCAAGGCCGAGGGCAACAGCAACCAGTCCTACTTCAACGACCCGGCCATCAACGCCGAGTTCGACCGGATCCTGGCCATGTCCCCGGCCGACCAGGGCCCGGAGTGGGGCAAGCTCGATGAGCGGATCATGAAGGAGCACGCGCCGGTGGTGCCGCTCTACGTCGACGTGGCCTACGTCGTGCACGGCTCCAAGGCGGGCGGGGTTTTCATCTCCAGCGTCTTCGGCTACCCGGCCTTCGTGAACGCGTACGTCAAGCAGTAACTCGCGGTAGGGACGGGCCCCGGTCGACAACGGTGTCGGCCGGGGCCTTCCGCGAGTCAGAGGTGCGTACGCAGGAAGTCCAGCTCCAGCCGGAGCAGCCGCTCGGACAGCCCGTCGGCGGCCATATGGCTGGCCCCGGTCAGCGGCAGCACCGCGTGCGGGCGCCCGGTGGCCAGCAGCGCCGCCGACAGCCGCAGCGTGTGCGCGGCCACCACGTTGTCGTCGGCCAGGCCGTGCACCAGCAGCAGCGGCCGGGCCTGCTCCGACTCGAGCAGCGGCTCGGCGGCCAGCTCCACCAGCGAGTGGTGGCCGTACACGTCGATCCCGTCGTCCGGCAGGCCCAGGTAGCGCTCGGTGTAGGCGGTGTCGTACAGGTGCCAGTCGGTGACCGGCGCGCCGGCGATGCCGCAGCGGAACAGCTCCGGGTGCCGCAGCACGGCCAGCCCGGCCAGCCAGCCGCCGAACGACCAGCCCCGGATCGCCACCCGGTCCAGGTCCAGGTCCGGGTGCTTGCCGGCCAGCGCGGTCAGCGCGTCCACCTGGTCGGCCAGGATCACGTCGGCCAGCCGGCGGTGTACCGCCTTCTCGAACGAGGGCGCCACCCCCGGGGTGCCCCGGTTGTCGACGGTCACCACCGCGAAGCCGGAGTCGGCCCACCACTGCCGTTCCAGCCAGGCCGCCCGGGCGGCCACCACCTCCTGGTGCCCCGGGCCGCCGTACACATCCAGCAGCACCGGCAACCGGGTGCCCTTGACGTGGTCGCTCGGGTAGAGCACGCCGGACGGCAGCCGCCGGTCGGTCACCCGGACCAGCATCGGGCGCGGGGCGTACGGCGGGGTGGCGGCCAGCGAGCGCAACTGGGCCACCTCCCGGTCACCGCGCCAGACCGACCAGCTCGTCCCCGCGTCGTCCAGCGAGGCGGTGCCCACCACCAGCACGTCCCCGCCGACCGCGGCGGTGTGCCAGCCGGGGGTGCCGCTCATCCGACGGGCGTCCACGCCGCCGCCGATCACCGTGCGGACCCGGTACAGGTGGCGCTGGCTCGGCTCGCCCTCGCTCGCCTCGACCAGCAGGTCCGCCGGGCCGCCGCCGGTGGGCAGCCGCCCCACCACCCGGCGTACGTAGAGCGAGGGCGGGGTGAGCAGGGTGCCGTCGGCGAAGAGGCAGCGGGCGTCGTACCCGTCGTGGGCCAGCTCCCCGCCGACCAGCACCCGGCCGTCCGGCAGGTGCGCCGGCGTGCCCGGGATCGGCTCCACCCAGCGCGGGTCGGCCAGCTCGGCGTGCACCTGGGTCTCCCCGGTGCGCGGGTCCACGGCCAGCACCAGACCGTGCTGCTGCGAGCGGCGCAGCACCGTGATCAGCGGCCCGCCGTCGGCCCAGCCCACCGAGGCCAGGTAGGGGTAGGTCTCCCGGTCCCAGTGCACGTCGACCCAGCCGCCGTCGAGGTCGAGCAGGTGCAGGCTGACCTCGGCGTTCGGCCCGCCGGCCCGGGGGTACGCGACCGTGGTCGGCGGGCTCGTCGGGTCGGCCGGGTCGTGCAGGTGCCAGCGCGGCAGCCGGGACTCGTCCACCCGGGCGGCCAGCACCGACCGGCCGTCCGGCGCCCACCAGTAGCCGCGGAACCGGTCGAACTCCTCGGCCGCGACGTGCTCGGCCAGCCCCCAGGTCACGCCGGAGTCCTCGCCGGCCAGCAGGCTGTCGGTGCCGTCGGACTCGACCACCCGCAGCTGGCCCCGGCGCACCCCCTCGGCGGCGTCGGTGACGTACGCCAGCCGCTCGCCGGTCGGGTCCGGCCGCGGGTCGATCACCGGCCCGACGGTCTCCACCTCGACCACGTCGCCGTGCACGAGGTCGGCCCGGAACAGCCGGCCGGCCAGCGCGAAGACCGCCACCCGGCCGGCGGCGTCGAGGGCGTACGAGCCGATGCCGGCGCTGCTGAGCCGCAGCCGTTCGCGCAGTGCCCGCTCGCCGGGGGCGAGCGCGCCCGGTTCGGTGTCGGCGCCGAGCAGCGCGGCCGGGTCGGCGATCAGCCGCTCCTCGCCGCTGGCGACCTCCAGCGACCAGAGTTGCTCGGCCGGGTCCTCGGGACCGCCCGAGCGGAGGAAGACCACCCGGGAACCGTCGTCGGCCACGGAAACGGCGCGCGGCGCCCCGTGGCTGAACCGACGGGTACGGGCGGCCAGCTCGGGAAAGTCCACAGCTCCAGATCGTAGGGCGGCTCGCGACGTGATGTGGCCGACCTGGGCGGACGCGTCAGGCTCGGCGGACGGAGACCGCCGGTTAGAGTGACGGACGTGACGACGCTGCCCGATCGACGCCTTCTGCTGGTTCACGCGCACCCCGACGACGAGTCCATCGGCACCGGCTCGACGATGGCCTGGTACGCCGCCAGCGGCGCCCACGTCACGCTGGTGACCTGCACGCTCGGCGAGGAGGGCGAGATCCACGTGCCGGAGCTGGCGCAGCTCGCCGCCGCCGAGGCCGACCAGCTCGGCGGCTACCGGATCGGCGAGCTGGCGGCCGCCTGTGCCGCGCTCGGCGTCACCGACCACCGCTTCCTCGGCGGCGCCGGCCGCTACCGCGACTCCGGCATGATGGGGCTCGCCACCAACGAGCACCCCCGGGCCTTCTGGCAGGCCGACCTCGACGAGGCCGCCGGGCACCTGGTGGAGATCATGCGCGAGGTCCGCCCGCAGGTCATGATCACGTACGACCCGAACGGCTTCTACGGCCACCCCGACCACATTCAGGCCCACCGGGTGGCGATGCGGGCGCACGAGCTGGCCGCCGCCGAGGGCTTCGCCCCGGCCAAGGTCTACTGGACGGCCATGCCGCGCAGCGTGCTGGAGGCCGGCCTGACCGCCTTCACCGAGGCGTCCGACAACCCCTTCGACGGCATCGACAGCGCAGACGAGCTGCCCTTCGGTACGCCCGATCCGGAGATCGCCGCGCGGATCGACGCCACCGACCAGCATGCCGCCAAGGAGGCGGCGATGCGCGCGCACGCCACCCAGATCCCGGCCAGCTCGTGGCTGTACTCGATCGCCGGCAACTTCGGCGCCGAGTTCATGGGCGTGGAGTACTTCACCCTCGCGGTGGGCGAGAAGGGCCCCGGCAAGGGCCCGTACGGCTGGGAGGACGACCTCTTCGCCGGGCTGGCCGCGGACGACACCGATCGCTCCCCGGTCGCGGTGGCCGGGCTCCGGTGACCCTGCCCGCCGCGCCGATGACGGTGGTCGAGGAGCAGGTCACCCCGCCGCCCCCGGGCCGGTCCGCGCGGCTGCTCGACGTCGCCCTGCGGATCGCCGGCGGGCTGGTCTCGGTGGTCGGCGGGGTGCTGGTGGCGCTGCTCGGGCTGCTGCTGTCCACCATCCGGGTGGGCGGTCACCTGATCGGGGTGTCGGTGCTGGTCACCATCGGCGCGGCGATCGCGGTGAGCTGGTTCGCGTACGCCACGGTCGGCCGCAAGTGGGCGGTGGCGCTGCCGGCGTTGCCGTGGTTCGTGCTGATGGCCGTGGCGGCGGTCCGCACCACCGAGGGCGACCTGCTCGTCGCCGGCGACAACTGGGTCGGCCTGGGCATGATCACCGCCGGCGCGATGACCTTCGCGGTGATGGCGTTCCGGCAGATCCTCGGCCCGCCGCAACGACGTCACGACGGGTGATGACGCCGCACCGCCTGTGGTGGTAGACATTCCTGCCAGAAGGCTCGCCGGTGGGGCGGGCGGTACGGCGGGAGGCGTGCGATGGGGAATCGGTGGCGCGCGGTCGGTGTGCTCGCGGGGGCGCTGTTCGCGGTCAACGTGGCGGCTCGGGTGATCATCAAGCTCGGCTTCGACGGGAACGACACCGCCGCCGACCGGGTATCGCTGGGCATGTTCGTGGTGATCGGGCTGATCCTCGCCGGGGTCGTCTTCGTGCAGGGCCGTACCCGCCCGGTGGGCGCCTGGGGCGCCGACGTCGGTGCGGCGGTGCTGGTGGCGCTGCTGTTGACCGTGCTGGTCGGGCCGCTGCTGGTCGGCGACAACCCGTTCGGCGGGGGCGCCGGGCTGTTCTTCGCCCAGATCTGGCTCTACCTGCTGGCCGCCGGAGCCGGCGTGGCGGTCGGCTACCTGCTGCTCACCGCGCTCGGCCTCGACCACCGCTCGCAGCAGCTCAAGCGGTACGCCGAGATCAAGTCGGCCAAGCCGCGCCGCGTCGTCCGCCGCTGACGTAGCCAGCTCGGGCGGGATCTGGCCGCGGCCGACGCGTGATCGACTCCGTGTCGGCGGAGCGGCGGTATCGCGCCCGCCCCGATACCGCCACTTCGGCGATACGGAGTGGATCACCAGCGTTCGGCCGCTGGGGTCGGTCAGGTGGGCGGGGTCGCCCTCGGTCGTGTTCTCCGGTCGGCCACGGGCCGGGCGCCGCCGGTAATGGCGGGCCCGACCCGGGGGTGCCGCTCGGCTAGCGGGCGGGGGAGGAAGCCGTACCCCTGCCGTTCGTCCCCGGCAGCGGCGGGGTGGCCGCCGTCCCGTCTTCGGCGGTGAGGACGGTGCCCTCCGGGGTGACGACCTCGTCGACCGGCTCCATCTCGGCCGGCACCATCGAGGTGCGCACCCGGTCGGCGGTCGTTCCCGAGCCAGCCTCCGCCGCGCGCGTCCGTACCGGCTGCCGGTCCGTGGCGTTCCCGCCCGCGTCGCCGCCACCCGAGCGGGGTTGGGGAACCCGGGTGCCCGAGCCCTGGTCCGACGGGGACGCCGGGAGCGCCGGCCGGGTCGCGGTGGAGCCCAGCTCCCGGTGGGGCGCGGCCGACGGCGGCACGGTCGTGTCCGCTGCCGTGTCAGGTGCGGTCGAGTCCGCGGGCGCGGCCACCGGCGCGGTCGACTCGGCCACCGCTTCCTCCAGCTCCGCCGCCCGCCGCTCGACCTCCTCGACTTCCGCCGCCAGCGGCGTGACGTCCGCCAGTTCCGCCGCGCGCCGCTCCACCTCCGCCAGCTCCACCTCCGGCGACTCCGCCTCAGGGGAGTCGGGACGAGGGCGACGCGGGTTGGCGCGGTCGGTGGCGGCCGACCGGCCGCCGGTCGCCGAGCTCTTGGAGCCCGAGCTCTTGGAGCCCGAGCCGGTGGTCGTGCGGCCCTCGCGGAGCGCCTTGATCAGTGCGTCGACGAGTTCGTCCTTGCGCATGTCGGTGGTGCCGGTGACGCCGCGTCGGCGGAGTCGGTCGCGGAGCTGGTCGACCTTGAGGCGGGCGATCTCGCTCTCGTTGACGTCGGGGGTGTTCGGGGTCTGGTTGCCCGGCTGCTCGCCGGTTCCGCCGCCCCGCGACCCGGACCCGCCACCCGACGCCGAGCTGCCACCCGACGCCGAGCTGCCGCCCGACCCCGAGCTGCGGCCCGACGCCGAGCCGGAGGTGTTGCGCGAGCCCGAGCCGCCTCGGGAGCCCGAATTCGTCCGTGAGCTGCGGCCCGTGCCTGAGCCGGTGGTCGTGCGGCCCTCGCGGAGCGCCTTGATCAGGGCGTCGACGAGCTCCTCCTTGCGCATGTCGGTGGTGCCGGTGATGCCGCGTCGGCGGAGTCGGTCGCGGAGTTGGTCGACCTTGAGGCGGGCGATCTCGCTCTCGTTGACGTCGGGGGTGTTCGGGGTCTGGTTGCCGGGGACGTTCTTCGTCGCCGTCGAGGCGCTGGCGCGTCCCGATCCGCTGCGCGTGGCCATCGAGCAGGTCCTTCCTGGTCCGGGGTCGAAGGAGGCGGCGCGACGTGCGTCGTGCCGCGTCCAGTTCCTCCGGTACCCCGAACGACCTGCGGGAATCTTGCTCAGCCCGGGGCGACCCGGGTCAGGTAGGTGTGGTGGGTGGTGAAGCCGAGTCCCCGGTAGAGGGTCACCGCGGCGGAGTTGCGCTGCTCCACCTGGAGGAAGGCGTGCGTCGCCCCCTCCGCCACGCCCCAGTCGACCAGGGCCCGGACCACCCGGCCGGCCAGCCCGCGCCGCCGGGCCTCGGGCACCACCTCGATCAGGCTGAGCCCGAGCCAGCGTCCCCGCCCGGTGACGGTGCCCCGGCCGACCGCGACCAGCGTGCCGTCGGCGTACAGGTGGGCGAAGCGGACCCGGTCCACGGCGGTGAGCACGTGCCGGGCGGCGTCCGGGAGGCCGCCCTTGCGGCCGGCGGCGATCGCGAGCCAGTCGTCCGACGGCGCGGCGGCCAGCTCGACCGGCGGCGAGCCGGCCGGGGCCGGCGCGGCCGGCGGCAGCGCGGCGAGGGCGACGGTCTGCACGAGCACCGGCGGCCGGCTGCCCCAGCCCCGGGCGTCCAGCTCCGCGCCGACCGGCGCGGCCAGCGGGAGCGGGGTGTTCACCATGGCCGGCTGCCCCTGGTCGGCGTACCAGCGTTCCACCGCGTCCAGCGCGGCCGGCAGCGGCCGGTCCGGGTCGCCCACCGGCAGCGCCGAGTTGGCCCGGCCGGACCAGCCGGCGGCGGAGCGCAGCAGCCAGTCGCCCAGCCGGTCCCGGACGGCGGCGGGCCACGCCTCGTCGGAGGCCAGCTCCAGCTCGATCACGGCGGAGGCGGTCGGCCGGCGGGTCGGCGGTACCCGCTTGGCCCGGTGCACCTCGGTCACCGGCACCCGCAGCCGGCCCTGCCCGGTGGCGAGAGTGAGATGGGTCTCGGTCAGCTCGACCAGCTCGCCGAGAGCGTCCGAGAAGAGGGGGCGGCCCTCACGAATCCCCACAATGCGGCGCACCACGATCCGGTGGCCCACGTCCTGCTGTCGGAGCACGATCGACCTCCTCCCCGGCGAGATACTAGGCTCTTACCGTCGCGGGTGATCGCGGCGAGTCTTGCGGAGGAGAAGACCGGTGACCTACATCATCGCCGAGCCGTGCGTGGATGTGCTCGACAAGGCATGCATCGAGGAGTGCCCGGTCGACTGCATTTACGAGGGCAATCGGATGCTCTACATCCACCCCGACGAGTGCGTCGACTGTGGTGCCTGTGAGCCGGTCTGCCCGGTGGAAGCGATCTTCTACGAGGACGACGTCCCGGAGCAGTGGAAGGACTACACCGGGGCCAACTACGAGTTCTTCGAGGACCTCGGCTCGCCGGGCGGCGCGTCGAAGATCGGCAAGGTGGAGAAGGACGCGACGTTCGTCGCCGCCCAGCCGCCGCGCGGAGAGGGCCACTGAACCGGCCCGCGCCGGTCTCGTCGCGGCTGCCCGAGTTCACCTGGGACACGCTGGACGCCGCGGCGACCGTGGCCGCGGCGCACCCGGACGGTCTGATCAACCTCTCGATGGGTACGCCGGTCGACCCGGTTCCCTCGGTGATCCGGCAGGCGCTGGCGGACGCGTCCGACGCCCCGGGGTACCCGCTGACCGCGGGCACCCCGGCGCTGCGCGACGCCATCGCCGGCTGGGTGGCCCGGGCCTGCCGGGCCGGGGTCGACGGGCTCGGCGTCCTGCCCACGATCGGCTCCAAGGAACTGGTCGCCTGGCTGCCCACCCTGCTCGGGATCGGCCCCGGTGACGTGGTCGTGGTGCCGTCGATCGCCTACCCGACGTACGAGGACGGGGCCCGGCTCGCCGGCGCCACCACCGTCCGCGCCGACTCGCTGACCGCGGTCGGCCCGACCTCCCGGGTACGCCTGGTCTGGGTCAACTCGCCCGGCAACCCGACCGGTCGGGTGCTGCCCGCCGCCCACCTGCGCAAGGTGGTCGACTGGGCCCGCGAGCGGGGCGCCGTGGTGGCCAGCGACGAGTGCTACCTGCCACTGGGCTGGACGGCCGACGCCGAGCCGGTCTCGGTGCTCTCGCCCGAGGTCTGCGGCGGGTCGTACGAGTCGGTGCTGGCGGTGCACTCGCTCTCCAAGCGCTCCAACCTGGCCGGCTACCGGGCCGGTTTCGTCGCCGGCGACCCGGCGCTGGTGGCCGAGCTGCTCAAGATCCGCAAGCACGCCGGCATGATCGTGCCCGCGCCGGTGCAGGCCGCCATGGTGGCCGCGCTCGCCGACCAGGCGCACGCCGACGAGCAGCGGGAACGCTACCGGGCCCGGCGGGAGACGCTGCTCGCCGCGTTCACCGGGGCGGGCTTCGCCGTGGAGCACTCCGAGGCCGGGCTCTACCTGTGGATGACCCGGGGCGAGGACTGCTGGGCCACGGTGGACTGGCTGGCCCGCCGCGGCATCCTGGTCGCCGCGGGCGTCTTCTACGGCCCCGGCGGGGCGCAGCACGTCCGGGCCGCGCTGACCGAGTCCGACGTGCACGTCGCGGCGGTCGCCGCGCGGCTCGCACAGGCCTGACGGGCCGATGGGCGGGGCCGGCGGCGTGGTCCGGGCGGCGGTGGTCGGCACCGGGCTGATCGGCGGGTCGGTGCTGCTCCGGCTGCACGCCGCCGGGCTGGACGTGGCCGGCTGGGACCCGGACGAGGCCACCCGGCGGCAGGCCCGGCGGGTCGGCGTACCGGCACCGGAGCGTCTGGTCGACGCGGTGGCCGACCGGGACGTGGTCTTCCTCTGCGGGCCGCTGCCCACCCTGCCGCGGACCCTGGTCGAGGTGGCCGCGGCGACCGGCGAGGACTGCCTGCTCACCGACGTCGGGAGCACCAAGGCCGAGCTGGCCGCGTTCGCGGCCGCGCAGGGGCTGACCCACCGCTTCGTCCCCGGCCACCCGATGGCGGGCACCGACCGGGCCGGCCTGACCGCTGCCGTGCCGGGCCTCTTCGACGACGCGGCCTGGGTGCTCTGCCCCGCGCCCGGCCCCGGCCTGGCCGCCTTCCGCCGGCTCGCCGCGCTGGTGATGGAGGTGTTCGCCGCCCGGGTGGTGCCGATGGCGGCCGACCGGCACGACGCGGTCGTCGCGCTCGCCTCGCACGTGCCGCACCTGCTCGCCGGCGCCCTCGCCGGCGCGGCCGAGCGCTCCCCGCTGCGCGACGCCGTCCTCGGCCTCGCCGCCGGCAGCTTCCGCGACGGCACCCGGGTCGCCGGCACGCCGCCGGAGCGGACGGCGAACATGCTGCTCGCCAACCGGGCGGAGGTGCTGGCTGCGCTGACCTCGGTCACGGTCTTCCTGGACGAACTGGCGGCCGCGCTGCGCGACGACGACCGAGCCGCGCTCACCGCCCGGCACGGCGAGGGCCGCGACGCCCGGGCCGCGCTGGCCGACCGGCCGACGGTCGAGCTGCGGCGGGCCTTCCCGCTGGCCGGCAGCGGGGACGCGGAGCTGCGCTTCCTGCTCGAGCTGGGCGCGGCCGGCGGGTACCTCGACGGGTGCCGGACGACCGGTGACCAGGTCGAGTACGTGGCCCGCCGGTTGGCCGTGGAACCGGGCGGCCCACCGGGCCCGCCGCTAGGGTGAGGGCGTGACGGACGGACCGGTCGTGGCGGTGCGCGGTGAGGCGTACCGCGAGGTCGCGCCCGAGCTGGCCCGCTTCCAGGTGACCGCGACGGCCCGCGAGCGGGACCGGGAGGTCACCCTGACCCGGCTCGCCGAGCGGGCCGCCGCGGTGCGGGTGCTGCTCGACGAGCACGCCGCCGCGCTCGACCGCCGGGAGGCCGGCGACCTGCGGGTACGCCCCGAGACCAACCGCTCCGGCGAGCGGGTGGTCGGCTACCACGGCAGCGTCACCACCAGCGTCACCGTCACCGACTTCGCCGTCCTCGCCGAACTGATGCTCCGCCTGGCCGACCAGGAGCAGGTCGAGGTGGCCGGCCCGTGGTGGTCGCTGCGGCCGGACAGCCCGGCCCACCGGGAGGCCCGGCACGCCGCCATCGCCGACGCGCTGCGCCGCGCCCGGGAGTACGCCGAGGCGTTGGGCGCCCGGGTCACCGCCCTGCTGGAGCTGGCCGACGCGGAGGAGGGGTTCGCCCCGATGGCCGGCGCGGCGTTCTCCCACCGGATGGCGAAGGGCGCGCCGCCGGAGCTGGAACTCGACCCGCAGCCGCAGACCGTGCACGCCGTGGTGCGGGCCCGGTTCACCGTCAGCGACCCGGTACTGCCCTGATGCCCGAGGCCATCCCGCTCCCGCTCGACGACCTGGTGGCCCGGGCCCGTGCCCTGGCCGAGGCGGGGCCCCGGCAGTTGCTCGGCATCGCCGGGGCGCCCGGGGCGGGCAAGTCCACTCTCGCCGAGCGGATCGTCGCGGCGATCGGCCCGGCCGCCCGGCTGGTGCCGATGGACGGCTTCCACCTGGCCCAGGCCGAGTTGGAGCGGCTGGGCCGCGCCGCGCGCAAGGGCGCGGCGGACACCTTCGACGCCAACGGGTACGTCTCGCTGCTGCGCCGACTGCGACGGCTGGAGCCGACCGCGGTCTACGCCCCGTTGTTCCGCCGGGACCTGGAGGAGCCGGTGGCGGGGGCGATCGAGGTGCCGCCCTCGGTCCGGCTGGTGGTGACCGAGGGTAACTACCTGCTGCTCAGCGACCCGCCGTGGGACGACGTGCGGGCGTTGCTGCACGAGGCGTGGTTCGTCGACCTGGACGCGGAGTCGCGGCTGCGCCGGCTCGTCGCCCGGCACGAGGCGTACGGGCGGACGCCGGAGCAGGCGGCGGCCTGGGCGTACGGCAGCGACGAGACCAACGCGGCCCTGGTCCGCGACACCGCGAACCACGCCGACCTGGTGGTACGCCTAACCGACCCCCCGCCGGGGTGACGGGACGCCGCGCCGCAGCAGCCGGGCGGCCATGGCCCGCTCCCGCTGGAACTCCACCGCCTCCGGATATCCGCTGTGGTTGCGGATGGGCGGGTCGGCGATCTCCCCGCCGCTGGGATGCAGCGCCTCCGGGTCGACGACCGGCACCTCCCGCTCCCCGGCGGTGACCTGCCAGCCGAGCGGGTCGGTGGGGCGCCAGAAGTTGGTCCAGGCGACGCACCCGTCGGGCCGGGTGAGGGCGCCGGCGAGCACCCGGAGCCGGTCCGGCCCGAAGTACGCCGGGAAGACCCGGCCGTAGAGCCGGGTGAGCTGGCAGCCGTAGGAGAAGAACCAGATCCGCCGGTGCCAGCGGGCCGGCAGTTGGAGCAGCACCGAGACGCAGATGACGGTCCCCTGGCTGTGCCCGGAGAGGATCACCCCGTCCATCCGGCGCGGGTCGTGCTCGGACAGCGCGAGGATCCCGGCGACCCGGGTCTGGAGTTCGGGCACCGCCCGCTCGGCGTAGCTCGGCGGGGCCAGTGGGTGCGCGGCGCGGGGCCAGAAGGTGCCGACGTCCCAGACGACGCCGACCGAGCGGCGGACGGTGTCGTTGCGGTAGACCAGCAGCCCCACCCCGGCGACCACCACCGGCAGCCAGCCCAGCATCGTGTCGCCGACGTCCGCGACGGTGTGGATCACCGCCTGCCAGCCGACGGCGGACCCCGGGCCGGGACGGCTGCGGGACAGCGCCGCCGCGCAGCAGAGGGCGGCAAGTACCATCGCCACTGCCGTGTAGCAGCCGACCAGCCGGACGGCGTGTTCGCCGACCAGCCGGTGCAGGGCCCGGTAGCCGCTGACGTCGCGGCAGCGCCGCCGGTCATGGGCGGAGTGGACGGTCCCGGGCCGGGTCAGCGCGGCGTACTCCTGGCGGCGCAGCCGGCTGAAGAGCAGGCCGGCGCGGATCCCGGTGCCGACGAGGGCGGCGACCGCCACGGCGAAGGCCAGCCCGGCCCAGAACACCGCCGGCGGCGGCATCACCCGTTCGGGCCCGGCGTCGCCGTTGAGCCGCTCGGCGACCCGGTGCAGCAGCCCGGCGCCGTAGGCGATGGCCATCATCCAGCCGGCGCCGGCGATCAGGGCCGGGCCCCGACCACCCCAGGCCAGGTCGGTGTACGGGCCGGGGGGCTGCCGGTCGGCGTCGCCGCGGGTCCGGGGCAGCAGCAGGCCGGTCGCGGCGACCGCGATCGCCGGTACGGCGAGCATCCAGCTGCTCAGTCCCCGCGGGGCGGCCGGCAGCCCGGGCAGCCCGCCCTCGATCCAGCCCACCCCGAGCGGCAGCAGCGCGGCGCCGAGGACCGGGGCGAGCAGCGCGCGTCGCCCCGACCGGGTGACCGCGCCGATGGCGATCAGCAGCAGCACCTGGTACGCGGCCAGCCAGGCGACGGCCGTGTCGTACCCGGGCAGCGACCGGTCGGCCAGGCAGCCCGGCGTGTCGGGGGCCGCGGTGCAGCCGGCCGGCAGCCGGAACTGCGACAGCGGTCGCCCGGCGGGCCCGTCGGGCAGGACCAGGAGCACGAAGGTTCCGGCCAGCCCCAGGCCGAGCAGCGACCCGACGGCGGTGCTCCACCGGCCCAACGGGGTGTCCCCGCGGCGTCGGGTCAGGTAGGGCCGGCCGATCGCGACGACGGCCGTCCCGACCACCGCGGCGAGGGCGGCGACGGTGGGCCAGGCGACCATCGCCCGGGTACCCCGGGGCGGGTCCATCACGAGCACCGCCGCGATCGGCACCGACGCGGCGATCGCCGCTCCGGTGCAGAGGTGCAGCACGGCGGCCCGGCGCAGCTGCCCCTCGCCGCACCAGAAGGTCGGGTCCTGCAACGGGTTCGCCGCCGGCGGCGGGTCGGCGGGCGGGACGACCTCCGGTCCGGCGGCGGCGGGTCGGCGGGCGGGACGCGGCTCGGCGGGCATCTCGGCCTCGTACTGGTAGGTGCGCCAGGCGACCATGCCGAGCACGGCCAGCACGGCCAGCGGCAGCAGCAGTCCGACGGCGAGCGCGTGGGCGTCGGCCCGCCACCAGCCGCGGCCGAGGAACTCCCACGGGCCGGGCACGCGCCCCAGGCAGTCCTGGTCCACGCACTGCCAGGCGATCAGGTCCACGCCGACGCCGGTCAGGGTGATCGCCAGGGTGGCGGTGAGGCTGAGGCAGAAGAGGCGGATCAGCCAGGCGGCGATGCCGGAGCGGCTGGCCCAGTGTTCCGTTCGCGGGTCCGGCGGGATGTCGGGGCGGGCGTGCAGGGCCACGTTGGCCAGGGTGAACGGGAGCAGCACCGTCCACAGGGCCTGCTCGACGTCCCGCGCGGTCCGCGCGCCGGAGGTGAGCTGCCCCCAGCTGTACGCCTCGACGGTGATCGGGTCGTCCGGGCCGGCGGAGGTGGACCGGTAGCAGCCGGTGACCTTGCCGCCGGCCACCAGGGCGGGTTGCGGGCCGGCTCCGGCGGGTTCGGGCCGCAGCCCGAGGAGCTGGTCGGGCGGGGTGTTGGACACCCCGTGCACCCGTAGTTCGAGCACCCGATCGCCCATCCGTGCCCCCTGGTGTCGCGCTCACTACCCAGAGTGCACCCTGGTGCGCGGTTCCGGCCACCCGTGTGTCTGCTTGTTTCAGCAGCTCAAGCGGCTATTCGAGGGTGCGCACCAGGCGGGCGGGATTGCCGACGGCGACCACGTTCGGTGGCAGGTCCTTGGTCACGACGGCGCCGGCGCCGACCACGGTGTTCGCGCCGACGGTCACTCCGGCGAGCACGATGGCCCCGCCACCGAGCCAGACGTTGTCGCCGATGGTGATCGGCTTCGCCGCCTCCCACTTCTCCCGGCGCGGGCCCGGCTCGATCGGGTGGGTGGGGGTGAGCAGCTGGACGTTCGGTCCGATCTGGACGTCGGCGCCGATGGTGATCCGGGCGACGTCGAGGAAGACCGCGTTGAAGTTCACGAAGCAGCGCGGGCCGAGGTGAATCTGCCAGCCGTAGTCGCAGTGGAAGGGCGGACGGATCCAGGTGTCCTCGCCGACCGAGCCGAGCAGCTCGCGCAGCGCGGCCAGGCGCCCCTGCGGGTCGGTGGCGGCGGTGGTGTTGAAGCGTTCCATCAGCTGGGCGGCGCGGTCGAGGTCGGCGACGATCTCGGGCTCGTTGGCGATGTAGGGCTCGCCGGCCAGCATTCGTTCCCGCATGGACGCCACCGGGCGATCATCGCCGGTCGGGCCCCCGCCAGGGGCGGGGACCGTCATATTCCGGACTTTCCCTGTGCATACTCGGTATGTAATTCTGGTCTCCGTCAATGCGACTCCCGTCTATGAAGACGCTTCACGAGGAGGATCCGTTGCACAGAACCAGAAGGAAGACCGCCGCACTCGGGCTGGTGCTCGGCCTGGCGCTCGGCACCCCGGCCGCCGCCTCGGCCGCCGCACCGACCGCACCGGCGGGCGCCGAGGCGTCCCGACCGGCCGGGAAGCCGTCCAGCCCGACCGGCGCGTCGACCACCGTCACCCTGGTCACCGGGGACCGGGTCACCGTCACCGGCTCCGGCGACGCCGCCGTCCGGCCCGCCGCCGGCCGGAGTGAGGTGCGATTCCTGGTACGCCGGGAGCGCGGGCACCTCACCGTGGTGCCGCAGGACGCGCTGGCGCTGATCCGTGCCGGCCGGGTCGACCGGCGACTCTTCGACGTCACCGAGCTGATCTCCGCCGGCTACGACGACGCCCGCCGTGACGACCTGCCGCTACTGGTGTCGTACGCCTCGGGGGAGGCCCGACGCGGCGTGGCCGCGCTGCCCGGCGCCCGGGTGACCCGGGACCTGCCGGCGATCCGCGGCGCCGCACTCACCGCCGGCAAGTCCACCGCCGGTCAGGTGTGGTCGGCGGTCACGACCGGCTCCACCGGCACCCGACTCGGCGCGGCGGGGGGCGTCGAGCGGATCTGGCTCGACGGCCGGCGTCGGGTCACCCTGGACCACAGCGTCCCGCAGATCGGGGCGCCCACCGCCTGGTCGGCCGGCTTCACCGGCAAGGGCGTCAGCGTCGCGGTGCTGGACACCGGCGTCGACACGACCCACCCCGACCTGGCCGGCAAGGTGGCCGAGTCGCGCAACTTCACCGAGGTCACCGACGACCGGGACACGGTCGGCCACGGCACCCACGTCGCCTCCACCATCGCGGGCAGCGGCGCCGCGTCGGGTGGGCGGTACAAGGGCGTCGCGCCGGATGCCACGCTGCTCAACGGCAAGGTCTGCGAGGACATCGGGTGCACCGACTCGGCCATCCTGGCCGGGATGCAGTGGGCCGCCGTCGACAAGCGGGCCACCGTGGTCAACATGAGCCTCAGCGGCTGGGACTTCCCCGAGGTCGACCCGCTGGAGGAGGCGGTGCAGACGCTGACCGCACAGACCGGCGCCCTCTTCGTCACCGCCGCCGGCAACGCCGGGTCGGACGCCTCCGTCGGCTCCCCGGCCAGCGCCGACGCCGCGCTCGCCGTCGGCGCGGTGGACCGCGACGACCAGCTCGCCGAGTTCTCCAGCCGGGGCCCCCGGGTGGGCGACGACGCGATCAAGCCCGACATCACCGCGCCCGGCGTCGACATCGTCGCCGCCCGGTCGGCCACCGGCAGCATCGGCGACCCGGTGGGGGAGAAGTACGTCGCGCTCTCCGGCACCTCGATGGCCACCCCGCACGTGGCCGGCTCGGTGGCGCTGCTGGCCCAGCAGCACCCGGACTGGAAGGCCGGCCAGTTCAAGGCGACCCTGATGGCCGCCGCGAAGCCGCACCCGGCGCAGACCGCGTACGAGCAGGGGGCCGGCCGGGTCGACCTGACCCGCGCGATCGGCCAGCAGGTGACCAGCGACCCGGTCAGCGTGTCCTTCGGCCGCGCGCTCTGGCCGCACGGCGACGACGCGCCGATCACGCGCACGGTGGCCTGGCGCAACGCCGGCCCGACCGCCGTCACGCTCGACCTGAGCACCGAGATCACCGGTCCGGGTGGCCAGCCGGCGCCGGCCGGGATGTTCCGCCTCGGCGCGACCCGGGTGACCGTGCCCGCGGGCGGCCGGGCGGAGACCACCGTCACCGCCGACACCCGGCTCGGTGCCGCCGACGGCTACTGGACCGGCCGGGTCGTCGCCCGCTCCGGCGCCACCGTCGCGGTCACCCCGGTGGCGGTCAACCGGGAGGTGGAGAGCTACACCCTGACGCTGACCCACCTGGACCGGTCCGGCGGGACGACCGGGGGCTACTACACCAGCCTGGCCGGGCTGGACCGCTTCGACATCCGGGACGCCTACGACCCCGACGGGGTGGCCCAGGTACGACTGCCCAAGGGGCGCTACGGCCTGAGCACGCTCATCTTCGAGGCCGCAGGTGAGGGCGAAGCCGGCGGGCTCACCATGCTGGCCCAGCCGGAGCTGACCGTCGACCGGGACCTCTCGCTCACCGTGGACGCCCGGCGGGGCAAGCCGGTCCTGACCACGATCCCGAAGCGGGACGCGACTCCGCTGCTGATCGACGTCAGCGCGGTCTTCTTCGGCGACGACGGCAGCAGCTACGGCTTCGGGCTCTGGGCCGACAGCTTCGCCGGCCTGACCACCGCGCAGCTCGGCAGCCCGGTCTCCGCGGACCGGTTCGTCTCGACGATCAGCAGCCAGTGGGCCGACCGGGAGGCCGCCAGCAGCCCCTACCTGTACGCGCTGAGCGAGGCGGTCCCCGGCCGGATGCCGACCGGTTTCGTCCGGCACTACCGGGCCGGCGACCTGGCCACCGTGGTGCACCGGTTCCGGGGCGGGTACCCGGGGATGGTCGCCGAGCGGATCGTCATCGCGGAGTTGGAGTACAACACCGGGGCCTCGGCGATCGTCCTGCCCACCGAGGTACCCGGCGAGCGGGTGGAGCACTACAACACCAGGGGCGTGCGGTGGGAGTCCGAGATCGACTTCGGGGTGATCGACGAGGAGGGCTGGCTGAACCCGAAGGCGGCGCTGTTCTCCGTGCCGACCGCGTACCAGGCGGGGCGGACGGTCCACGAGACCTGGAACCAGGCCCCGTACGGGCCGTCGTTCCCGGCCCCGCGCTGGCCGGAGGAGAGCGTCAGCCGTACCGGGGACCTCATCTTCGTCGGCCTGCCGGTGCACAGCGACGCGGCCGGGCACCCCGGCGGGTCGGTCACCGACACCGCCCGGACCGCCCTGTGGCGCAACGGGAAGCTGGTCGGCGAGAGCGAGTACGCCGGCTACGGCGAGTTCACCGTGCCGGCCGCGGCGGCCGACTACAAGCTGACGGTGTCGGCCACCCGGAGCTTCACCGACCTCAGCACCGAGGTGGAGTCGACGTGGACCTTCCGGTCCGGTCACGTCGCCGGTGACACCCCGGCCCGGCTGCCGCTGATGGCGGTGCGCTTCGCCCCGCCGCTGCGGGTCGACAACAGCGCGCCGGCCGGCCGCCTCTTCGCCGTGCCGGTGCAGGTGCAGCGGCAGCCCGGGGCGCCGGCCGCCGGGGTGGAGAAGCTGACCGTCGACGCCTCGTACGACGGCGGTGAGACCTGGCGCAAGGCCGCCGTGCTGCGGGTGCCCGGGAAGGGCTGGGTCGCGCTGCTGCGGCACCCGGCCGGCCCCGGTCACGTGTCCCTGCGGGCCACCGCCCGGGACACCGCCGGCAACACGGTGACCGAGCGGATCGTCCAGGCGTACCGCCTGCGGTGAGCGACGCCGGGCCCGCGGTCTCACCGCCGTGGGCCCGGACGCCGGTCGGGGTCGGGGCGGTTCGCCCCGGCCCCGGCCGGTCCGTCAGTCGTTGGCGTGCAGGGCGGCGTTCAGCTCGATGCCCTTGCCGGTGCGCTGCTTCGCCTCCAGCGCGCCGGTGACCGAGTTGCGCCAGAAGAGCAGGCCGTCCACCCCGGAGAGTTCGCGGGCCTTGACCACCCGGCCGTCCGGCAGAGTGATCTTCGACGCGGCGGTGATGTAGCAGCCCGCCTCGACCACGCAGTCGTCGCCGAGCGAGATGCCGACGCCGGCGTTCGCGCCGATCAGGCTCCGCTCGCCGATGCTGACCTTCTCGGTGCCGCCGCCGGAGAGGGTGCCCATGATCGACGCCCCGCCGCCGATGTCGGAGCCGTCACCGACCAGGACGCCCTGCACGATCCGCCCCTCGACCATCGAGGTGCCCAGCGTGCCGGCGTTGAAGTTGACGAAGCCCTCGTGCATCACGGTGGTGCCGGCCGCCAGGTGCGCGCCGAGCCGGACCCGGTCCGCGTCGGCGATCCGCACGCCGGAGGGGACCACGTAGTCGGTCATCCGGGGGAACTTGTCCACTCCGTACACCGCCAGGTACCGGCCGGCGGCCCGCTCGATCACCCGCAGCTCGTCGACCCGCTCCGGCGGGCACGGCCCGGCCGACGTCCAGGCCACGTTCGCCAGCTTGCCGAAGATGCCGTCCAGGTTGACCTCGTTGGGCCGCACCAGGCGGTGGGAGAGCAGGTGCAACCGGAGGTACGCGTCGGCGGCGTCCTTGATCGGGTCGTCCAGCGAGCCGAGCACGGTGGTGACCTCGACGGTACGCAGACCCGGCAGCGCCCGCTCGCCGATCGCGCCCGGCGGCAGGTCGAGGACGTCGCCCTGGTCCTCGCCGGGTACCAGCGGCAGCTCGCCGAGTCCGAGCTTGCCGGTCGGGTACCAGGTGTCGAGCACCTGGTCGTCAGCGGTGACGGTGGCCAGGCCGATGCCCCAGGCGGGTACTGCGGACGTCACTGTTACACCTCTCGTTCGCGGCTGCTGGGCAGGCGGGCTCACTGCCCGCGCGCACCGAATTTGACGGTACCGTGCCCAGCATGGAGAACCCGCTGACCCCCGAGGTCTTGGCTGATCCGGTGGCGCTGACGCGTGCCCTGGTCGACATAGAGTCCGTCTCCCTCAACGAGAAGGCCATCGCCGACTGCGTCGAGGAGGTGCTGCGGGGCGTGCCGCACCTGACCACGTTCCGACACAACAACACGGTGATGGCCCGTACCGACCTGGGCCGGGCGTCGCGGGTGGTGCTCGCCGGCCACCTGGACACGGTGCCGCTGAACGACAACTTCCCGTCGACGATGCGCGGCGACCTGATGTACGGCTGCGGCACCTCGGACATGAAGTCCGGCGTGGCGTTCGCGCTGCACCTGGCGGTGACCCTGCCCGACCCGCGCTACGACGTGACGTACTTCTTCTACGAGGCCGAGGAGATCGAGTCGAGGTACAACGGGCTCACCCTGGTCTCGCAGGCGCACCCGGAGTGGCTGGAGGCCGACTTCGCGGTGCTGCTGGAGCCGACGTACGGGATCGTCGAGGCCGGCTGCCAGGGCACCATGCGGGCGGTCGTCACCACGCACGGCGAGCGCGCTCACGCCGCCCGCTCCTGGCACGGGGTGAACGCCATCCACGGCGCGGGCGAGGTGCTGCGCCGGCTGGGGGCGTACGAGGGCCGGCGGGTCACCATCGAGGGCTGCGACTACCGGGAGGGGCTGAACGCCGTCCGGATCACCGGCGGGGTGGCCGGCAACGTCGTCCCGGACCACTGTGAGATTGAGATCAACTACCGGTACGCCCCGGACCGTGACCCGGCGGCCGCCGAGGCGCACCTGCGGGAGGTCTTCGCCGGCTTCGACCTGACGGTGACCGACGCGGCGGCGGGCGCGGCCCCCGGCCTGGAGTCGCCCGCGGCGCAGGAGTTCCTCGCCGCCGTCGGCGCCGCGCCGATCGGCAAGCTGGGCTGGACGGACGTGGCCCGGTTCGCGGCGATGGGCATCCCGGCGCTGAACTTCGGCCCCGGCGACCCCAACCTCGCCCACCACAAGGACGAGCACGTCGAGATCACCAAGATCCGCGACGGCGCCGCCACCCTGCACCGCTGGCTCGCCTCCGCCTGACCCCACCCCGCGCGCCCGGCCCCGCTCACCCGCGCCCCGGCCCGGTTCCGCTCGGCCCGGTTCCGCTCGGCCCGGTTCCGGCCCGGCTCGGTGATCAAGAGGTTTGCGTCAGGAGAGGCCCTTCGGGTGACGCAAACCTCTTGATCACCCAGAGCGCCGGCGGGGCCGGCGGGGTGCGGGTCGCGGGGTTTGGAGTGGGGTGGGTGTCAGGCGGTGGTGAGGGCAGGGGAGTCGGTGGACTCGGGATCGGCGGTCGGTGCCGCCGGGGACTCCAGCTGTCGGGCGCGGCGGCGCTCGGCCACCACGTCACGGATGCGGCGCTGCATCTGCCGGCGGATCCGGATCCGCTCGTTGTTGTTGATCACGCTTGCTCCTCCCCCGAAGGCGCGCGACCGGGGCATACCCGGTATGTGAATAGTAAGACGTACGGGCGACAGAATTAGTTGCCCAAGATCGCGAACTATTTCTCCGGCTCGCCGGGCGCCACCCCCGGCCGGTGTCGCTCCACTACGGTTGCTCCCATGAGCCAGAGCAACGGGCGGCAGCCGGGCCGCGACCCGGAGCGGCACCGGGGCGCGGTCACGCTGCGCCGCGGCGCGATCCCGACGAGCACCGCCGACCAGCGGCTGCTCGACTCCCGGGGCCGGGGCGACTGGAAGACCAAGGACGCCTGGCGCGCCCTGCGGATCCTTTCCGAGTTCGTGGAGGGCTTCGACACCCTGGCCGACCTGCCGCCCGCCGTCAGCGTCTTCGGCTCCGCCCGCAGCACCCCGGACAGCCCCGAGTACGGGCTGGCGCGGGAACTCGGGGCCGCCCTGGCCCGGGCCGGGTACGCCGTCATCACCGGTGGCGGGCCCGGTGTGATGGAGGCGGCCAACCGGGGGGCCAGCGACGCCGGCGGACTCTCCGTCGGGCTCGGCATCGAACTCCCCTTCGAGCAGGGGCTCAACGACTGGGTCGACCTGGCCATCGACTTCCGGTACTTCTTCGCCCGCAAGACCATGTTCGTCAAGTACGCCCAGGCGTTCGTGGTGCTGCCCGGCGGCTTCGGCACCATGGACGAGCTCTTCGAGGCGCTCACCCTGGTGCAGACCGGCAAGGTCACCCGGTTCCCGGTGGTGCTGATGGGCACCGCGTACTGGCGGGGGCTGCTCGACTGGCTGCGGGACAGCATGGCCGCCGAGGGCAAGATCGGGCCGGTCGACCTGGACCTGATCTGCCTCACCGACGACGTGGACGCCGCCGTCCGGCACATCGTCGAGGCCGAGGCCGCCCTCTCCGCCGAGCAGGAGGCCGTCCGCGAGGAGGCCGTCGCGCGGACCGCCGCCGACCAGCAGGCCGCCGCGGACAGCGGGGGCAACCGTGCACCGGGCGGCGGGCCGGCCGGCCCGACCGGGTCGGGCGCGGGCCGGCGGGGCTGAGCCGTGGCGGCGATCTGCGTCTTCTGCGCCTCCTCCCGTACCCTCGACCGGCGCTGGCTGGAGTTGGCGGCCGAGACGGGTGCGGAGCTCGCCCGGCGCGGACACACCGTGGTCAGCGGCGGTGGCTGCGTCGGGATGATGGGCGCCCTGGCCGACGGCGCGCGGGCGGCCGGCGGGCGCACCCTCGGGGTGATCCCGCAGGCGCTGGTCGACCTGGAGGTCGCCGACCTGGCCTCCGACGAGCTGCTGGTCACCGACGGCATGGCCAGCCGCAAGACGCTGATGGTCGACAAGTCGGACGCCTTCCTCACCCTGCCGGGCGGGCTGGGCACCCTGGACGAGCTCTTCGAGGTCTGGACCACCGCCACGCTGGCCCTGCACGCCAAGCCGATGGTGCTGGTAGACACCGACGGCTTCTACCGCCCCCTGCTGGACTGGCTCGCCGCCCTGGCAGAGCAGACCTTCCTCAAGCCCGCCGGCCTCGATCTCCTCCTGATCGCCGACACCGTCCCCGCCGCCCTCGACCTTCTCGAATCCCGCCTCACCTGACCCTGGGTCCGCCCGTTGATCATGAAGTTGTCGCCCTCGATGTCGGCGGGTCGTGGCGACAACTTCATGATCGACAAATGTCCGGCGGGGTGGGGGCGGGGTGGGTGTCGGAGGGGCGTGGTGGGATGTGGGGGTGCAGGGGTACCGGCTGGTGCGCCGGCCTGCCGGACCGGGCCCGGGGGCGGAGCGGTCCGCCGCGACGGTTCGGGGGGACCGTGGAGCCGGCGGGGCGCTGCAGGGACACGGCCGGGCGGGCGCGGGCGTCGAGGGGGAGCCGCGGTCCGAGGGGTCGGCGGTCGATGGCGCGCATCCCGGTGCCCGGCTGACCGACCCGCTCCAGGCGGAGATCGTCGGCCACACCGACGGGCCGATGCTGGTCGTCGGCGGCCCGGGCACCGGTAAGACCAGCACCCTGGTCGAGGCGGTCGCCGCCCGGGTGGCCGAGGGGGTCGACCCCGAGCGGATCCTGGTGCTCACCTTCGCCCGGCGGCAGGCCACCGACCTGCGCCACCGGATCGAGGCGCGAATCGCCGGGGATGGTCACCGGGTGGTCCGCGAGCCGCTGGTGCGCACCTTCCCCGCGTACGCGTTCGGGCTGCTCCGCCGCGCCGCCGCCGAGCGGGGCGAGCCGTCGCCCCGGCTGCTCACCGGTCCGGAGCAGGATCTGATCATTCGCGAGCTGCTCGACGTGGTGGGCGAGGAGCCCGGCGACGACCCGGTCGGCTGGCCGGAGGACCTGCGCCCCGCGCTGCGTACCCGGGCCTTCGCCGGCCAGCTGCGCGACCTGCTGATGCGGGCCGCCGAGCGCGGCGTCGGGCCGGTCGAGCTGGCCCGGCTCGGCGAGAAGCTCGGGCGCGCCGACTGGCCGGCCGCCGCCCGCTTCCTCCGCGAGTACGTCGCCGTGCTCGCCCTGCGGGACGTCGCCAACCGCGGCTCGATCGCGTACGACCCGGCGGAGCTGGTGCGCGCCGCCACCGGGATGCTGCTGGACGACCCCGAGCTGCTGGCGGCCGAGCGGCGCCGGCTGGCCCACGTCTACGTCGACGAGCTGGCCGACACCGACCCCGCCCAGCAGGAGCTGCTCGCCGTCATCGCCGGCGGCGGCAAGCCGCTGGTCGCCTTCGCCGACCCGGACTCCTCCACGTACGCCTTCCGGGGCGCCGACCCGGCCGTGGTGCACACCTTCCCGCACCGGTTCCGGACAGCCTCCGGCGCACCGGCCGCGCACGTCGTGCTGACCACGTCGTACCGGGCCGGGGCGGGGCTAGTCGCCGCCACCGGGCGGCTGGCCCGGCGGCTGCGCGGCCCGGCCGCGCACCGGGCCCTGCACCCGCTGCCCGACGCGCCGCCCGGCACGGTGCAGGTGCGCACGTTCCGTTCCGGCACCAGCGAGTCGGCCTGGCTCGCGCACGCGCTGCGGTCGGCGCACCTGCTCGACGGGGTGCCCTGGTCGCGGATGGCGGTGCTGGTCCGCTCGACCAACCTGCACCTGCCCTCACTGCGCCGCGCCCTGCACACCGCCGGGGTGCCGACCGTGGTGCACGGCGAGGACCTGCCGCTGCACCTGCAACCCGCGGTGGCGCCGCTGCTGCTCCTGCTGCGCTGCGCGCTGGAGCCGGATCGGCTGGACGAGGAGACCGCCGTCGCCCTGCTCCACTCGCCGCTGGGCGGCGCCGACCCGCTCGCCGAGCGACGGCTGCGCCAGGGGCTGCGGGCGCTCGCGCTGGCCGCCGGCGACCGCCGCCCCTCCGGCGAGCTGATCGTCGAGGCGCTGCGCGACCCGGCGGAGCTGGCCGCGATCGACCGGCGCTGGGTGGAGCCGGCCCGGACGGTGGCCGAGCTGCTCGCCACCGCGCGGACGGCGGCCGCCACCCCCGGTGCCACCGCCGAGGAGGTGCTCTGGGCGGTGTGGCGGGCCAGCGGCCTCGCCGAGCGCTGGGCCGGGGCGATCAACCGGGGCCGGGCCGCCACCGGCGAGCACGAGACCGCCCAGCGCTGGCGGGCCGAGGCCGCCGACCGCGACCTCGACGCGGTGATGGTGCTCTTCGACGCCGCCGCCCGCTTCACCGACCGGCTGCCCGGCGCGCGTACCGAGGTCTTCCTCGACCACGTCCTCGGCCAGGACCTGCCGGCCGACACCCTGGCCGCCAGCGCGGACCGGGGCGAGGCGGTCCGGCTGCTCACCGCCCACGCGGCCAAGGGCCTGGAATGGGACCTGGTCGCCGTCGCCGGGGTCCAGGAGGGAATCTGGCCCGACCTGCGGCTGCGCGGCAGCCTGCTCGGCTCCGAGCGACTGGTCGACGTGCTCGCCGGCCGGGCCGACGGCGCCGGCACCCGGGCCAGCCTGGTCGGCCAGACCTCGGCCCTGCTCGACGAGGAGCGCCGGCTCTTCCACGTCGCGGTGACCCGGGCCCGGCGCCGGCTGCTGGTCACCGCGGTCGCCTCGGCGGCGGTCGGCGGCGACGACCACGAGGAGCAGCCGAGCCGTTTCCTGCACGAGCTGGGCACCACCGAGCCGCCCGCAACCGGGGCGGGCGGCCCCGCGCCGACCGACCCGGCGCCCGGCCCGACGCCGGCCGGCCCGGCGCCCGGGTCGAAGCCGACCGACTTGACGCCGACCGGATCGAAGGCGACCGGCCGGACGGCGGATCGACCGGGCGACGGTGCCGCAGCGTCCGTCCCGGCATCGGATCGGCCGGGGGACCGTGCCGCGGTGACGGGCCCAGTCGCCGACCGACCGGGCGATGGCGCCGCAACGATCGCCCCGGACCGGCCCGGCGAGCGTCCCGCAGTCACCGGCCGGGTCGCCGCCGACCGACCGGGCGATGGCGCCGCCCTGACCGCCCCGGCGGCAACGGCCCGGCCCGGCGCCACCGTGTCGTCGGCTGTGGACGACGAAGAGCCCCACCAACCCGGGGAGCTGCCGGTCGGGCGTCCGCCCCGGGCGCTCACCCTGTCCGCGCTGGTCGCGGAGCTGCGTACCGCGGTCACCGAACCGGCCGCGCCGCCCGCCCGGCGGCGCGCGGCGGCGGCCGAGCTGGCCCGCCTGGCCGCCGCCGGCATCCCCGGCGCCCACCCGGACGACTGGTGGGGCCTGCGCGGCCTCTCCGACGACCGGCCGTTGGTCGACGAGGGCGAGCCGGTCCGGGTCACCCCGTCGGCGATGGAGAGCGCGCTGCGGTGCAGCCTGCGCTGGCTGCTGGAACGGCACGGCGGCAGCGGCCCGGCCAGCGCCGCGCAGGGCGTCGGCAACCTGGTGCACGCCGCCGCGATGCTCGCCGAGGACGCGAGCGCGGACCGCACCGCCCTGCTGGAGTACGTCGCCGCCCGGTTCGACGCGATCGAGCTGGCCGCCCGGTGGATGGTCGGCCCGGAACGCTCCCGCGCCGAGGCCATGGTGGACAAGCTGCTGCGCTGGCTTGCCGGCAACCCGCGCCGGCTGCTCGCCATCGAGCACGAGTTCGCCGTCCGCCTCGACGACCCGAGCCGCCCGGTCGAGCTGACCGGCCGGGTCGACCGGCTGGAGGTCGACGCCGACGGCCGGCTCGTGGTGATCGACCTGAAGACCGGCAAGTCGACGGCGGTCACCGAGCGGGAGGTCGCCGAGCACCCGCAGCTCGGGGCGTACCAGGCGGCGGTGGAGGCGGGGGCGTTCGCCGAGTTCGGCGAGGAGTCCGGCGGTGCCGCGCTGGTGCAGCTCGGCACGGGGGCGAAGGACGCCAAGGAGCAGGCCCAGGCCGCCGCCGGGGAGGGTCCGGAGGCCGGCTGGGCCACCGCCCTGGTCCGGCGCACCGCCGATACGATGGCCGCCGCCACCTTCGCGGCGGTCGCCAACTCGAAGTGCCGGGTCTGCCCGGTGCGCACCAGCTGCCCGGTCTCCGGGCAGGGGCGCCAGGTCGTCGAGCCCCCAGCGACCCGCACCCCGGAGGAGCCGTGACCGCGCGCACTGAGCGAGCCCCGCAGTCGCGAACCGAGGCGGAACCGGGAGCGCGAGGAGTGAGCTTGCGAGCCCCGCAGTCGCGAAGCGAGGCGGAACAGTGACCCAGCCCACCCTGTTCAGCACCGCCGCCCCGGCGCCCCGGGCCGCCGACGCCGGGCCCCGCTACACCCCGGTCGAGCTGGCGAAGCTGCTCCGGCTGCCGGCCCCGACCCGGGAGCAGGCGGCGATCATCGCCGCGCCGGTGGAACCGCTGCTGGTGGTGGCGGGCGCCGGCTCGGGCAAGACCGAGACGATGGCCGCCCGGGTGGTCTGGCTGGTCGCCAACTCGTACGTCCGGCCCGAGCAGATCCTCGGCCTCACCTTCACCCGCAAGGCCGCCGGTGAGCTGGCACACCGGGTGCGTACCCGGCTCGACCAGCTGGTCCGGCGGCTGGGCCGGCGCGGGCGCGACCCGCTGGACGACCCGCTCGCCGGGGAGCCGACCGTCTCGACCTACCACTCGTACGCCGGCCGGATCGTCACCGAGCACGGGCTGCGCGCCGGGTACGAGCCGACCACCCGGCTGCTCACCGAGGCGTCCCGCTGGCAGCTGGTCGACCTGCTGGTGCGCAACTACGACGGCGACATGTCCGAGGTCGACCGGATGCCCAGCACCATCACCGACGCGGTGCTGGCGCTGGCCGGGGAGCTGGACGAGCACCTGGTCGACCCGGACCAGCTGGCCGCCTGGACCGGCCGCTTCTTCGCCGACGTGCAGTCCCGCCCCGGCCGGGTCTACGCCGACGTGCGTAAGGCGTTGCAGCTCCAGCAGACCCGGCTGAAGCTGCTCCCGCTGGTGCGGGCGTACGCGCGGCGCAAGGACGACTTCGAGGCGATGGACTTCGCCGACCAGCTCGCCCGGGCCGCGCGGGTGGCCCGCGACCACCCGGCGGTGGGCGCGGTCGAGCGGGACCGCTTCCGGGTGGTGCTGCTCGACGAGTACCAGGACACCAGCCACGCCCAGGTGGTGCTGCTCAACGCGCTGTTCGGCGGCGGCCACCCGGTCACCGCGGTCGGCGACCCCTGCCAGTCCATCTACGGCTGGCGCGGGGCCAGCGCCGGCACCCTGGAGCGGTTCCCGACGGAGTTCGCCCGCGCCGACGGCACCCCGGCCGAGGTGCTGAGCCTCACCACGAGCTGGCGCAACCGGCCGGAGATCCTCGGCGTGGCCAACGCGCTCTCCCTGCCGCTGCGCGCCGCCGGCGCACAGGTGCCCGAGCTGCGCGCGGCGATGAGCGTTCGGGACCCGATCCCGCACCGCAGCCCGGGCGGCCACGCCGCCGGCACCGTCCACTGCGCGCTGCTGGAGACGTACGCCGACGAGGCGGACTGGATCGCCGACAGCGTGCTCGCCGCCTGGCGGGGTGCCGCCCGGCTGCCCGGGGCGCTGCCCGAGCACATCCCGGTGCCGCAGCGCCCCACCACCGCCGTGCTGGTCCGGCTGCGCAGCCAGATCCCGGCGATCGAGGCGGCGCTGCGGGCCCGCGGCCTGCCGGTCGAGGTGGTCGGCCTGGGTGGCCTGCTGGACACTCCCGAGGTCCGCGACGTGGTCTGCACCCTGCGGGTACTCGCCGACCCGACCGACGGGGCGGCGCTGCTGCGGCTGCTCACCGGCGCGCGCTGGCGGATCGGGCCGCGTGACCTGGTGGCGCTGCACCGGCGGGCCCGGGCGATCGCGCGGGCGCGGCACCGGCTCACCGGCGACGACGGGCCGGAGATCGCGGTGGACGTGCTGGACGAGGCGACGCTGGTCGAGGCGCTGGCCGACCTCGGGCCGGCGCAGGCGTACTCGGCCGAGGGCTACGCGCGGCTGCGCGCGTACGGGATGGAACTGGCGCTGCTGCGCTACCGGCTGGACCAGACCCTGCCGGAGCTGATCGCCGACATCGAGCGGACCATCGGCCTGGACGTGGAGGTGGCGGTCCGCGCCGGCCGGGACGGCGCCGGCGACGCCGGGCTGGCCCGGGGCCACCTGGACGCCCTGGGCGACGTGGCCGCCCGGTTCAGCGGCGAGACCCCGGGCGCCACCCTCGCCGGGTTCCTGGCCTACCTGGCCGCCGCCGAGGACGAGGAGCGCGGCCTGGCCCCCGGCGAGGTGGAGGTGGTCGAGGGCGCCGTGCAGGTGCTCACCGCGCACGCCGCCAAGGGTCTGGAATGGGACGTGGTGGCGGTCGCCGGGCTGACCCGGGGAGTCTGGCCGGGGCCGGTGCGCAGCTCCGACCACTGGCTGGGCGGGCTCGGCGTGCTGCCGTTCCCGCTGCGCGGCGATGCCGACGGACTGCCAGAGCTGGGCCTGGCCGGGGCGGAGGACCAGCGCGGGGTGGCCCGGGCGGTGGAGGACTTCACCGACGCCTGGCGGGCGCATGACGAGCGGGAGGAGCGCCGGCTGGCGTACGTGGCGGTGACCCGGCCGCGTCGGCTGCTGCTCTGCTCCGGCTACTGGTGGGGGGAGGGGACCAAACGCTTCCGTGGCCCGTCGGTCTTCCTCCGCGAGGTGCACGACGCCTGCCTCGACGGCGCGACCGGGCACCTGGTCGACGCCTGGGCGCCCGAGCCGGCCGGGGACGCGGTCAACCCGACCACCGAGATGGTGCTGCGGGCGGAGTGGCCGGCGGACCCGCTGGGCGCCCGCCGGCCGGCGCTGGCCGAGGCCGCCGCGCTGGTCCGCCGGTTCCTCGCCGACCCCGAGGCGGCCCGCCGCGATTCGGCCCCGGCCGAGGGCCGGGCCGAGTCGGCCTCGGGCGAGGATCAGGCCGAGCCGGCCCCGGGCGAGGTGCGGCCGACCGAGGTGGACGATCCGGAGGTGGCGCGCTGGCGGCGGGAGGCCGACCTGCTCCTCGCCGAGCGGGCCGAGCTGCTGCGGCAGGCCGAAGCCGTGGAGGTGGCGCTGCCCGGGCACCTGTCGGTGACCCAGCTGGTGGCGCTGCGCCGCGACCCGGAGGCGCTGGCCCGGACGCTGCGCCGGCCGATGCCGACCGAGCCCAACCCGTACGCGCGGCGGGGCACCGCCTTCCACACCTGGCTGGAGCAGCGCTTCGGCGCCGACCGGCTGCTCGACGTGGACGAGCTGCCCGGCGCGGCCGACGCGGACGCCGCGCCGGACGAGGCGCTGGCCGAGTTGCAGGAGCGCTTCCTGGCCAGCGAGTGGGCCGAGCGGGTGCCGGTGGAGGTGGAGGTGCCGTTCGCCACAGTGCTCGCCGGGGTGGTGGTCCGGGGCCGGATGGACGCCGTCTTCGCCCGCCCCGGTGGCCGCTACGACGTGGTCGACTGGAAGACCGGCCGCCGGCCCACCGCCCGGGAGGCCGAGGTGGCGGCGGTGCAGCTGGCCGTCTACCGGCTGGCCTGGGCCGAACTGGCCGGGGTGCCGGTCGACCGGGTCGGCGCGGCCTTCCACTACGTCCGGGAGGGCGTGACGGTGCGGCCGACGGACCTGCTCGACGCCGACGGGCTCACCGCGTTGATCGGCGGCGTACCGGAATTTCCGCCCGGGGGTGGCGCGGCGGGCAATCCGTGATAGGTTCGTCCTGTTGCAGTTTTGGTTTCCAGAGACTCTGTGTGCGCCTGGCGGATTGTGGCCCCAGGCGCTCTTTGTTGTGTCCGGAGTTCTCCGGGCGGGGCGACCAGAAGCGACAAGCGATTCGCGCATTCCCGCGCGGAGCGCTCCTCTTCGAGCCCGCAACAGGTGCGGGTTCGACGTTCCGTCAAGGAGACAGAACACATGGCTATTGGCACCGTCAAGTGGTTCAACGCTGACAAGGGCTTCGGCTTCATCACCCCGGACGGCGGCGGCGCCGACGTCTTCGCCCACTTCTCGGCGATCCAGTCCTCCGGCTACCGGAGCCTGGACGAGAACCAGCGGGTCGAGTTCGAGGTGACCCAGGGCCAGAAGGGCCCGCAGGCGGAGAACATCCGCCCGCTCTGATCCTCGGATCAACCCGTAACACCCTGATCTTCGGATCGACCCGTAACACCCTCCGCGCCCTCCGGGCGCGGTGACGGGACCGGTCCGCCGCGCCGCCCCCCGCTCCGGCGGGAGTGGCGTGCTGCGGCGGACCGGCCTGTACCCCTTCGGTTCGTGCTTGTGAGTCGCGGCGGATCTGCTCCGCCGGCGACAGCGCCGATTCACGGCGCCCTCCCTCGACACGTGCCGCGTCGAGGAAGGCATTTCCGCATGACCATGACCATTCCCACCTTCGCCGCGACCGGCCTGGCGCCGGCACTGCTCACCGAGCTCACGGCGCAGGGCATCACCGAGCCGTTCCCGATCCAGACGGCCACCCTGCCGGACTCGCTCGCCGGCCGCGACGTGCTCGGCCGGGGCCGTACCGGCTCGGGCAAGACGCTCGCCTTCGGGCTCCCGCTGCTGTCGCGTACCGCCGGCCGCCGGGCCCGCCCCGGTCGCCCGCTGGTGCTGGTGCTGGTGCCGACCCGTGAGCTGGCCCAGCAGGTCACCACCGCGCTCGCCCCGTACGCCCGCGCCGTCGGGCTGCGCTGCGCCACCGTGGTGGGCGGGCTGTCGTTGCAGCGGCAGGCGGACGCGCTGCGCTCCGGCGCCGAGGTGGTGGTGGCCACCCCCGGCCGGCTGCACGACCTGATCAACCGGGGCGACGCCCGCCTCGACCAGGTCGCCATCACCGTGCTGGACGAGGCCGACCAGATGGCCGACATGGGCTTCCTGCCGCAGGTCACCAAGCTGCTGGAGCAGGTCGCCCCGGACGGCCAGCGGATGCTCTTCTCCGCCACCCTGGACGGCGGCGTGGACAAGCTGGTCCGCCGCTTCCTGAGCAACCCGGTCTCGCACTCGGTCGACCCGGGCACCGCCACGGTGACCGCGATGACGCACCACGTGCTGCACGTCGACGCGGCCGACAAGCCGGCCGCGCTCACCCAGATCGCCGCCCGTGACGGCCGCACCATCATGTTCATGGCCACCAAGCACCGCGCCGACCGGATGGCCCGCCAGCTGTTGGCCAAGGGGGTACGCGCCGCCGCCCTGCACGGCGGCAAGTCCCAGCCGCAGCGCACCCGGATCCTGGAGCAGTTCCGCACCGGCCAGGTGACCGCCCTGGTCGCCACGGACGTGGCGGCGCGGGGCATCCACGTGGACGGGCTGGACATGGTGGTCAACGTGGACCCGCCGACCGAGGCGAAGGACTACCTGCACCGGGGCGGTCGTACCGCCCGGGCGGGCGAGTCCGGCACCGTGGTCACGCTGGTCCTGCCCGAGCAGCGCCGGGACGTCTCCCGGCTGATGAGCGTGGCCGGGATCAAGCCGCAGTCGACCCAGGTCCGCCTCAACGACGGGTCGCTGGCCCGGGTGACCGGTGCCCGGGAGCCGTCCGGCGTGCCGGTGACCATCGCCGTCCCGCAGCCGGCGCCGGCCGCGCGTACCGCCCACGGTGGCGGGGAGGGCGCGCGCTCCGCGCACCGCACCTCGGGCCGCTCCCGGCGCCCGCGCCGTCCGCGTACCGCCTGACCTTTCCGGCCCGCAGCGGCCGCGCACCGCCCGACGGCGGTCGCGCGGCCGCTGTTTCCGTTTCCCGCCCCGGGCGGCACATCCCGTCCGGCCCGGCATCGCTGAAGATCGTCGACGTGGCGGGGCCGGACGGCCACGCTGGGTGAACGTTCGGCCGGCTGAGTCGGCAAACAGGCGAGGTTGGGTCTGATCGGCGACTGTCCCGAGGTCCCTGCCTGATCGAAGCTTGTACCGGGGGGAAGATCCGGCCGGGGGCGGCCGGGCACGGGAGGGGTGACCATGGCGGGCGACGCCGATTCGGGGGCGGTGCGCGAGCTGCTGGTGGTGTTCGCGGTGGCTGGCGCGGGGTTGGTGCTCGCCATGGTCGCGGCGTTCGCGCCCTGGCACCCGAGGCCGGGGCGCGCCGCCCCGGCCGGGCTGGTGGAACTGCGCAGCCCGGCCGGCTCGGCCGGCCCGGCGGTGGAGTTGACCTCCGGCTAGCCGGGGGATGGTCCCGGGACCGCGGTCGACGAGGGGCCGGCGCGCGGGGGGTCGACCTCCGGCTGGCCGGAGGCGGTCGCGGGACTGCGGCCGGCGAGGGGCCGGCACGCGGGGTGGCCGGTCGGGCTCCGGGGGGAGGACCGACCGGCCGTCACCCGATGGCGGAACGCTCGCGGCGGACCAGCAGGTCGGCCAGCGTGGTCCGGTCGACCACCACGGCGATCGCGCCGTGCACGGCGAGCCAGACGTCCCGCAGCCCGGTCGCCACCCCGTGGTAGCCGGCGTCCTCCGCCGGCAGTCCGCGCACCGTGGTCAGCGAGCCGCCGACGGCGCGCAGCACGTCCCCGACGCTGATCTCCCGGGCGGGCCGGGTCAGCGCGTACCCGCCCTCGGTGCCGCGGTGGCTGTGCAGCAGCCCGGCCCGGCGCAGGTCCAGCAGGATGCCCTGGAGGAAGCTGAGCGGGATGCCCTGGCTCTCCGCCAGCGCCGCCGCCTTCACCAGCTCGCCACCGGCCCCGCCGGGCGCTGTCGGCCCGCCGGCCGGCCCCGACCCGTCGGACGGTTCCGAGCCCGTCGGCCCGCCGTCGCCGCCGGTCGAGGCGGCGGCGACGGCGAGCATCGCCCGGAGCGCGTAGTCGCTGCGCGCGGAGACGTACACGTCACTGACCAGCCTGGTCCAGTACGCCCCAGCGGCGCCGGATCGCCTCGTCCGCCGCGCCGAAGGCCGCGTCGACCAGCAGACCCACCACCAGGATGATGATCATGATGGCCATCAGTCGGGGTGCGTCGGAGAAGTCCCGGGCGTAGGTGAGCTGGGCGCCGATCGACGTCTTCTCGGCGATCACCACCAGCAGCTCCCCGGCCATCAGGCTGCGCCAGGCGAACGCCCAGCCCTGCTTGAGCCCGGCGACGATGGCCGGGAGGGCGGCGGGGGCGATGACGTGCCGGTAGAGGCTGATCCCCCGGGCGCCGAGGTTGCGGCCGGCCCGGACCAGCAGCGGCGGCACGTAGTCGACGCCGTGGATCACGCCGTTGGCCACCGACGGCGCCGCGCCGAGCACCACCACGAAGAAGATCGCCTGCTCGCTGAGCTGGAACAGCAGGATGGCCAGCGGGAACCAGGCGATCGACGGCATCGTCTGCAGCGCGGTGATCATCGAACCGAGGGCCGCGCGGAGCACCCGTGACCGGGCCACGCCCAGGCCCAGCACCAGTCCGACCGCGACCGCGGCGGCGAAGCCCACCACGGCGCGTCGGGCGGTGGTCGCCAGCCCGTCCCAGAGCGCGGGGCTGACCAGGTAGTTCCCGAGATCGCCGAACACGACGGCGGGACCGGGCAGCGCCCACGGGTCCTTCCAGCCCGTCCAGACCACCACCTGCCAGAGCCCGACGGCCAGGCCGAGCGCGGCGAGCTTCGGCCAGGTGGCGGCCCAGAGCCGGCCGGCGCGGCTGCCGACCTTCTCCCGCCCGGCGATCTCCAGCGCGTCCAGCCCGGAGATCTCCGCGTCGGTGCGCTGCGGTGCGGCGAGCGTTTCACTGGCCATGGCGGCCCACCTCCGTACGGAGCCGGTCGGTCACCTCGGCGGCGATCGCGGCGATCTCGGGGGAGTCGATGCGGCGCGGCCGGGGCACGTCGACCTCGGTGGAGTAGATGATCCGGCCCGGCCGGCTGGAGAGCAGGATGATCCGGTCGGCGAGCCGGGCCGCCTCCCGGACGTTGTGCGTCACGAAGAGCACGGTCAGCCGGCGTTCGGACCAGATCCGTTCCAGCTCGTCGTGCAGGATGTCGCGGGTCATCGCGTCCAGGGCGCCGAACGGCTCGTCCATCAGCAGGACCGGCGTCTCGAGCGCGAGGGTGCGGGCCAGGGCGACGCGCTGGCGCATGCCGCCGGAGAGCTCGTGCGGGCGCTTGCGGCCGAAGTCGGCCAGATGCACCGTACGGAGCAGCTCCGCGACGCGTTCCCGGCGCGCCGCCCGGGGCAGCCCGCGCAGCTTGAGCGGCAGCTCGACGTTGCCCTCGACGGTCAGCCAGGGAAATAGCGCGGACTCCTGGAACATCAGCCCCGGCTCGACGTCCGCGCCGACGTCGATCTGCCCGCCGCTGGGCCGGTCCAGGCCGGCGACCAGGTTCAGCAGGGTGCTCTTGCCGCAGCCGGAGGCGCCGACCAGGCAGACGAACTCGCCGGGCGCCACGTCGAGGGAGACCCCCTCCAGGGCGAGGACGGCGTTCTCGCCCCGCCCGTACACCTTGGTCACGCCGCGCAGCGCGACCTGGCCGGTCGCGCTGCGCGGGGTCGTCGTGGCCGACGTCATGGTTGGACGACCTCGGGCTTGCCGCTCGCCTTGAGGGCCTCGTTGAGGTACTTGAGGTCGTAGAGACCGTCGAGGCTGGTCGGCTTGGTCAGCTCGACCGCGACCGCGTGGTCGAGCCCGGTCTTGAGCGAGGCGGCGATCGGGTCGTTGGTGAACTCCAACGTCGGCCAGGCCTGCTTGATCAGCTTGAGGTCGAGCGGCTTGCCGGTGATCTTGCCGATGGCGTCGGAGATCGCCTGCTGGGACTCGTCCGGCTTGCTGTTGACGAACTCGTTCGCGGCGACCTGCCCCTCGACCAGCTTCTGCACCACGTCCGGGTGCGCCTTGAGGAACTTCGTGCTGACGATCAGGTTGGTGATGACGAACTTCCGGTCCGGCCAGAGGTCGCGCTCGTCGACGAGCACCTTGCCGCCGGCGTTCACCAGCCGGGAGACGAACGGCTCGGGCACCCAGGCGCCGTCGATCGCGCCGCTGCCGAAGGTCTCCACCGTCTGGGAGTTCTCCTGCGGGACGACCTTGACGTCGCCGCCGCCCTCCTTGGTGGTCTTCAGGCCCTTCTCCTTGAGCCAGTAGCGCAGCGCCACGTCCTGGGTGTTGCCGAGCTGCGGGGTGGCGATCTTCTTGCCGCGCAGCTGCTCCACCGAGGTGATGCCCGGCTTGACCACCAGGGCCACGCCGCCGGAGGCGGCGCCGGAGACCACCCGGACCGCCTCCCCGTTGGACTTGGAGAAGGCGTTCACGGTGGGGTTCGGACCGATGTAGGTCGCGTCGAGCGCGCCGGAGAAGATCGCCTCGATCGCGGCCGGGCCAGCGTTGAAGGTCTTGGTCTCCAGCTTGACGTCGCTGCCGAGCTTCTCGGCGAAGACGCCCTTCTCCACGCCGACCACGGCCGGGGCGTGGGTGATGTTGGGGAAGTAGCCCAGCCGCAGGGTGACCGGGCCGGAGCCGCCGGTCTTGGCGCCGTCGTCGTCGCCGCACGCCGCGGTGGTCCCCGCCGTCGCCACGCCGATGACGGCGAGGGTGGCGAGGGAGACCAACCGACGGAAGGGGAGCCGTCTCATCGTCCATCCAATCCGCAGTATTCCTACTTAGTTGGTAGGAAGACTGGGCCAGTGGCCGGCCGGCGTCAAGACCCATCCACGATCCGGGACGGGCGGGGTGGAGGATCTCGGCAATTCCCACCTGTTCGGTGGGGTTGCCGGTGCTCGTCGGTCGGCTGCGGGACAGCCGTCCGGGGTGCCGCCCGATCCGGCGGGACCGGCGCGTCCCGCGGCGGCGTCGGCGACTGCGGGAAGGTCGCCGGTGCCGGAGGTGCCGACGCGTTAGGGTCGATCTCGTGCCGACGCGCAGACTCAAAATCCCCGCGACGAAATATCCGGTCGAGCGGTACACCCTCGACAACGGCCTGCGGGTGGTCCTCACCCCCGATCGCAGCGCCCCGGTCATCGGGGTCGCGGTCGTCTACGACGTCGGCATCCGGTCCGAGCCCGAGGGGCGTACCGGCTTCGCCCACCTCTTCGAGCACCTGATGTTCCAGGGCTCGGAGAACCTGGAGAAGCTGGCCCACTTCCGGCACGTCCAGGGTGCCGGCGGCACGTTCAACGGCTCCACCCACCTGGACTACACCGACTACTTCGAGACGCTGCCGAGCAACGCCCTGGAACGGGCGCTGTTCCTGGAGGCCGACCGGATGCGCGGTCCCCGGCTGACCGAGGAGAACCTGCGCAACCAGGTGGACGTGGTCAAGGAGGAGATCCGGGTCAACGTGCTGAACCGCCCGTACGGCGGCTTCCCGTGGCTGACCCTGCCGCCGGTCATGTTCGACACCTTCCCCAACGCGCACGACGGCTACGGCTCCTTCGTCGACCTGGAGTCGGCCACCGTGGCCGACGCCGCCGACTTCTTCCGCCGCTACTACGCCAGCGGCAACGCGGTGCTGGCGGTCAGCGGCGACATCGACGTCGCCGAGGCGACGGCCCTGATCGAGCGGCACTTCTCCGACGTGCCGGCCCGACCCGCGCCGCGGCGGCCCGACTTCACCGAGCCGGACCTGACCGTCGAGCGGCGCAGCACGTACACCGACACGCTGGCGCCGCTGCCGGCGGTCGCCGGGGCCTGGCGGGTGCCCGACCCGATCGACGACTTCGCCGGCTACCTGCCCTACGTGGTGCTGGCCGAGGTGCTCACCGACGGCGACGCCTCCCGGCTGGTCGAGCGGCTGGTCCAGCGGGACCGGTCGGTCACCGGCCTCGGCGGCTACCTCGGCTTCATGGGCGACCCGTTCGACGTGCGCGACCCCACCGCGCTGCTGCTCCAGGCGCACCTGCCACCGGGCGGGGACGTGGACAAGGTGCTGCGCACCATCGACGAGGAGCTGGACCGGCTGGCCACCGACGGGCTGATCGAGGGCGAGCTGGCGCGTACCCAGGCCAGGATGGCCACCCACCTGCTGCGGGACACCGACGCGGTGCTCGGCCGGGCGCTGCGGATGGCCGTGCTGGAACAGCAACGCGGCGAGCCGGGCCTGCTCAACGAGCTGCCCCGGCTGGTCGGCGAGGTCACCGAGGAGCAGGTCCGGGCCGCCGCGGCCACCCTGCGGCCGGAGCGTCGCGCCGCCGTCGAGGTCATCCCCGGAGGTGCCCGATGAGTACGACCGCTCCCGCCACGCCGCGCGCGCTGCCGCCGCTCGGCCCCACCCGCAAGCTCAAGGTGCCGAAGCAGGGCGAGCGGCGGCTCGCCAACGGGCTCACCGTGATCGCGGTACGCCGTCCCGCCGTGCCCCTGGTCGAGCTGCGGCTGTGGATGCCGTTCGGCCGTACCCACCTGGCCCGCGGCGCGGTGCTCTCGCAGACCATCCTCTCCGGCACGCAGACGCACACCGCCACCCAGATCGCCGCGGAGTTGCAGAAGGTCGGCGGCGGGCTGTCGGCCGGCATCGACCCGGACCGGCTCATGCTCTCCGGGGCCGCCCTGGTCACCGGCCTGGACCGGATGCTGGAGCTGGCGGCCGACGTGCTGACCGACGCGACGTACCCGGCCGACTGGGTCGGCACCGAGCGGGACCGGCTGATCGACCGGATCCAGGTGGCGCAGAGCCAGCCTTCGCACCTGGCCCGGACGGCCCTGCTCAAGCGGATCTACGGCAGCCACCCGTACGCGGTGCAGACCCCGGAGCCCGAGCAGGTTCGCGCGGTGAAGCCGCCGGCGCTGCGCAAGCTGCACGCCGAGCGGGTGCACCCGGCCGAGGCGGTGCTGGTGCTGGTCGGCGACGTGCGGCCGGAGCGGGCGCTGGACGCCGCCGAGCAGGCGCTGAGCGGCTGGCGCGGCGACACCCGTGGCGTCGACCTGCCGCCGACCCCGCCGCTGGAGCCCGGTCCGCTGCTGCTGGTCGACCGGCCCGGCTCGGTGCAGTCCTCGCTGCGCATCGCGCTGCCGGCGGTGCCGCGCACCCACCCGGACCACGCCGCGCTGCAACTGGCCAACCTGGTTTTCGGCGGCTACTTCTCCTCCCGCTGGGTGGAGAACATCCGCGAGGACAAGGGCTACACGTACGGGCCGCACTCGTCGGTCGAGCACTCGGTCGCCGGGTCGGTGCTGGTCGCCGCCGCCGAGGTGGCCACCGAGGTGACCGGCCCCGCGCTGCTGGAGACGACGTACGAGCTGGGCCGGCTCGCCTCGCTGCCGCCGAAGCCGGACGAGCTGGAGCAGGCCCGCCAGTACGCCCTGGGCACCCTCCAGCTCGGCATGTCCACGCAGGCCGGTCTCGCCTCGCTGACCAGCGCGTACGCCGGCAACGGGCTGCGGCTGGACTTCCTGGCCGAGCACGCCGCCCGGCTGGCCAAGGCGACCCCCGAGGACGTCGCGGAGGTCGCGGCCCGCTATCTCGCCCCGGCGAAGGCGGTCACCGTGGTGCTGGGCGACGCCGACCGGATCGAGGGACAGTTGGCCGCGCTGACCCCGGTGCGCCGGGAGTCGGCGTGAGCGGGGAGCCCGTCCCGCCGCTGGCCCGCACCACCCTGGACCGGGCGGCGCACCGGCGTACCGACCCGGACTGGCTGGCGCAGGCCTGGCAGCGGTCCCGGGTGCTGGTGCTCGACTCGTCGCGGGAGGGGATGGCGCTGGCCCGTACCGATGCCAACCCGCCGGCGCTCGTGCTGCGCGAGCCGGCCGAGCTGGACGGGATCGCCGACGCCGCGCCGCTCTTTCTCGGCCTGGAGCCGGACGGCGCGCCGGTCTTCGCGGTGGACGCGCCGCTGCCCGACCTGCCGAACACCCGGGCGTTGCACCTGCGGGACGTCGGGCACCTGCTCAGCGACCGGGACGCGGGCATCTTCACCACCGCGCTGGCGCTGGTCAACTGGCACCTCGGGCACGGCTGGTCGCCGCGGACGGGGCGCCGGACGGAAATCGACGAGGGCGGCTGGTCCCGGGTGGACGCGCAGGGCCAGCGGGCCTGGCCGCGGACCGACCCGGCCATGATCGTGCTGGTGCACGACGGGGTGGACGGCCCGGACGGGCGCTGCCTGCTCGGCAACAACGCGACCTGGCCGCGGACGGCGGGCGAGCGCCGCTTCTCCTGCCTGGCCGGCTACGTCGAGCCGGGGGAGTCGGCCGAGGCGGCCGTGCTGCGCGAGGTGCACGAGGAGGTCGGGGTCGCGGTCGAGCGGATCGGGTACGCGGGCAGCCAGGCCTGGCCGTTCCCCGGCTCGCTGATGCTCGGCTTCCTGGCCGAGGCGGACCCGAAGGCGCCGGTCCTGGTCGACCCGACCGAGATCGCGTACGCCCGCTGGTTCACCCGCCGGGAGGTCGGCGCGGTGCTGGCCGGGCGGGTCGTGGACGCCGGCGACGGGGATCGGGTGATCCTGCCGCCGCCCTCCTCGATCGCCCTCTTCCTCATCCACCGCTGGCTGGACGGGCACTGCTGACCGGTTGCGGACCCGGGGCACCCGGGCCTGAAAAGTGACCGGCTGACGGCCCGGGCCCCGGATCCGGGCCCGGACGCGGTCCCGGCCCGGGACCGTCGTTGCCGCGACGATCCCGGGCCGGGAACACGGACCGTCGTGGCGGATGAGGCGAAGAACACGGCGGGGGAGCCGGTCCGACCACGGCGGACGTCAGGTGGTTCTCAGGTGCTGCGGGCCTCCCACCACTCCTGGTGGACGACGCCGGGCTCGTCGAGTGGGAGCACCTTGACCCGTTGCCGGCCGGACCGGACGGCGCCGACGGTGGACAGCGCGCGGGCGAGCAGCAGCGCGGCGTCACGGTCCTCGGCGTGCACGATCTGGCGGCGCGGTTCGGGCGCGGTCGTCTCGTCCCGCAGCAGGCCACCACCGGCCCAGGCGGCGGCGATGTCGTTGTCGGCGGCGGTGCGGATGTCGGTACGAACGATCAGGAAACGCATGGCTGTCTCCGGATGGACCGCGACGGGGCGAGCACGCTGTGGAAGTTCCACGTCACTCTTTCGTCATGTTACGCCCGCGCGCCGTCCCAGCAAGTGAAACGCCGCCATCCGTCCGGTCTCGTCCGATCATCTGAGGTCTGGTCAGGACGTTCGCGTCGGCGGAGACGACGAGAGGCCGCCGGCGGTGTGCCGACGGCCCCTCGTTGCGTCACCGGATCAGTTCCGATCGAACTGCCCGTTCTTCGCGCCGCCGACGAAGCCGAGCCAGCCGGCCCGGTTGAACAGCAGCACGGGTCCGCTCGGGTCCTTGCTGTCCCGCAGCGCGATCACGGCCGGACCGGCTCCCAGCGGCGCCACCTCCACGCAGTTCGAGGTCTGGCTGCGGGTGCTCTTGCGCCACGGGGCGTCGGCGAGCTGCCGGGCGGAGACGGTGTTGCGGATGTCGTTCATGGTTCTGCTCCTGCTCCTGGGACTCCGATGGGGACGAGTGACCTGCCCGGCCCCGACGGGGTCCGGTGTGGATCACCGTTCCGTCAGGCGCCCGGAGTTTCGCCGGCGCTGGACCGGCGCTGCTGCCGACCCGTGGGCCGACGTGGACGGGGCTGCCGAGTCGGTCAGCCGCCCCGTCGCCTCGAAGAGCCAGGAGAGGGTGTCCGATGCGGAGAGCGCCGCCGAGCACAGCCACTCGAAGGCCACTTTATAGCGATTTACCGGGTTTGCCTCGTGTGACATGACGTCGATGAAGCCGCCTTCGATCGCCAGGGTCTCCGGATCCTGGGGATCGGCGAACCGGTAGAGCGAGAAGGCGGTCGGCGGCAGGTAGAAATCGCCGATCACCGTGTCGCGTTGCAGCAGGTGCAGCGTGACGTTGGGAAGGATGGCCAGCTCACAGAGCTTCACCAACTGCTCGTGCAGCACCTCCGGCGGCCCGGCCCGGCGGCCCAGCGCGGCCTCCTCCAGCACCGCCGTGTAGCGCGGGCCGTCGACCCGGTCCAGCAGCGACTGGCGGGCGAGCCGGGCGCGTACCTCCGTCTCCGGGTCCTCGCCGGCCTCGGGGTCGCCGGTCGCGCTGGCCGCCCGGTCGGCCGAGACGATCCGCAGCCGGGCGTAGCCGGGGGTCTGGAGCAGCCCGGGCACCAGCACCGGGTTGTACTCGCGGATCTCCGCGCAGCCGGCCTCGATCTCCGCCCAGCCGAGTTGCTGCTGTGTCATCACCGGGTACGACTTGCGCCAACCGCGCATGTCGCCGGCCTCGTGGGTGATGCCGATCAGGTCGTCACGCAGCTCCGGCTCGGCGCCGTAGAGGTCCAGCAGGAGGCGTACGTCGTCCGGGTCCGGGCGGCTGCGCCCGTTCTCCAGCCGGGACAGCTTGGACGCCGACGCCCAGCCGATCCGCTCGATGACCTGGTCGCCGGTGAGTCCCGCCGCCTCGCGCAGGCGGCGCAGTTCGGTGCCGAGCCTGCGTCGTCGCAGGATCGGACTGGGTACGGCAGGAGGCACGGGTGTCCTCGTTTCGCGTCGACCGCCGCGGACGCGACGGTAACTGTATGAAATTCGCCCCCCACGGTCAGTATGGACGGCGTGGCCGGTGCCGGAGGTTCCGGCGAGGGCGTGTCACGAGACAAAAAGAGGACCGTGGAAGGTGTCGGCCGTCCGGGCGACGATGACCGGGCCGGTTGCACCTCCCCTGACGCGCCCGACCGGCGCCATGCCCCGCGGAGGGAACCCTCATGCGCACCGTCCTGCGCCGCCCCGACTTCCGACTGCTCTTCGGCGCGCTGCTGGCCAGCATGGCCGCCGAGTCGATCCTGCTGCTCGCGCTCGCCATCTGGGTCAAGGATCTGACCGGCTCCGACGGGCTGGCCGGTGCCACCATCTTCGCGATCATCGCCCCGATGACGCTGGCGCCGCTGGTCGGCTGGGTGGTCGACCGCTACCGCCGGCGGCCGTTCTTCGTCGCCGCGAACCTGGGTACCGCCATGCTGCTCACCCCGCTCTTCGCGGTCCGGGACCGTGCCGATGTCTGGATCATCTACGTGGTGGCCGCGCTGTACGGCTTGTCGTATCTCACGCTCAGCGCGACGCTCAGCGGCCTGATCCGGCAGCTGGTGCCGAGCGAACTGCTCGCCGACGCGAACGGGGCGCTGCAGACCGTGCGGCAGGGGTTGCGGCTCGGCGGCCCGCTGGCCGGGGCGGTCCTCTACGCGGCCGTCGGTGGCTGGCTGCTCGCCACCCTGGCGATGGTCGGGTTCGTCACCGCCGCCGCGGTGGTGGGGCTGCTCCGGGTGGCCGAGACCGAACCGGCGGCGGCCACCCTGCGCTGGCCGGCCGAGCTGGGCGCCGGGCTGCGGCACCTGGCCGGAGAGCCGGCGCTGCGCCGGGCCCTGCTCGGCTACGGCCTGGGCTCGCTGGTGATGGGCTTCAGCGAGTCGCTGATCTTCGCGTACGTCGACCAGGGGTTGGGCCGCGACGCCGCGTTCGTCGGGGTGCTGGTCACCGTGCAGGGGGTGGGTGGGCTGGTGGGCGGCCTGCTCTCACCCGCCGTGGTACGCCGTATCGGCGAGGTCGGGGCGCTCGCCGCCGGGGTGACCTTCTTCGGCCCGGCCGCGTTGGCGCTGGCCTGGCCGGACCTCCGGCTCGGGGTGCTGGCGCTGCTGCTGGCCGGGGTCTCGTTGCCGCTGACCATGGTGGGGCTCGCCACGCTGATCCAGCGGCGCACCCCGCCCCGGCTGCTGGGCCGGGTCGCCGCGGCGTCCGAGGCGCTGGTCAGTGGCCCGCAGGCGTGCTCCATCGGCGCGGGCGCGCTGCTCGTCGGGGTGTTCGACTACCGGCTGCTGTTCGTCCTGGTCGGGGTGATCACCACCGCCGCCGGCGCCTGGCTCTGGCGCGGCCGCCGGCTCTCCCCGCCGCCCGCCCCGCTCCCCACGCCCCGTCGCCCCCACCCCACGGAACACCTCACCCCCGACCCCACCCGCCTCTGACCGGCCCCGCCGCCCGGCGTCCCTCACGCCGCTTACCGGGAAAGAGGGCCCATTCCGCACGGAATGGGCCCTCTTTCCCGGAAACTGCGCCGCAGCGGCGGTGGGGGTCAGCCGGCGAGGCTGTCCAGGTGCTTCTTGACCTGGGTGATGGAGGGGTTGGTCAGGGCACTGCCGTCGGCGAAGCGGAGCGTGGGGACGGTCTGGTTGCCGCCGTTGACGCTCATCACGAACTCGGCCGCCTTCGTGTCCTGCTCGATGTCGACCACCTCGTACCCGATGCCCTCCCGGTCCAGCTGCGACTTGAGCCGGTGGCAGTAGCCGCACCACGAGGTGGAATACATCGTCAACATGGTCAGGTCCTCCAAGTGATCGCCTCGCCCGGCCTGTCGTTCAGGTCAGGCTAACCGCTGCAACATCAGCGGGAGCTGAGATGATTCCTCGCTGTGGGGGTTCACTCAGCGGCGGACGTCGTGCTCGCCGGGCTCGACCCGGAGCAGCGCTCGGCGGTGACCGCCCCGGCCGGCCCGGTCTGCATCCTGGCCGGCGCGGGCACCGGCAAGACCCGCGCGGTGACCTCCCGGATCGCCCATCGCGCGCTGACCGGCGAGATCTCCCCCCGGCACGTGCTGGCGGTCACCTTCACCGCCCGGGCCGCCGCCGAGATGCGAAGCCGTCTCGCCGTTCTCGGGGTGCCGGGTGTGCAGGCGCGGACCTTCCACGCGGCGGCGCTGCGCCAGGTGCGCTACTTCGCGCCCCGGCTGCTGGAGGGGCGCGCCATGCCCGAGCTGCTGGACAGCAAGGTGCGGGTGGTCACCCTGGCCGCCGCCAAGGTCGGCCTGCGCGCCGACCGGGCCGCCGCGCGCGACCTCGCCGGCGAGATCGAGTGGGCCAAGTCGTCGCTGGTCGAGCCGGGTGAGTACGTGGTCGCCGCGGCCAAGGCGCTGCGCGAGACGCCGTACGAGCCGGCGAAGGTGGCCGAGGTCTTCGCCGCGTACGAGCGGCTCAAGCGCTCCAACGGCGTGATCGACTTCGAGGACATGCTGCGCGCCGCGGTCTGGGGGATCGAGGAGCACCGGGACGTCGCCGAGCAGGTGCGCGGCCAGTACCGGCACTTCGTCGTCGACGAGTACCAGGACGTCAACCCGTTGCAGCAGCGGCTGCTGGACGCCTGGCTCGGCGGCCGGGACGACCTGACCGTGGTGGGCGACGCCAGCCAGACGATCTACTCGTTCACCGGGGCCACCTCGGCGTACCTGGTCGACTTTCCGCGCCGGCACCGGGGCGCCACGGTCGTCCGGCTGGTCCGCGACTACCGCTCCACCCCGCAGGTGGTCGGGCTGGCCAACGCGGTGATCTCGCAGGCCCGGGGCGCCGAGGCGCGGCTGCGGCTGGAGCTGCACGGGCAGCGCCCGCCGGGCCCCGAGCCGGAGCTGCGGATCTTCACCGACGAGCCGGCCGAGGCGAACGCCGTCGCCGCCCGCTGCCGGGCCCTGGTCGACGGGGGCACCCCGGCCAAGGAGATCGCCGTGCTGTTCCGGACCAACGCGCAGTCCGAGGCGTACGAGAAGGCGCTGACCGAGGCCGGCGTGCCGTACGTGGTGCAGGGGGCGGAGCGGTTCTTCGAGCGGGTCGAGGTGCGCCAGGCGATGGTCGCGCTGCGGGCTGCCACCCGCTCGATCCCGGGGGAGACCCCGCTGCCGACCGCCGTGGTCGAGGCGCTCGCCGCGGTGGGCTGGGCCCCCGACGCGCCCCCGGCCGGCGGCGCCGCGCGGGAACGGTGGGAGGCGCTGGCCGCGCTGGTCCAGCTCGCCGAGGAGTACGCGGCGACGCCGGAGGTGCTGCCGATCGGCGAGGCCGCCGCGGTGGAGCGGCCGGTGACCCTGAGCGACTTCAACCAGGAGCTGGCCCGCCGCGCCGCCCAGCAGCACGTGCCGACCGTGGACGGGGTGACGCTGGCGTCGCTGCACTCGGCCAAGGGGCTGGAGTGGGACGCGGTCTTCCTGGTCGGGCTCTCCGAGGGCACGCTGCCCACCACGTACGCCCGTACCCCGGAGCAGGTCGAGGAGGAGCGCCGGCTGCTCTACGTCGGCATCACCCGCGCCCGGCAGTGGCTCTGGCTGTCGTACGCCTCGGCCCGCTCGCCCGGTGGACGGGCCCGGCGGCCGTCGAGGTTCCTGCCGCAGCTGGACCGCTCCGGCGGCGGCGAGCGGGCCGGCGGCGGCGTGGCGAAGCGCACCGCCGCGCGCCGGCCCGCCACCCAGATCGTCTCCTGCCGGATCTGCGGCGCGACCCTGCTCGCCGGCCCGGACCGCAAGCTGGGCCGCTGCCCGACCTGCCCGTCCGACATCGACGAGGACCTGTACGAGCGGCTGCGGGACTGGCGGGCCCGGGTGGCCGGCGCGCAGAAGGTCCCGGCGTACGTCGTCTTCACCGACGCCACCCTGACCGCGCTGGCCGAGCGGCGTCCCGGGCGCATCGAGGAGCTGATCGCCATCGCCGGGATCGGGCCCCGCAAGCTCGGCCTCTACGGCGAGGCGGTGCTGGCGCTGGTGGACGGTGCGGCGGTGGACGACATCGCGCCGCAAAAAACTTTCGAAATCTCGTCGTAAATTCGTTTGCCCTCGCCCCCGGGCGAGGAATAGCCTCATGGCACACCTTGGGAGCGGCGCCATTCCGGCTGCTCACGGGGTGGGAGACCAAGTCGGCACGAGGAACGTGAGGGAGGTGGCACCCGTGGAGATCTTCACCTATGAGCGTCCGGCGGCGATGCCAGCTGCCTGCGCTCCGCTGTCAACTGTCCGGGTGGCCCTTGCCGCCACGCGACCGTCGGTTCCGCAGGTGCACCAGGTCCAGGCTCAGGCCGAGCTGACCCTGACCGTCGCACCGATCGGAGTCGAGGGGACCAGTGGCTTCACGGGCATGGGCATCGGTGTCGCCAAGAAGCGCACGGATGTCCGCGGCGTTCCACCTCGAGGTAGACCGGTCTGAATCCAGACCACCGGCTCACCTCGAGGCCGCGGAACCCGCTCACCGGGATCCGCGGCCTCAGTTTTTTGCCCCGCCGTATGTCGGAAATGCGATCCACGAGATCGAAGTGAGAGAGAGGTGACCGGGCGATGAGTCTGGCGTTGGCCCCGCTCGACGTGAGCGTCGAGTTGGAGGCGAACCTGCCCTGCCGGAAGTTCGACCCTGACCTGTGGTTCTCCGACCAGCCCGCCGAGCTGGAGTTGGCCAAGTCGCTCTGCGGGGACTGCCCGCTGCGCGTCGAGTGCCTCGCCGGTGCGGTGGAGCGGGCGGAGCCGTGGGGCGTCTGGGGCGGCGAGATCTTCGAGCGTGGCGCGGTCGTCCCGCGCAAGCGGCCCCGTGGCCGTCCGCGCAAGGAGGACCTCGCCCGCGACGCGGCGCTCCGGGTCGAGGCCGAGGCGCGACTGGTGGCCAGTGGTGTGGCCACGTCGCGCAACGCGGTCCGGCTGGCGGCCTGACAACTTCCCGTTCCAACCCCCGCCGGTGTCCGACACCGGCCGCGAGAAAGCCGAAACCAATGCTGCACTACCCGAACGGAACCGAGATGCAACTACTCCACGAAGCGTTGTCCCGTGCCCGAATGCGCCGGCCTCAGGCCGGTCGTACCACCACGAGCACTGAGGCAACCCGTTCCGCCCGTACCGTCGCGATGAAGAGCCGGAGCCAGTCGGCTCGCGACCTGGGCGCTCTCTAGATCCCTACCGAGTACGCGGGGGCGGTGACCGGATTCCGGTCACCGCCCCCGCGTCGTCACGTGGCCCGGTCAGGCCACCGGCGCGAAGCCGGGCAGCCAGCGTTCCAGGATCCCCCGGTACGGCGCCTTGGCCTCCAACTGGCACAGCACCCCGATCGAACCCAGCGTCACACGGTGGATCATCAGGTACGACGGGGGCAGGTTGAGCTGCCGGCTGAGCTGGTAGGTCGGCGACTTCGGGCTGGCCAGGCGGGCCGCCTCGGACCGCAGCCAGGCCCGGGTGAACCGGAATTCCTCGGCGGCGATCGGTTCCAGCATCGGCCGCAGGAAATCGAGCACCGCGTGGGCGTCGATCGGCTCCGTGGAGCTGACGAAGCCCTCCTTCCGCAGGCCGTCCACCACACCGTCCGCGTCGCCGCGCAACGCCAGCCCGGCGATCCGGCCGATCGGCTCCGGGGTGCCCTCCGGCATCCGCGCCACCGCCCCGAAGTCGATCACGCCGAGCCGGCCGTCGGGCAGCAGCCGGAAGTTGCCGGGGTGCGGGTCGGCGTGCAGCAGACCGGCCCGGGGCGGCGCGGACAGGTGCAGCGTCGCCATCAGCCGGCCCGCCTCGTCCCGCTGCTCCTCGGTCCCCTCGCGGATGATGTCCGCCAGCGGCGTCCCCTCGATCCACTCGGTGACCAGCACCCGGGGCGAGCTGGAGAGCACGGCCGGGATGAAGATCTTTGGGTCGTCGGCGTACGCGGCGGCGAAGGCCCGTTGCGACTCGGCCTCCAGCTCGTAGTCCAGCTCCTCGGTGACCCGCTCCCGCAGCTCGACCAGCAGCGGCTTGACGTCCAGACCTGGCTGGATGGCCCGGAACATCCCGCCCAGCCGGGAGAGCTGCTTGAGGTCGGCGAGCAGCGCGTCGCCGGCGCCCGGGTACTGGATCTTGACGGCCGCGGTCCGCGCCTCGCCGGTCTCCGGGTTCCGCCAGATCGCCTTGTGCACCTGCCCGATGCTGGCCGCGGCGGCCGGAGTGTCGTCGAACTCGACGAACCGGTCCCGCCAGTCCGGCCCGAGCTGCTCGGCGAGCACCTTGTGCACGCTTGCCACCGGCAGCGGCGGGGCCGCCTCCTGGAGCTTGGTCAACGCCTGCCGGTAGGGGGCGGCGATCTCCTCCGGCAGCGCCGCCTCGAAGACCGACAGCGCCTGACCGAACTTCATCGCCCCGCCCTTGAGCTGCCCGAGGACGCTGAAGAGCTGCTCGGCGGTGCGCTGCTGGATCTCGGCGGAGATGACGTCGGAGGCGAGCCCGGTGACGCGCTTACCCATGCCGAGGACGGTCCGCCCGGCGAAGCCGAGCGGCAGAGCGGCGAGCTTGGCGGTCCGGGACACGGCCCGGCGCGGGATGTCGGTCACTTGGTCATTGTTACCGACTCGGTGGGCCCGCTGCTGCTCCGAAGCTCGGCTCGGCCCCGGCTTCCCTCCTCCGCGCCCCACCGGCCCCACCCGCCCCGCTGCCCGAGTGGGCCGACGCGCGCCCGGCCTCGCCGCCGGCCGTCCCTCTGCTGCCCGAGTGGGCCGACGCGCCGTCCGGCTCGCCGCCGGCCGTCCCTCCGCTGCCGCGGGCGGCCGGTCAGCGCCGGCGGCCGGCGCACCCGCAGGAGGGGTGCGGCGGCCAGACCCGGCGCCGGAACCGGCCCGCCGCGCCGATCTCCACGGCACAACCGAGCGTCTCCGGAGCGCCGCCGTCGAGGTGGGCCAGCGCCTCGGCGACGGCGTACCCGACGGCGGCCAGCAGGGTCGCGGCGGCGCACGCCTGGTCGGCCGGGTCCGCCGCGAGCTGGGCGGCGAGCCCGGGCCAGCCCGGATCCCGGTCGGCCCGGTGCAGGTCCAGGCAGTGCAGGCAGGGGCCGACCGGCGGTCGCACCAGCGGCCCGACCACGGGTACGCCCTCGCGCAGGCCGAGCAGCAGGTGCGGCTGGCGACGCTGGGCGTACCCGGCGGCGAGCAGGGCGGCCGGCCGGTCGGCGCCGAGGTGGACCACCAGCTCGACCCGGCCGCGGCGCAACGGGCGGGTCTGCGTGCCGGGGGCGGTCCGGCCGATCGCCGAGCGGAGCGCGGCGGCCAGCGGGCGCCCGACGTCGGACCCGGCCAGCCCGGTGCCGACCAGGTCGGCGGGGCCGACCGTGCCGGTGAGCTCGGGTGCCACGTGACCCACTCCGGCCTGCGCCAACGCGACGGCGACCGGGCCGCCGAGCCGGCCGGCGCCGGTGACCACCACCCGAGCGGCCCGCCGCCGGCGTAGCAGCTGCGCCGGGGTGCCGGGCAGGGTGGGCGCGGCCAGCGCGAGCGCCCCGGCCTCCGCGGCGAGACGGCTGCGTGCCGGGCCGGCCAGGTCCCGGGGGAGCAGCGTGTGCGCGGGTACGACCAGACCGGCGGCGCAGAGCGCGTTCAGCAGTTCGCGGGCCTCGTCCGGGGCGATCCGGGCGGCCACGGCGTCGGCCAGGATCGCGCGCTCGCTGCGGTTGCCGTCGAGCAGGTCGAGCAGGCGAGCGGCGCGCGGGTCGGCGACCTCCAGCAGGACGGCGCGCCCCGGGTCGAGCCCGAGTTGCAGGGTGTGCCGGTCGCGCCAGAGCCGGGTCAGGCCGGGCAGCAGCGTCGGGCGGGGCAGGGACGGGCGGGAGAGGGGCGGGTGGGCCGGGCGGGTCTGCGGGCTCATGACGACGGATCGTGACCGAATCAGCGCTGTCCGTCGATCGTTGTCCACAGGTGTGCGGCGCTCTGTCCAGCACTGTCCACAGGAAGCGGCGGGATATCCACAACCGGCGGGTAACTCTGTCGACCTCCCGACAGCGTCGTCCCCCGCGGAACGCGTACGGGTCAGACCTTGGCCTTGCCCAGGATGCGGTTCACTGTTGTGCCGCACACCGGACACTTGCCCTTGGCCATGTTCATCCCGGTCTTCGAAACCTCGATGCGCCCCTCGAAGTCCCGCTTCTCCTTGCACTTGACGCAGTAACCGTTGTAGGTCTGGGCCTGGTCGGCCACGGTAGCCTCCTCGTCTCGTCCGCCGGGCGAGCCGGCCCGGCGGGTCTCCCGGCGGCGGGGCCACGCGGGGCCCAGGCGCTGGGTCTTTCTCCGCGGACACCTTCGTGACCGCTGGTTGGCGGACCCTACCCAGATCTGGGCGAATCCATGTCAGCTGTGCATCGACACTGTGAGGAAGTCGACGTCGAGAGTGTGCATGCCGGAATGGGCCGGATTAGTGAGTTTGCCGGGGACACGCCGGTCGGGGACCCGCAAAAACGCCCGCACGGGGCCCGAGCGGCGCTGCGGAGGGTGATCACCTACGGTGGGTGGGACGCGAGCGTCGAGTGCCTCCCTGGCCGCCACGAAGGGTGATCGGGGCGGCCCGACATGGTCATCCACAGTTTTTTTCGGGACTCCTCGCGACCAACCACCATTTTCCGGGCGCGTGTCGCGGTGTTGACCCTTGCGGACCCCTGGTCAGTACGCATTAGCTTTCCCTCGTGGCAGGAATGCACGGCTGCGCGGCCCACTGATGGCTGGGGCGCGGAAGCCGGTCGTCGAGGTACGGCGCAGTCAGCGCCGGCGACGCACGGTGTCCGCCTACCGCGACGGGGAGCGGGTCGTGGTGCTGATCCCCGACCAGTTCTCCCGCGCCGAGGAGAGCGAGTGGGTCGACCGGATGCTCGCCCGGCTCGCCGCCCGTGAGGGCCGGCTCGCCCGCTCCGACACCGAACTGCTCGACCGGGCGCTGCGCCTGATCAACCTCTACCTCCCCGACCACGGCAGCGACGCCCTGCCCGCCAGCGTCCGCTGGGTCACCAACCAGAACGGCCGGTGGGGGTCCTGCACCCCGGCCGACCGGACCATCCGGATCTCGCACCGCCTGCAGGACATGCCGGACTGGGTCCTCGACTACGTGCTGCTGCACGAGCTGGCGCACCTCATCGTGCCCAGCCACAACGCCCGGTTCTGGGAGCTCGTCGGCCGGTACCCGAAGACCGAGCGGGCCCGCGGCTACCTGGAAGGCGTCGCCGCCGCCTCCGCCGTACCCGTCCCCGGCTGACCCGCACCGCTCCGGCCCGCTCCCGCCAGCGCATGATCGACTCCGTGTCGGGGACGTGGCGGCATCCGTCCGCCTCGGACACCGCCATTGCGGCGACCCGGAGTCGATCACCCCGGACGTTAGGGTCGGAGGGTGACCCGACGTGTGGTGGTGGCGTTGCTCGGCCCGGTGACCTGGTCGCCGCCGGGAGTCGATCCGGTGGACTGGCGTACCGCGCTGGCGGAGGACACCGTCGACCTGCTCGCCACGCTCAGCGAGGTGGAGACCGCGGTGGCGGTCACTCCGGCGGACCGCTGGCTCGCCGACGCCGTGATCTGGCCGGGTACCGCCGTGCACGAGGTGGCCGAGCCCACGGTGAACGCCGTACTGGCCGCCCTGACCGGGTACGACCAGGCGGCCGTGGTTGCCGCCGACGCCCCGGACCTGCCCGGCCTGACCCTGGGCAAGCTGCTCCGGCCGCTCACCAGCCGGCCCGTGGCGCTCGCCCCGGTCGAGGGGGAGGGGCCCGGCCTGCTCGGGGTGGCGACCCGGCTGCCCGTACCCGGATGGTTGCCGGCGCTGGACCTCGACGCGGCGGTGCCGGCGGACGTGCGCCGCGCGGCACCGGCCCCGGGCGACGTGGCGGTCACTCCCGCCTGGCGGCGGCTGCGCGGCCCGGCCGACCTGGCCGCCCTGAACCCGGCGGTCGAGGGCTGGGAGGCCACCCGGGCCCTGCTCTCCGGCCCCGCCCGCCGAAGCTGACCGACCCCGGCTGTCCGGGATGCCGCCGTCCGGGCGGGCGTGCAGACGCCGCCGGCCGGGCGGGCGTGGGACCCGGCCCGGCCGGTGTGGTGCGGATCAGGACTTGTCGGTGTCGTCCCCGGATTCGTCGGAGCGCGGCGGGGTGCCGCCGCCCGGCGCCTGCTCCTCCGGGCCGCCCGGCGCGGTGAAGTCGAAGTTCGCCAGCTCGTCGTCGAGGTCGAGCTGGGCGGTCGCGAAGGCCACCGGGTCGGCGAAGTCGTCGTCGGAGGGGAGCAGGTCAGGGTGGCCCCAGACCGCGTCCCGGCCGGAGATGCCGCGATGCGTGGTGAGCGCGGCCCAGAGCGCCGACGCCTCGCGCAGCCGGCGCGGCCGCAGCTCCAGCCCGACCAGCGCGGCGAAGGTCTGCTCGGCCGGCCCGCCGGCGGCCCGGCGGCGGCGGAACGCCTCGCCGAGGCGGACCACGTTGGGCAGTCGCTCGCCGGCGGCGTTGTCGACCACGTGGCAGACCCAGCCCTCGACCAGCGCGAGCACCGTCTCCAGGCGGGCCAGGGACGCCTTCTGCGCCGGGGTGTCCTCCGGCGTGAAGATGCCCTCCAGGGCGATGGCCTGCATCGACTCCGGGTCGGTCGGGTCGACCCGGCCCATCGCCTCCTCGATCGCTTCCCGGTTGACCCGGATGCCGGAGGCGTAGTTCTCCACCGCGGTCAGCACGTGCCCGCGCAGCCACGGGACGTGCTCGAAGAGCCGCTGGTGGGCGGCCTCGCGCAGGGCGACGTAGAGGCGTACCTCGTCCTCGGGCAGCTCCAGGCCCTCGCCGTACGCCCGGATGTTGGCCGGGACGAGCGCGGCGGTGCCGGCCGGGCCCAGCGGCAGGCCGATGTCGCCGGCCGAGAGCACCTCGGCGGCGAGTGAGCCGAGCGCCTGGCCGAGTTGCCCGCCGAAGAGTGCCCCGCCCAGGGTCGCCACCATCGACTGCATCGGGCCGAGCTGGGCCCGCGCCTCCGGCGGCACCAGGTCGCCCATCGCGCCGACCATCCGGCTGGCCACCGGGTCGCAGAGCTTGCGCCAGACGTCGAGGGTCTTGTAGATCCACTCGTTGCGGTTCCACGCCACCGAGGTGCGGATGCCGGACGGCAGCGCGGAGGCCGGCTCCAGCCAGAGGTCGGCGATGCGCAGCGCCTCCTCCACCGCGTGCCGCTCGTACGGCGACACCGCCGGGTCGCCCGCGGCGGCGAGCTGGCTGGCGGCCACCTGGCGGGCCAGGTCCCAGTTGACCGGCCCGCTGCCCGACGCGGAGAGCAGGTGCTGCAACTGCGACATGAACTGCTGCATCTGCGCGGGATCGTTGGGGTCTGGTGGTTGCCCACCCGGGAGCGCGAAACCGAACGGAATATCAGGCACGACGTCTACGGTACGCGCGCCGCGCCCCAGGTCGCCCTCGCTGTCGTTGCGCTGAGGGCGAAGTCGGCCTCGGCCGCCCGGGCGGCACCACCTGAATCGGTACGCTCTGCCGCATGAGACGTCGCGGCGTGACCGTCCTCCTCGGTGCTCTGCTCACCACTCTGCTCAGCATCGGCGTGCTCGGCGCGCCCATCCCGTACGTGGTGCTCGGCCCGGGGCCGACGGTGAACACCCTCGGCACCTCCGACGGCAAGGAGGTCATCCAGGTCACCGGCCGGTCGACGTCCCACTCCGCCGGCCAGCTGCGGATGACCACGGTGGGGGTGCAGCCCACGGTCAAGCTGCGCGCGGCGATCGCCGGCTGGCTCTCGGCCGACGAGGCGGTGGTGCCGCGCGAGCTGGTCTACCCGCCGAACGAGAGCCAGGAGGAGGTGGAGAAGCGCAACGCCGAGGACTTCCAGAACTCGCAGACCAGCGCCGAGACCGCCGCGCTGGTGGAACTCGGTTACCCGGTGCAGGTGGTGGCCAAGGAGGTCGCCTCCGACGGTCCCTCGGCGGGCGTGCTCAAGGCCGGCGACGTGATCACCACGGTCGACGGGGTCAAGGTGACCACGGCGACCAAGCTGGTGGAGCTGGTCCGGGCCAAGCCGGCCGGCACCGCGCTGCGGATCGGCTACACCCGCGACGGCGTGGCCGGCACGGCCACGGTGACCAGCCGGGAGCAGGACGGCCGCCCGCGCGTCGGGCTGGTGCCGGAGCAGCGGCAGCCGCACCCGTTCACGCTGAAGATCGACCTGGCCAACATCGGCGGGCCGAGCGCCGGGCTGATGTTCGCCCTCGGCATCGTGGACAAGCTCGAACCGGCCGACCTGACCGGCGGGAAGATCATCGCCGGCACCGGCACCATCGACGACGAGGGCCGGGTCGGTCCGATCGGCGGGATCGCGCAGAAACTCGTCGGGGCGAAGAAGGCCGGCGCGAAGGTCTTCCTGGTGCCGGCGGACAACTGCGCCGAGGCGGTCCGCAATCCGCAGCCCGACCTGCCCCTGATCAGGGTCGGCTCGCTGGACGAGGCATTGACGGCGCTGGAGACGTTGCGGTCGGGCGGGCAGCCGATCCGCTGCTGAGCCCGGGCACCGCGACAGCCCGGCGTGACCTTGGACCGACACGTTCAGGAACAACCCGTACTCTGGGTGCCTGTCCGGAGCCGATCACATCGAGCGTGCGGAGCCAACAGTGGTCATGCGTAGCAGTCCCCTGCCGAGGATGAGCCGGCGCGGACGCGTCACCATCGGGGTCCTGGTCGGGGTGTTCGTGCTCTTCACCCTGCTCGGCTGGGGTGTCCAGGCCTGGACGGACTGGCTCTGGTTCGAAGAGGTCCGCTACACCCAGGTCTTCACCGGGGTGCTGGTCACCCGGCTGCTGCTCTTCCTCACCATCGGCGTGGGGTTGGCGCTCTTCGTGGGCGGCAACCTCTGGCTGGCCTACCGGCTGCGGCCGGCGCTGCGGCCGCACTCGCTGGAGCAGGCCACCCTGGAGCGCTACCGGATGCTGCTCACGCCCCGGATCGGCACCTGGATCAGCCTGACCGCGGCCGTGCTCGGGCTCTTCGCCGGGCTCTCCGGGCAGAGCCGGTGGAACCAGTGGCTGCTCTTCCGCAACGGCGGCGACTTCGGCGTCAAGGACCCCGAGTTCGGTGTCGACGTCGGCTTCTACGTCTTCCAGCTGCCCTTCTGGCGGTACCTGCTCGGCGTCGGCTTCACCGCGGTGGTGCTGGCGCTGCTCGGCGCGCTGGCCGTGCACTACATCTTCGGCGGGGTGCGGCTGCAGGGCGTCGGTGACCGGATGACCAACGCCGCGCGGGCCCACCTCAGCACGCTGGTCGCTGTCTTCGTGCTGCTCAAGGCCATCGCGTACGTGCTGGACCGGCGGGCGATGCTGCTGGAGTACAACGAGGGCGCCAAGCTCTACGGCGCCGGCTACGCCGACGTCAACGCGCTGCTGCCGGCCAAGGAGATCCTGGCGTACATCTCGGTGGTGGTGGCGATCGCCATCATCGTCTTCTCCAACGCGGTGATGCGGAACCTGGTCTGGCCGGGCATCGCGCTGGCCCTGCTCGGCGTCTCCGCCGTCGCGATCGGCGGCATCTACCCGTGGGCGGTGCAGACCTTCGAGGTCAAGCCGAGCGCCCGGGACAAGGAGGCGCCGTACATCGAACGCAGCATCGGGGCCACCCGGGCCGCGTTCGGGCTGGGCGACACGAAGACCACCGGGTACGCGGCGAACAACCTCACCCCACCGGCGAGCCTGGCCACCGACACCTCGGTGGTGCCCAACGTCCGGCTGCTCGACCCGCAGCTGGTCTCCGAGACCTACACGCAGCTCCAGCAGGTCCGCGGCTTCTACGACTTCGGGCCCAAGCTCGACATCGACCGGTACTCGGTGGCGAACAAGACCTCCGACTACGTGGTCGGCGTCCGTGAGATCAACTACGGCGAGCTGACCCAGAACAACTGGATCAACCGGCACACCGTCTTCACCCACGGGTACGGGCTCGTCGCGGCCCCGGCCAACCAGGTGGTCTGCGGCGGCCAGCCGTACTTCGTCTCCGGCTTCCTCGGGGAGAAGGCGCAGGAGGCGTGCTCCTCGCAGGCCGAGCAGATCCCGGCCACCCAGCCGCGGATCTACTACGGCGAGCGGATGGAGGAGGACGACTACGCGATCGTCGGACAGTCCGACAAGAGCCGCAACGCCGAGTTCGACCGGCCCACCCCGACCACCGGCGGCGAGCAGTACTACACCTACACCGGTGAGGGCGGCGTCGAGATCGGTTCGTTCGCCCGCCGGCTGCTCTACGCCATCAAGGAGCAGGAGTCGAACTTCCTGCTCTCCGAGGCGGTCAACGACAACTCGCGGCTGCTGTACGTGCGCAACCCGCGGGACCGGGTGGAGAAGGTCGCCCCCTTCCTCACCCTCGACGGCGACCCGTACCCGGCGGTGGTGGGCGGCCGGATCCAGTGGATCGTCGACGGCTACACCACCGCGGCGACCTACCCGTACGCCGAGCGGGTCAACCTGCAGACCGAGACCGCCGACGAGCTGACCAACCGGGGCACGTTCCAGCTGGCCCGGGAGAACGTCAACTACATGCGCAACTCGGTGAAGGCCACCGTCGACGCGTACGACGGCACGGTGCGGCTCTACGAGTTCGACGAGACCGACCCGGTGCTCAAGGCCTGGAACAAGGCGTTCGGCGGGGACCTGGTGCTGCCGAAGAACGCCATCCCGACGGAGCTGGCCGAGCACTTCCGCTACCCGGCTGACATGTTCAAGGTGCAGCGGAACCTGCTCACCAAGTTCCACGTGACCGACCCCGGCGACTTCTACTCCGGCCAGGACTTCTGGCAGGTGCCGAACGTGCCGGACGCGCCGGACAGCGGGCAGAAGCAGCCGCCGTACTACCTGTTCACCCAGTTCCCCGGGCAGGCGGAGCCGCGCTTCCAGATCACCGCGGCGGTGACTCCCAACGGGCGGCAGAACCTCGCCGCGCTGATCTCCGGGTCGTACATCGACGGTCAGCCCAAGCTGGAGGTGTGGGAGCTGCCGGACCAGACCCGGGTCTCCGGGCCGGTGCAGGTGCACCAGCAGATGACCAACAACGCCAACATCCGGCAGCAGCTCAACCTGCTCTCCTCCAACCAGGCCCAGGTGCAGTACGGCAACCTGCTGTCGCTGCCGTTCGGCGACGGGATGCTCTACGTCGAGCCGGTCTACGTGAAGAGCAACCAGCAGGACGCGTACCCGCTGCTGCAGAAGGTGCTGCTCTCGTACGGCGACGGCGGTTCCTACGTGGCGCTGGCCGACAACCTCACCGACGGGATCAAGCAGCTCGTCGACCTGGGCAAACGGGCCGGGCAGGGCACGACGCCGCCGCCCGGCGGCACTCCGCCGCCGCCCCCGGGCGGGGCCAACCCGCCGCCGCTGACCGGTGAGCTGGCCGCCGCGGCGGAGCGGGTGCAGACGGCGATCGTCGAGGTCAAGGCCGCGCAGACGTCCGGCGACTTCGAGCGGTACGGCCGGGCGCTCAAGGCGCTGGACGAGGCGATGACCGCGTTCCAGCAGGCGCAGCAGGCCGCCGGGCCGGCACCGACGCCGAGTGGCAGCCCGTCCGCGCCGGCACCGACGCCGAGCGGCTGAGCCGCCGAGCGGGGACTCTCCGACGAGCCCGCGACCCGGGGACCCACGGTCCTCCGGTTGCGGGCTCGTCGCCTTTCCGACTCGGGGGGGCGCAACCGAGCGGTTCCGTCGACCGTCTTGTCAGCAGGTGGGGGAAACGGGGAGGTGGTGTCGGCATGCGGGACGCGCAGAGCTTCGACGAGTTCTACCGGAGCACGTCCGCGCGGACGCTCAGGTACGGCCATGCGGTGGCGGGTGACCACGGCGAGGCGCAGGACCTGGTGCAGGAGGCGTACGCCCGGGCGTGGCGGCAGTGGGGCATGCTCGCCACCCACCCGGCACCGGAGGCGTGGCTGCGGCTGGTGGTCAGCCGGCTGGCCACCGACCGGTTCCGCCGACTGCGCGGCTGGCGCTCGGCGGTGAGCCGCACCGGCCCACCCGAGGACGTACGACCACCGGGCGAGGACACCGTCCTACTGGTCCGCGCCCTGCGGCAGTTGCCGGCGAACCAACGGCAGGCGCTGGCCCTGCACTACCTGTTCGACATGCCGGTGGAGGAGATCGCCCGCGAGACGCGGGTGCCCACCGGCACCGTGAAGTCCTGGCTGTCCCGGGGCAGGGCAAAGCTCGCCGAGCTGCTGCCCGGGGTCTCGTCGCAGGAGCTGGAGGTCAACGATGTCGCGTGAACTGACCGGGTTCTACCGCTCGCTCGCCGAGGACACCGACCCACGCGGCCTGGCGGCGCCCGACCTGGTGCGTCGGTACGCCGACCGTCGGGCGCGGACCCGGGCGGCGCTGGGCGTGCTGGCCGTGGCGGCGCTGGTCGGCGGGACCGCCGTCGGCGCCCAGACCGTTCTCTCCGCCGCTCCGGACACCCGGGTCGGGCCGCCCGCCGACACCCCGGCCCCGCCCTCGCCCACGCCGGTGCCGTCGCAGCCCACGCCCTCCCCGTCGACGTCCTCGCCCGGCCCGAGCGGCTCGGCGTCCCGGCAGCCGCCGTCGGCGACCCGCGTCCCGCCGCCCGCCCGCACCCCGACCTCGATCCCCGACTCGGCGTTCTTCGCCCTGGCGGCGGCGAACGACACCGGGGCGGGGGCGCAGTTCGACGAGGGACGGGTGCTGCCCGCCCTCTGCGGGGCGGAGCCGGGCGCGTCGGGGATCGTGCGGCAGCGGACCCGGTCGTTCCCGGTCAAGCTGACCGGTACGCCGGACGACTACGTCGTCCCGGATCTCTACTACCGACACAGCATCACCATCTACCGAGACGGCGGAGCGGCCGCCACCCTCGACGACCTGCGTGCCGCGGTGCGCGAATGCCCCCAGCAGCAGCTCGGCGACGTGATCCGCCGACAGAAGCTCCTGCCCAGCAGCGGCTACGGGGAGGAGTCGGTGCTGTTCGAGGTGCGCGGGCCCTACCAGGTCCCCGACGGCGGTCCGACCGGCGAAGTGGTCAACCTGGTCCGGGCCATCCGGATCGGCTCCGTGGTGACGGTGCTCTGGGACCAGGGCTGGGAGGGTAGTTCCACCACGAGGTCGCAGTTCGACGCGGACAGCCGGCGGGCGGTGGCGGCGATCCGGGACTGGTTGCGCTGACTGCGTCCCGGGCCCGTTTTGCGGGTCCGGGGCCTCGTACGCTACGGTTAACGAGTCGACGCGGGGTGGAGCAGCTCGGTAGCTCGCTGGGCTCATAACCCAGAGGTCGCAGGTTCAAATCCTGTCCCCGCTACCACGACGAACGGCCCGAGGATCTGATCCTCGGGCCGTTCGCCTTTTCCGGGCCCGGGTGGCTGATCCGGGACCCGGCTGATCTCGGTCCCGGGGATGCGCTAGGCTGATGGAGCCGACGCGGGGTGGAGCAGCTCGGTAGCTCGCTGGGCTCATAACCCAGAGGTCGCAGGTTCAAATCCTGTCCCCGCTACTCGTTCGAAGGCCCCGGAGCCCAGCTCCGGGGCCTTCGCCGTTTCCGCCCGCCGGGGGTTTCCCATCCGTCCGGCGTGCCCCGCTTGCCCGCCTCGGTCAGGATGGGGTCATGTCATCTTGGAACAGGTGGTGGGGCCGGCTGAGCGCGGTCCTCGGTGCGGTCGTGCTCTCGGTCTTCGTACCGGTCGCGGCCTGGGCGTCCACGAGCCAGGGCGAGCTGGTGGTGGAGGCGGCACGGCGCAGGGGTCGGGGCGGTGGCGGCATCCTGGGCCTGCTCTGCTGCCTCGTCGTGGTGGGGTTGATCGTGTTCCTGGTGCTGCGGCTGATGCGCAACCGCCGCAACCGTCCGCCGAGTTGATCCCGTTGGCCCCGGCCGGCGGACGCCGGCCGGGGTCACTCGGCCAGCGCCCCCTGCGCCTGCGCCATGAACTTCGACGTCGTGGCCCGCGCTCCCGCCCGACCCGACCGGACGTCCTGGGCCGCCGCCGTGAGCAGCGCGCGCACCCGGTCGTGCCCCCGGGGCGGTGGGGCCGGGGCGGGACCGAGCAGGTCGTTCAGGGTGGTGCCGAGGGTGGCGACGCGCTTGACCACCGGATCGTCGGACGCCTGGGTGACGGCCTGCCGCACGGCCAGGTCGGCGGGCAGCCCGCGGTCGGTGCCGAGGATCCGGCCCACCTCGATGTTGGTGGTGAGGAAGTTGACGACGTCGGCCACCACGCCGGGGTGCCGGGTGCCGTGGAAGCCGGCCCAGTACATCGAGGCTCGGTCCCACTGGGCCGCCGGCGGCCCGGGGAAGGCGGCCAGCCCCAACTCGTCGTCGGTGTTCCGCTGGAGTTCGGGCAGCTGGTGCGACCAGGCGAACGAGGCGGCGGTGTGGCCGGTCACCACGAGCTGTCGCGCCGGTTCGCCGCCGTCGGCCCGGTCCACCAGCGCGGCGGCCGGGGTCGCCCGGTCGTTGCGGGCCCGCTGCCAGAGCTCGAACCAGTCGACCAGGGCCGCCGAACCGAAGCCGAGTTGCCGCCCCTGGTAGAACTTGCCGCCCTGGCCGCGCAGCCAGAGCCAGAGCGCCCGGTGGTCGCCGGACGGGTCCATGGTGCCGGCCACCCGCCCGCCGCTGGCCCGGGTGACCCGGGCGGCCCAGGTCAGGTAGTCGGCCCACGGCATGATCGTCGGGGCGGGCACCCCGAGCCGGCGCAGCAGATCCTTGTTGTAGACCACGGCGGCGTGCGTCTGCGCGGCGGGGACGCCGTACAGCCGGCCGTCCACCTGGCCGTAGTCGGCCAATCCGCGCGGCAGACGCCCGAGGTCGAGCCGGCCGTCCGCGGCGTACGGGCTGAGGTCCAGGGCGATGCCGCGCTGCGCGTACTCGGTCAGCACGGTGTCGTCGATCTGGAACAGGTCCGGCACGTTGCCGCCGCCGGCCTGGGTGGCGAGCCGGTCGTAGTAGCCGCCGGCGGCCTGCCAGGTGATCCGGAAGGTGACCCGGGGGTTGCGCGAGGAGTAGAGCCGCAGCGCCCGCTCGGTGGCCTGCGCGCGCCGGGTGTTGCCCCACCAGAAGACCGACAGCTCGATCGGCCCGTTCTCGTCGACCGGGGCGGCCGGGCCGTCGCTGCACCCGGCGAGGCCGCCGGTGGCGAGCGCCGGCACCGCCAGCAGCGCGCCGAGCAGCCGCCGCCGGTCCGGGTCGGCACCGGGCCGGGGGCGCGGAGGGCGGGCAGCGGGCACGGGGGACTCCTGGTGCGCGGCGGTGCGGGCCGGACCATTCACGCAGGCGGTGCGCCCGGGTGTCAACGGCGGGCGGCCGGTGGCGGCGACGACGGTCGCTCGGGCGCTGACCGACATCGATCCGCGCCGAGCCGACCCGGGTCCGCCGGCTGCGGGACGGCCGGTGGCCGCACCGGGCGTCCCGACGTCGTCTGATGTACTAGGGCGCGTGGAACTTCTGCACTCGGGCAAGGTCAGGGACGTCTACGCCGACGGCGACGACCTGATCCTGGTCGCCTCCGACCGCATCTCGATCTACGACGTGGTGCTGCCGACGCCGATCCCGGACAAGGGTCGACTGCTCACCGCCCTCTCCGTCTGGTGGTTCGAGCAGCTCGCCGACCTGGTACCGAACCACGTCATCTCGACCACCGACGTGCCCGCCGAGTTCGCCGGCCGGGCGATCCGCTGCCGGCGGCTGGAGATGGTCCCGGTGGAGTGCGTCGCCCGCGGCTTCCTGACCGGCGGCGGCCTGAAGGAGTACCAGCGCACCGGCGCCGTCTCCGGCGTGGCGCTGCCGCGCGGCCTGGTCGAGGCGTCGATCCTGCCCGAGCCGATCTTCACCCCGTCGACCAAGGCGCCGGTGGGGGAGCACGACGAGCCGATCACCTTCGCCGAGGTGGTGGACAAGGTCGGCGCGGAGACCGCCGAGCGGCTGCGCCGGATCACCATCGACGTCTACCGGCGCGGCGCCGAGCTGGCCGCCGACCGGGGCATCCTGGTCGCCGACACCAAGCTCGAACTGGGCTGGACGCCGGACGGCACCCTGATGCTCGGCGACGAGCTGCTGACCTCCGACTCGTCCCGGTTCTGGCCCGCCGAGTCGTACCAGCCGGGCCGCGTGCAGTTCTCCTACGACAAGCAGTACGTCCGGGACTGGGCGACCGACAGCGGCTGGGACAAGCAGGGCCCGGCCCCCGAGGTGCCGGCCGAGGTGGTCGAGGCGACCCGGGCCCGCTACGTCGACGTCTACGAGAGGCTCACCGGCAACCGCTGGACGTAGTCACTCGACCCGGTCGAGGGTGCGCGCCACCGCCTTGCGCCACTGCCGCAGCACGCGTTCCCGGTGCTCGGGTGCCATCTTCGACTCCCACTGCGCGTCCGAGCTCCACTGAGCGCGCAGGGTCGCCAGGTCCGGCCAGAAGCCGACCGCCAGGCCGGCCGCGTACGCCGCGCCGAGGCAGGTGGTCTCGGTGATCCGGGAGCGCGGACCACCGGCACGTCCAGCACGTCGGCCAGGAACTGCATCAGCAGGCCGTTGGCCGTCATTCCGCCGTCTCGGCGAACATCCGCACCTGGGGTCCGTCTGGGTGACCTAGGCCGAAGCTACGGTGGTCGTGTGAAGCTGGTCGTGCAGGTGAAGCTGCTGCCGACGTCCGAGCAGGCGTCGGCGTTGGAGGCGACCCTGCGCGCGTGCAACACGGCGGCGTCCGACGTGGCGGCCGTGGCCCGGGAGACCGGGACGTACCGTAACTACGATCTGCGTAAGCAGGTCTACGCCGGGATCAAGGCGGACTACGCCCTGGGTGCCCAGGCGGCCCAGCACGTGATCAAGAAGGTTTCCGACGCCTACGCCACGTTGAAGGCGAACCTGCAGGCTGGGAACTACGGCACGCCCGGCTCGAAGCGGCGCCGCAAGGTCGAGACCAACCCGATCGCGTTCCGCTGGAACGCGGCCCAGCCCTATGACGCCCGGATGCTGTCCTGGCAGGCCGATGCCCGGACCGTGTCCATCTGGAGCACGCACGGCCGGCTCAAGGACGTCGCCTATACCGGGTCCGCCGACCAGCTCAAGGCGATCGCCACCAGCAAGATCGGCGAGTCGGACCTGATCTTCCGGGACGGCATGTGGTTCCTGTACGCCACCGTCGAGGTGCCCGAACCTGAACTGATCGACCCGTCCGGCTTCCTCGGCGTGGACATGGGCATCGCCAACATCGCCTACGACTCCGACGGCACCGGCTACGCCGGTGACCAGCTCAACGGCTACCGCCGACGGCAGCTGCGGCTGCGCAAGCGGTTGCAGGAGAAGGACACCAAGTCGGCCCGGCGGCTGCTGGCCCGGCGTAACAAGAAGGAAGCGCGGCACGCCGCGAACGTCAACCACCGCATCGCCAAGACCATCGTGACCGAGGCTGTACGCACCGGTCGCGGCATCGCCGCCGAAGAACTGACGGGGATCCGCGAACGGGTCCGGCTCCGCAAGCCCCAACGGGTCACACTGCACTCGTGGTCGTTCCACCAGCTCGGCAGCTTCCTGGACTACAAGGCCCGCCGAGCAGGTGTACCACTGGTCCAGGTCGACCCGCGGTACACCTCCCAGACCTGCCACGGCTGCGGACACCGTGACAAGCGGAACCGGCCGGACCAGGAAACCTTCCACTGTCGGTCGTGCGGGGTCGTTGCCCACGCCGATCACAACGCGGCCCTCAACATCGCCCAGCGCGGCGTCGAGGGCTGGGGCGCAGTCAACGGTCCGCACGCGGCAGCACCCTGCATCCAGTAGGGGGACTGACCTGCAAGCCTGCCATTCATGGCGGGTAGTTGACCGTCCCCGTCGACCACCTGCACGCGCTGCGCGAGCTGGCCGCGCACTTCCGGCGCTACGACCTGACCGACACCGTGGTGGTCTCGCCGGACCTGGGCAACGCCAAGGAGGCGGCCGCCTTCGCCCGGATGCTCGGCACGCCGGTGGCGGCCGGGGCGAAGCAGCGGTTCAGCGACGACCGGGTCGAGATCAGTACGGTGATCGGCGACGTGGCCGACCGGGACGTCATCGTCCTCGACGACGAGATCGCCAAGGGCAGCACGGTGATCGAGTTGATGGCGCACCTGCGCGAGCGGAAGGTGCGCTCGATCCGGCTCGCCTGCACGCACGGGCTCTTCTCCAGCGGCGCGCTGGAGCGGCTCAGCGGGGAGGACGGCGTGCTCGAGATCGTCTGCACCAACACCGTCCCGATCCCGACGGAGAAGCGGGTGCCGAAGCTGGAGATCCTTTCGGTGGCGCCGGCGTTGGCCGAGGCGATGCGGCGGATCCACAACGGCGAGTCGGTCAGCGCGCTCTTCGGCTGAGGTCGGGGCGGGTCAGTCGCCGGGCGGGCCGCCCGCGGGGCGCAGCGTCCGGGTCAGGGCACTGATCCGTACCGTGGTGCCGGCCGGACTGGTCTCGACCTCCATGGCGTCGCTCAGCTCCCGGGCCAGCCAGAGCCCCCACCCGCCGGCGGTGTCCGGCGCGGGGCGGCGGTGGTCGCCGAGCCGCTGCGCGCTGATTCCCGCGCCGTGGTCGGAGACCTCGCAGACCAGCTCGTCGGCCCGCCGCCACAGCCGCAGCCAGCCCCGGCCGCCGCCGTGTCGGACCGCGTTGGTGATCAGCTCGTTGACGGCGAGGACGAAGTCGTCCAGCCGCTGGCCGTTCAGCCCTGCGGCGTGCGCGCAGGAGGTGACCGAGTGTCGCAGCTCGGTCACCTGTGCCTGCTCGAAGGCCTCGGTGATGAGAACGGAAGATTCGATGGGCACAACCGTACGCGGCGGGGGCGGATCTGCGTTCGTCATGGCCCTGTCCCGACAGCCGGTCTCGGAGTTTCGCGGCATTTCCACCGTACGTCAGGGTTGTTCGTCCCGCGACCGGCGGCGCCGCCGAGCCGGCCGGCGGCTGTGGCATCGTGACGGCCATGCCGTCGCCGCCGGGTGGTCTCGAGGTGCCGCTGTGGCGTTCCATCGCCGTCTTCCGCTTCGCCGCCCTGGGGTACGTCTGCCTGCTGGTGCTCCGCGACGCCGACCGGTACGCCCACCCGCTCGCCGCCGGCGCCGTCCTGCTGGCGATGCTGGCCTGGTCCGGGGCGACCGCCGCCGGCTACGCCCGGCCGGCGAACCGGCACTGGCCGCTGCTCCTGGCCGACCTGGGCGTCGTGCTGGTCGTCCTCGCCGTCTCCCCGTGGGTGGTCGGCCGCCCGGCGCTGGCCGCCGGTGTGCCGACCCTGGCCGTGGTCTGGCTGGCCGGCCCGGTGCTGGCCTGGGCGGTCTCCGGCGGGCGGCGGCGCGGGGCGGTCGCGGCCCTGGCGATCGGCGCGGCGGACCTGGCCAGCCGGGGACGGATCGGTCCGTCCTCGCTCACCGGGGCGATCCTGCTGCTGCTCGCCGGGGTGATCGTCGGGCACGTCGCGCGGCTGGCGGTGACCGCCGAGGAGCGGTTGCACCGGGCGGTGCAGCTGGAGGCGGCCACCCGGGAGCGGGAGCGGCTGGCCCGGGGCATCCACGACTCGGTGCTCCAGGTGCTGGCCCTCGTGCAGCGGCGCGGCGCCCACCTCGACGGCGAGGCCGGTGAGCTGGCCCGGCTCGCCGGCGAGCAGGAGGCGGCGCTGCGCGCCCTGATCGCCGGGGTCGACCCGGCGCCCGCCGCCGACGAGGCGACCGGCACCCTGGACCTGCGTGCCCTGCTCGGCCGGTACGCCTCGGCGACGGTCTCCGTCTCCGCCCCGGCCACCCCGGTCCCGTTGCCCGCCCCGGTCGCCCGGGAACTGGCCGCCGCCACCGCGGCGGCGCTGGACAACGTGCGGCGGCACGCCGACGGGCGCGCCTGGGTGCTGGTCGAGGACGAGGGGGAGACGGTGACGGTGTCGGTGCGCGACGCCGGTCCGGGCATCGGAGCGGGCCGGCTGGTCGAGGCCGCCCGGCAGGGGCGGCTGGGCATGAGCCAGTCGATCCGGGGCCGGATCGCCGACCTCGGCGGCGAGGTGCGGATCGTCTCCGCGCCGGGGGAGGGCACCGAGGTGGAGCTGGTGGTACCGAGGGAGGACGGGTGACCGGGGTACGGGTGATGGTGGTCGACGACCACCCGATGTGGCGGGAGGGGGTGGCCCGCGACCTCACCGAGGCCGGCCACCGGGTGGTGGCGACCAGTGGTGAGGGGCGGCAGGCGGTCCGGGTGGCCGCCGCGGCCCGGCCCGACGTGGTGGTGCTCGACCTCCAACTGCCCGACATCTCCGGCGTCGAGGTGATCCGGGGCCTGCGGGCCGTGCTGCCCGAGGTGCGGGTGCTGATGCTGTCGGCCAGCGGCGAGCAGCAGAGCGTCCTGGACGCGGTGAAGGCCGGCGCCACCGGCTACCTGATGAAGTCCGCCGCGCCGGCCGAGTTCCTGGACGCGGTGCGCCGTACCGCAGCCGGGGAGCCGGTCTTCACGCCCGGCCTGGCGGGACTGGTCCTCGGCGAGTACCGCCGGCTGGCCGGCGCCACCGACGGCGGGACCCGGTCGGGCCGGGACGACGCGGCACCCCGGCTCACCGAACGGGAGACCGAGGTGCTGCGGCTGGTCGCCAAGGGGCTGTCGTACCGGCAGATCGCCGAGCGGCTGGGGCTCTCGCACCGCACCGTGCAGAACCACGTCCAGAACACGCTGGGCAAGCTGCAGTTGCACAACCGGGTCGAACTGACCCGCTACGCGATCGAGCGCGGGCTCGACGACTGAGAGGTTGTCGGGTCAGTGCGACTCCGGCGGCCGGGTTTCGTGGATCGCCAGCTCCTCGGCGGTGGCCCCGCCGCCGGCCGAGCCCGCGTCGTAGGCGACCGAGTCGGTCTCCTGGTCGGTGTGCGCCCCCTCGTCCGGTTCGACCAGCCGGCCCACCTGCGAGTCGGCGATGGTGCCCAGCTTGCCGTGGTCGTAGATGGAGACCGGGGAGTGCGGGTCCGAGGTGGGACCGGGGTTCATCACGTCGGCGTCGAGCTGCGCCTCGGCGGCGGCCTCGTCGCTGTCCGCCTCGGCGGCGATGTCCGGGTCGACCGGGCCGGCCAGCGGGTCGTCGGCGGGGCGTTCGTACTGCTCCCGCTGGAGCTTGTAGTCCAGCGACTCGCCGTCGAGCTGCTCCTCGGCGGTGGTGCCGAAGCTGTCGACCGCGACCGGTGTGCGGTCGCCGGGCAGCTGGGCCGGCTCCGGGCCGTCGGCCTCGCGGCCGGTGAGGACGTCGTCGTTGGCGGTGGAGTCGTCGTCGGCGGTCTGCGGCAGACCCTCCGCCTCAGGGTCGGAGAGGGGGGTCGGGTACTCGTCGTCGCGCATGACTGATCACTACCCACGCCATGCCCCGGGTAACCGGAGCCGGACCCCGCAATCAGGACGAAAGGGGAAAAGTCAGCCCTGGCGCGCGGCTTCGTCCTCAGCGTGGAGCACGCACCAGACCACCTTGCCGTTCGGCACCGGGGTGCTGCCCCAGCGGCGGGCCACCGTGTCGATCAGCAGCAGGCCACGGCCGCCGGTCGAGGTGAGCGGAGCCAGGCCGGCGTACGCGGGCGGTCGGGAGGAGTGGTCGCGGACCGCGAGGTGCAGCGAGCTGTCCCGCGGCGCGAGCCGGACCGTCATCGGCGTCCGCGCGTGGGCCACCACGTTGTTGACCATCTCGGTCACCGCGATGGACGCCGGCTCGGTCAGCTGCGGCACGCCCCAGCGGGCGCAGCCGTCGGCGATCATCGCCCGGGCCTGCCGGGCGGCCCCCACCGTGGGCGCGAGGTCCGCGGCGAGCAGCGCCGCCATCGGGGTACGGGCCAGCGCGGCGGTCGCCTCGTCGGCGGTCGGGTACACCGGCAGCCCCGTCGCGTCGGCGCCGGTGACCGTGCCGGCCGGGTCGAGCACCAGCAGGTCGGCGGCGGGCCAGTCGGCGACCGCGCGGCGGACCTCGGCCAGCAGTTGCGCGGCGGTGCCGTCGGTGGAACGGAGCCGGGCCACGTCGACCACGATCGGGCCGGGCCGGTCGCTCAGTCGCGTCAGCAGGGCGTCGCGGACCCGGTCCTCGGCGGCGGGCTCCAGCACACCGGTCAGCCGCACGGTCGCGGACGACTCGTCCGCCTCCACCAGGCATCGCGCGTCCGTCGGCATGATCGTCCCATTGTGCATGCCGGCGGCCGGGCGCGCACCCGGCCGCTCGGTGCCGGTCATCGCCGTTCCGCCCGGGAGCGGCGGGTCATCGCGGCCATCGTGCCGACCGCGGTGCCGGCGGCGGCCAGCCCGAAGGCGGCGGTCACCCGCACCACCTGCCGGCGTCGGCCGTGCCAGCCGCCCTCGCGCTGCGCCTCGGCGCCGGCACGGAAGACGTTGCCGGTGCTGTCCGCCGCGCCCGCCGGCCCGAACTGCGTCCGGTGGGCGTACCAGCCGAGGGCCCGCTCGGCCAGCGCCGGCGCGAGCCGCCACTGCAGGCCGATCAGCCGGGCCGCGCCGCCGGCGTACGCCTCCCGGCGCGGGCGGCGCAGCAGCCGGACGATGGTCTCGGCCACCGTCTCGGGCGGGTACACCGGCGGCGGCGGGACCAGCTCCCGCCCGGTGTGGTTGCCCGCGTGCCGGAAGAACGGGGTGTCGATGGTGGCCGGCAGCACGGTGCAGATCGAGATGTTGCCCCGGCCGGTCACCCGCAGCTCCTGCCGGACCGTGTCGGCCAGCCCGCGGATGCCGTGCTTGGTGGCGTTGTACGCCGACTGGTAGGGCATCGCCACCTCGGCCAGCACCGAGGCGTTGTTCACCACGACCCCGCCGCCGGAGAGGCTCAACCAGGGCAGCGCGGCGCGGATGCCATAGGCGGCGCCCAGCAGGTTGACCTCCAGCACCCGGCGGAACTCCGACACCGGGATCTCGTCGAAGAGCCCGACCGCGCTGACCGCCGCGTTGTTCACCCAGCCGTCGATCCGGCCGTACTCGGCCGCGGCGCGGGCGGCCAGTTCCTCGACCGCCACCGGGTCGGTCACGTCGGTGGGCACCGCCAGCGCCCGCCCGCCCAGCTCCCGGCAGTGCCGGGCGACGTCCTCCAGGGCGGGCTCGCTGCGGGCGGCGAGGACGATGTCCGCGCCGCGGCGGGCCAGCGCGTAGGCCGTGGCGGTACCGATGCCGCTGGAGGCGCCGGTGACCACCACGACGGCGTCCGAGAGACTGCGGGTTAGCGGCATTCTTCGTCGGTACCCCCACCGGAGTGGGTCATGCGGCCGGGTCGGCACGGATCGGCACCGGTCTGGGGCGGCCGCGCCGGCGGTCCACGGGAGACCGGGGTCCGGACCCGGGGCGGCCGCCCCGGCGGTCGGCGGGAACCCGCGGTCGGGCGGTCCCGCCCCGACACTGGCGGGGGTGATCCCGGGGCCAGTCCGGCCTTTCGGACACCCGGCTGGACGGTGGCGTAAACCGATCACCCCGACCGGCCGGAAATAGGCCTTCGTCCGCCCGGCCAGACCCACCGCGAAGACGTGTGGGACCTGCGGAAAGTCCGGTGGCGGGGACCTACGGGCGGCTGCCTGGCCGGGTGCCCGCACCGGTCGGCCGGCGGCGTTCCGACTGCTCCCGATCTGCCAGGTTTCGGCTCGCCGGGGCCGGGTTAATGGGACCCTCTGACCGGAGGACCATCCCTCACGAATCGCATGGAGGTGCACCATGCGCGTCGGCCTCGTCTGCGCGCACGCCGGCTCGGCCCGGCATGCGGACGCCCCCGCCGTCGGCACCCACGAGCACATCGCCCGGGTCGCCGCCGAGCTGGCCGGGCGCGGCCACGACGTACGGGTCTACGAGCGCCGGGACGACCCCGCCCTCCCGGAGGTCGTGGAGGTGGACGGCTACCGCCTCGAACGGGTGCCCGTCGGGCCGGCCCGGATCACGCCCACCGCCGAGCTGGTGCCGTACGTGTCGGAGTTCGGCCGGTGGCTGGCCGACCGCTGGGCCGCGGAGTGGACCCCCGAGGTGGTGCACGGGCACTACTGGATCGGCGGCCTCGCCGCCGCCCACGCGGTACGCGAGACGGACATCCCGGTCGTGCAGACCTTCCACTCCCTCGGTGTCGAGCAGCTGCGCCACCTCGGCCAGCAGTACGGCGGCCCGGGGGAGCGGATCCCGCTGGAGCGGGCGCTGACCCGGGCGGTGGACATCGCGGTCGCCCAGTGCAACGACGAGGTGGACGAACTGACCCGGATGGGCCTGCAACGCACGTCGGTGGCGATGGTCCCCGCCGGGGTGGACATCGAGCGGTTCCACCCCGACGGCGAGGCGGCCCCGCGCGACCAGCGGGCCCGCATCCTCTCCGTCGGCGGGCTGTCGCCCGGCCACGGCCAGGAGGACCTGATCCGGGCGATGCGCCTGGTGGGCGACGCCGAGCTGGTCATCGCCGGCGGCCCGCCGGCCGAGGAGCTGGCCAACCACGCCGAGGCCCGCCGGCTGCGCGAGCTGGCCGAGCGGACCGGGGTCGCCGACCAGGTGAAGCTGGTCGGGGCGGTGCCGCACGACCAGATGGCCACCTGGTACCGCTCGGCCGACGTGGTCGCCTGCACCCCGCACTACTCCTCCGCCGGCCGGGTGTCGCTGGAGGCGATGGCCTGCGGCGTACCGGTGGTCGGGTACGCGATGGGCGGCATCGCCGACGCCGTGGTCGACGAGGTCACCGGGCGGCTGGTGCCCCCGGGCGACGTCCGCACGCTGGGCGTGACGCTGCGCCGGCTGCTGGCCGACAACGCCGGGCGGTTCGCGTACGGGCACGCGGCGGTGGACCGGGTGCGGTGCAGCTACACCTGGGAGCGCACCGCCAGCGCCCTGGAGCGGCTCTACGAGCGGGTGGTGCTCCGGCGCAAGCCGGTCGAGGCCTGACCGCCGGTCTGGAGCGGTGGTCGGCCGGAGCCGGCGCCGACCGCGATGCGTTCCCGCCGCCGGACGACGGCATGGTGGTGCTGTGGTTCGGCGTACCGGGTGAGCCCGATGACCGCGGCGAGGGTGACCAGGAAGCCGACCGCGGCCAGCCACTCCCGGCCCGGCCAGATCCGGTCGTTGAGCAGCAGCAGGCCGACGATCGCGGCGGGCACCGCCCCGGCGGCGTCCATCGCGGCGACGGCGGCCGTGGTGGAGCCGCGCTGCATCGCCAGCCCGAGCAGCAGCTGCCCGACCAGCGAGTGCGCGATCAGCAGGTAGAGCAGCGGGTCCTGGACGAACGCCTCGGCCGTCGGCGCGGAGGCCAGCGGGCGGGCGGCCACCGCGGCGGCGGAGAACGCCATCCCGGCCAGCGAGCCGAGCGCCACCGACCCGGGTGGCCCGTGCAGGCGGACGGCGAAGAAGCCGAGCACCCCGATGCCGCCCAGCGCCACGGCGAGGGCGACGAGGCCGGCGGTGCCGAGGGACTTCGACGGCGCCGGCTGGGCGGAGAGCACCAGCGCGGTGATCCCGCCGAAGAGCAGCACCAGCAGGGCCACCTCCGCCTTCGGCAGCCGCCACTTGAGCACCACCACGCCCAGCACGGCGGTGACCCCCAGCCCGGCGGCGACGCTGGCCTGCACCAGGAACAGCGGCAGGTCCCGGCGGGCCAGGAAGGCCAGCACGAAACCGGTCACCTGGCAGAGCAGACCGACCAGGTAGGTGCGGTGCACGGCCAGCTTCAGCAGCAGCCCCGGATCGAAGGTGTGGTGCACGGTCGTCCGGGCGGCGGCGACCGACTGCAACATGTTGGCGAAGCCGTAGGCGACGATCATCGCCGCGAGGAAGCACCAACCGGAGGACACCACCTGGCGAGGATAGAGGGTGCCCGGGGGTCAGCGCGCGGTTGGCCGACCCAGCCGGGCGAGGATGTCGGCGTGCAGCAGGCCGTTGCTGGCCACCGCGCTGTGCTCCCCGGAACCATCCCGAGCAGGGACTCCACGGCCGGACAGATCGGTGAGGACGCCCCCGGCCTCGGTCACCACCGGCACCAGCGCGGCGACGTCCCAGAGCGACAACTCGGGCTCCACCATGACGTCCAGTGCACCCTCGGCCAGCAGCATGTAACCGTAGAAGTCGCCGTACGCGCGGCTGCGCCAGGTGTCCCGCATGAGCTGGAGCATCGCGTCCAGCCGGCCCGCCTCCTCCCAGCCGCTGAGCGAGGAGTAGCAGAAGCTCGCGTCGGCCAGGTCGCCGACGGCGGAGACCCGGATCGGCGCGCCGGAGGCGGCGTCCGGCCCGGCGTACGCGCCCTCGCCGAGCGCGCCCCACCAGCGGCGGCCCAGCGCCGGGGCGGAGACCAGCCCGACCACGGGACGGTCCCCCTCCAACAGCGCGATCAGGGTGGCCCAGACCGGCACGCCCCGGACGAAGTTCTTGGTGCCGTCGATCGGGTCGACCACCCAGCGCCGACCTCCCGGCCCGGCGGCGGGCTGCTCGCCGTACTCCTCGCCGAGCAGGCCGTCGCCGGGGCGCCGGTCGGCCAGCAGCGCGCGGATCTCCCGCTCCACGGCGGTGTCCGCGTCGGAGACCGGGGTGAGGTCCGGCTTGGCCTCGACCCGCAGGTCGAGCGCGCGGAAGCGGGCCGTGGAGATGGCGTCGGCGGCGTCCGCGAGCTGGTGGGCGAGGGCGATGTCGTCGGCGTACCCGGTCATGGGAGAAACGGTAGCCACGCCGGGTTCAGGACCCGGCGAGCGGGTCGCCCGGATTCCGCTGGTCGGCCTCGCCGCGCGGGTCACCCTCCCCCGACCGCGAGGACAACAGCCGACGGTACGACGCCAGCCGGCGCGGGTCGGCCTTGCCGGCGGCCACCCAGGCGTCCAGCGCGCAGTCGGGCGCGTCCGCGGTGTGCGGGCAGTTCGGCGGGCAGTCGACCGTCGCCTCGACCAGGTCGGCGAAGCCGTGCAGCAGGCTCTCCGCCGAGACGTGGGCGAGCCCGAAGCTGCGTACCCCGGGGGTGTCGATGATCCAGCCGGGGTCGCCGTCGACGCCCGGCGCGGGCGGCAGCCGCAGCGCCACGGCGCTGGTCGAGGTGTGCCGGCCCCGGCCGATCGCGCTGACCACGCCGACGGCCCGGGCGGCGTCCGGCACCAGGCGGTTGACCAGCGTCGACTTGCCCACCCCGGAGTGCCCGACCATCACCGAGACCCGGCCGGCGAGCAGCGCCCGCAGCGCGTCGAGGTCGGAGTCCGGGCGGATGAGCACGTACGGCAGTTCCAGCTCGGTGTAGTAGCCGAGCACCTGCTCGGGCCCGGCCAGGTCGGCCTTGGTCAGGCAGAGCAGCGGCTCGATGCCCGCGTCGTACGCGGCCACCAGGCAGCGGTCGATGAAGCCGGTGCGCGGCGGCGGGTCGGCCAGCGCGCTGACGATCACCAACTGGTCGGCGTTGGCCACGACAACCCGTTCCAGCCGCCCCTCGGCGGTGGTCGCGTCGTCCTCGGCGGTGCGCCGCAGCACCGAGCGCCGATCGGCGATCCGGACGATCCGGGCCAGCGCGCCGGCCGCCCCGGAGGTGTCCCCGACCAGGCCCACCCGGTCGCCGACCACCACCGACTTGCGCCCCAGCTCCCGGGCCCGCATCGCGGTCACCGTGTCGTCGGCGTCGGCGCCGGCCAGCACGCAGGTGTAGCGGCCCCGGTCGACGGCGATCACGAAGCCGTCGACCGCGTCGGCGTGCCGGGGCCGGGTGCGGGTGCGTGGACGGGAGGACTTGCCGGGCCGGACCCGTACGTCGTCCTCGTCGTACTCCCGCCGTCTGGTCGCCAGGACCGCCCCCTCTACGCCTCAGCTCTTACCGGTCACCATTGCCGACCATAGTGCCGGGAACTCGGGCATGGTCTTGGAGGTACACGCCACGTCGTCCACCTCGATGCCGGGGACGGCCAGCCCGGCCACCGCGGCGGCGTGCGCCATCCGGTGGTCGGCGTAGGTGCGGAAGGTGCCGCCGCGCAGCGGGCGGGGCCGGATCTCCAGCCCGTCGGAGGACTCGGTCAGGTCGGCGCCGAGCGCGGTGAACTCGCGGGCCAGGGCGGCGATCCGGTCGGTCTCGTGGCCGCGGATGTGCGCGATGCCGGTGAACCGGGACGGGGAGTCGGCCAGCATGGCCAGCGCGGTCAGCGCCGGGGTCAGCTCGCTGACGTCGGAGAGGTCGGCCGCCAGGCCGTGCACCGTGCCGGTGCCGCGCACGGTCAGGCCGGCGGTGCCGAGCGTCACCTCGCCGCCCATCCGGTGCAGCAGCGAGCGGAGCTGCTCGACCGGCTGGGCGCTGCTGCGCGGCCAGCCCTGCAAGGTCACCTCACCGCCGGTGACCAGCGCGGCGGCGAAGAACGGGACCGCGCCGGAGAGGTCCGGCTCGATCTCCCAGCCGCGCCCGGCCAGCGGGCCGGGCTCGACGACCCACACGTCCGGGACGCTGTCGTCGACCGCGGCGCCGGCCGCCCGCAGCATCTGCACGGTCATCCGCAGGTGTGGCGCGGAGGGGACGGGCGGGCCCTGGTGGCGCACCACCACGCCCCGGTCGAAGCGCGCGCCGGCGAGCAGCAGGCCGGAGACGAGCTGGCTGGAGGCGGAGGCGTCGATCACCACCTCACCGCCGGCGACCCGGCCGGTGCCCTGCACCGTCAGCGGCAGGCTGCCGGCGGCCGGGGCCTCGACGCGTACGCCGAGCGAGCGCAGCGCGCCGATCAGCGGACCGAGCGGGCGGACCCGGGCCTGCGGGTCGCCGTCGAAGGTGACCCGCCCCTCGGCCAGGCCGGCGACCGGCGGCGCGAAGCGCATCACCGTGCCGGCCAGCCCGACGTCGACGTGGGCCGGACCGACCAGCCGGTGCGGCCGGACCAGCCAGCGCTCGTCGTCGGAGATCGACATGTGGGCGCCCATCGCCCGCAGCCCGCCGGCCATCAGCTCGGTGTCCCGCGCGCGCAGCGGCCCGTGCAGGGTCGACGGACCGCTGGCCAGGGCGCTGAGCACCAACGCCCGGGCGGTCATCGACTTGGAGCCGGGCAGGCGCAGCGTCGCGGCAACCGGATCGCTGGCGGTCGGTGCGGTCCACGGCTGCGGCGGCCGGGTCGCGGTCGGATTCCCCACGGTTACATTCTGCCAAGCTCGCCGGCCGGGTGGAGCCGGCCGTCGGTCCTACTCCCGGTTGGCGGGACAGCCGGGAAGCCGGCGGGGCGTTAGCGTGTGCGCCATGTGCGGGAGGTACGCCACGACCCGGAGCGCCGGTGACCTGAGCGCCCTGTTCGAGTCGTACGACGACACCGACGGCCGGCTCGGGCCCGACCACAACGTCGCACCGACCGACCCGGTGCCGGTCGTGCGGATGGACGCCGAGGCCGGGCGGGTGCTGTCGGCCGGGCGCTGGGGCCTGGTGCCGCACTGGTCCCGCTCGGCGGCCGGCGCCGCCCGCATGATCAACGCCCGGGTAGAGACGGTCGCCACCAGCCGCGCGTACGCCGACCCGTTCGCCCGCCGGCGCTGCCTGGTCCCCGCCGACGGCTGGTACGAGTGGGTGCGCCGCCCGGCCGGCGGCAAGCAGCCCTACTACATGACCCCCCGCGACGGCTCGGTGCTGGCGTTCGCCGGCATCTGGTCGCGCTGGGAGTCGCTGCTCACCTTCAGCGTGCTCACCACCGCGGCGGTGGGGGAGTTGGCCGAGGTGCACGACCGGATGCCACTGCTGCTGCCCGCCGACCGCTGGGCGGCCTGGCTCGGGCCGGCCGACGACCCGGCCGCGCTGCTCGCCCCGCCGCCGGTCGACTGGCTCGCCGGTCTGGAGATCCGCCCGGTGGGTCCGGCGGTGGGCGACGTGCGCAACGACGGGCCGGGGTTGATCGAGCGGGTGCCGCTGCCCGAGGAGCGGGTCGAGGGGGAAATGACGCTTTTCTGAACGCGATTCGCGACATTGTCGCGTACGAATTGCCAGAGTTCCGGGCGAAATTTCGCTCGGATCTTCAGTCATCTTTGTGCACAGCCTCTTGTCTCCGCGTCCACCGGTGCGATAGAACACAGCGCCGGCACTGGGAGCGTCTTCGCGCGGTGCGAACGATGCCCGTCGATCTTGCCGGTCCCACGGGGGAGGTGGGTGTGATGACCCGGGCGCGTATGCCCCGACCGCACGAGGTGGCCGCCGCACGACGAGATCCGCGACTGTTGCGGGCGTTGCGCGAACGCCGCCAGGACGAGGCCTGGCGGACCAGAGGGACCTGCCAGAGCGTCGATCCGGAAACGTTCTTTCCGGCGCCGAACGAACCGGCCGACGCCGCCGTCGCGCTCTGCCGCAGTTGTGACGTGCAGGGCTCGTGCCTGGCCTGGGCGCTGGAGGTCGGCGACTGCCACGGTGTCTGGGGTGGCACCACGCCGCGCGAGCGGCGGGCCATGCTGGTCGCCTGGCGCAGCGAGGTGCAGCCGGATCCGGACGCCGCGGACGACGCCGGCCCGCCGGTGCGCGACCGCCTGCTCACGCTGGTGCCGCTGAGCTGAGCCGGCACCCGCCCCGCCATGGCACCGTTCGTCGCCTGAGCCGCCGGGTCGCCCACCGTCGGGCGTCCCGGCCGGCCTGGTCGCCGTGTCCGGCGGCCGGGCGGCGCAGAATGGGCCGGTGCCGCACCGCGACGAGATCGAGACTCCACGGGGCCCGGCCCGGGTCGAGACCGACCTGCCGGCCGGCCCGCCGGTCGCCCTGCTCGTGCTCGGGCACGGGGCGGGGGGCGACGTGGACGCCCCCGACCTGCTCGCGGTCCGGGATGCGGCCGTCGGCGCGGGGGTGGTGGTGGCGCGGGTGACCCAGCCGTACCGGGTGGCCGGGCGGCGGGCGCCGGCACCGGCCGGGCACCTCGACGAGGCGTGGACGGCAGTGGTCGCCGGGCTGCGTACCCGGCACCCGGACGTGCCGCTGCTGGTCGGCGGGCGGTCCAGCGGCGCCCGGGTGGCCTGCCGTACGGCGGCGGCCGTGGGTGCGGCCGGGGTGGTCGCGCTGGCCTTCCCGCTGCACCCGCCGGGCCGGCCGGAGCGGTCCCGCGCGGCCGAGCTGCTGACCGGGCTGCCCACCCTGGTGGTCAACGGCGACCGCGATCCCTTCGGCGTGCCCGACCCCGACGCCTCGGTCCGCGTGGTTGTCCGCCCCGGTGAGCGTCATGACCTGCGCAAGGACCCGGCGGCCGTGGCCACGGCCGTGCTCGCCTGGCTCCGCGAGCGGGGCTGGGCGCTGCCCTGAGCCGCGGCGGGTAGCCGGCCTTCGCCCGTCACTGTCGGTGATCTGCCGGGGGTGGGACGCGACCACGAGCGTGATACCTCAGAGGTATCAAAATGTCTCTGAGGTATCAGGCTGATGAGGTTGTCTTCCGCCAGGGCCGTCCGATCGGCGGCCACCCCGCTGGCCCGGACCGGCCGGCGGCCCGCCCGCTGACCGATGAGCAGCGCGCCCGGCTCGCCGCGTGGCCGGCGTGATCCGCCACCCCCGGCCAGCGTGACCGGCGCGGCGCAGGGTCGTTGCAACGGATGGTGCCGGCCGCCCGATCCGGGCGACGGCACCGTCCTCCCAGGCCCTTCCTGGTCCCAGCGTCGGTCTCCGCCGAGGCCGGGACCAGGAACGGGGGCGGCGGCGGAATGTCCGGACCCCGACCGGGCGTTACCACCACCGGAGCGACACATCTGGCGAGGGGGGGTGACCGGTGCCGACCGAGACACGGAGCCGGGAACGGGACGAACGGGAAGCGCGGCAGCTCCGGCAGTTGCTGGGCGGACCGGACTGGCCCGCGACGGTGGGCGGCACGGCGGTGGTGAGAGCGGGCACACCCGGCGGAACCGAATCTGCCGGCAGGTCCGTACGCGTATCCTCGGCGGGGAAGCATCCGACGCGAGGGGATGTGCGGTTGACCACCGAGAAGACGGACGAGCGTAGGGCCCGCTTCGAGCGGGACGCGATGCCCTTCGTCGACCAGCTCTACGCTGCCGGGTTGCGGATGACACGCAACCCCGCGGATGCCGAGGACCTGGTCCAGGAGACATACCTGAAGGCGTACGCCGCCTTCCACCAGTTCGAGCAGGGCACGAACCTGAAGGCCTGGCTCTACCGGATCCTGACCAACACCTACATCAACTCCTACCGCAAGCGGCAGCGCCAGCCCATCCAGGCGCCCACCGACGAGATCACCGACTGGCAGCTCGCCGAGGCCGAGTCGCACACCTCCAGCGGTCTGCGGTCGGCCGAGACCGAGGCGCTGGACCGGCTGCCGGACAGCGACGTCAAGGAGGCCCTCCAGCAACTGCCGGAGGAGTTCCGCCTGGCGGTCTACCTGACCGACGTCGAGGGGTTCTCCTACAAGGAGGTCGCCGACATCATGGGCACGCCGATCGGCACCGTGATGTCCCGGTTGCACCGGGGTCGACGTAATCTGCGGAAGCTGCTCGAGCGCTACGCCGCGGAGCGCGGTTTCAGCTCCGCGCAGTCCTCGAAGGGCTCGACCGCCGCTGCCGGCCGGGAGGTGTGACGTGAGCTGTGGAGAGCCGCACGAGACGGACTGCCGTGAGGTGCTCGCGGAGGTCTACCTCTACCTCGACCTGGAGTGCGGGGAGGAACGGCGCACGCTGATCCGCCACCACCTCGACGAGTGCGGGCCCTGCCTGCGCGAGTACGGCATCGAGCAGGAGGTGAAGGCGCTCGTCGCCCGCTGCTGCGGCAACGAGATCGCCCCCGACCAGCTGCGCGAGCGGCTGCGGATCCGCCTGACCGAGCTGGTGGTCTTCGAGGCGCCCGAGTCGCGCGAACTGGCCGACTGAACGTACGCGGAACACGAGGGTGGCCCGGGACGATCCGACCCGGCCCACCGGTCTGTCCGGCCCCGCCTGCGCCGGCGGTGCTGATCGCGACGGCGGCTGCCCGCCGGGCGGGATCAGGAGTTGGGGCGCTTGCCGTGGTTCGCGCCGCTCTTCTTACGGGCCTTCTTCTTGCGGGCCTTCTTCGCCATGGTGAACCTCCTCGTGATGGTCGGATCCCTGCTGCGGCGACCCTCGGCGCCGGTGCACGCACCGGTCCTCCCGGCGCCGGGTCCGACCCGCTGATGCTAGTGCGGCCGGTACCCGCCATCGTCCGCCGGGGCGGGGAGAGCGCGCGGCGTTTCCGGTCGTGGACGTGGCGCCGGCCGCTCCCCGCCCATCACGTGCCGCCGCATGATTGGATACGTCGGCAGGCAATCGCGAGAGGGAGGGCCGGGAGATGGCCGAGGAGATCCGTGCCGAGATGGTGGCCAACGTCTGGAAGGTCGTCGCGTCGGCCGGGGACACCGTGTCCGAGGGGGACACGCTCGTGATCCTGGAGTCGATGAAGATGGAGATCCCCGTCGTCGCCGAGTCCGACGGCGTGGTCAAGCAGCTCGCCGTCAACGAGGGCGACGTCGTGCAGGACGGTGACCTGATCGCGGTGATCGATTGACCGGCCCGCTGGTCCGCCCGGCGACCTCGGCCGACTTCGCCGCCGTCGCCCGGCTGACGGTGGCCGCGTACGAGGCGGACGGGCAGCTCAAGGGCGAACACGGGTACGCCGAGGTGCTCGCCGACGTGACGCACCGGGCGACCCACGGCGAGGTGCTCGTGGCCGTGGACGAGGCGACCGGCGAGGTGCTCGGCTCGGTGACCTTCGTGCTGTCCGGCAGCCCGTACGCGGAGCTGTCCGGTCCCGGCGAGGCGGAGTTCCGGATGCTCGCCGTGGACCCGGCGGCCCAGGGTCGGGGTGCCGGGGCGGCGCTGGCCCGGGCCTGCGTCGACCGGGCCGCCGCGCTGGGCTGCACGGCGGTGGTGATCTGCGTACGCGGTGGGTTCGCCGCGCCGGCGCACCGGCTCTACGAGCGGATGGGCTTCGTCCGGCTGCGCGAGAAGGACTGGTCGCCGGTGCCCGGGGTGGACCTGCTCGGCCTGCGGCTGGAGCTGACCGGTCAGTCCTGAGCCGCGTCGGGCTCCGGCTCACCGATCCCGGCGAGCAGCTCGTCGGCGACCTCCAGCGCGATCTTCTTGCGCTCCTGGTCGGTGATGTGCGGGGTGCGCACCGCGAACCAGCTGCTGTGCACCGCGAAGAGGGTCAGGGCCGCGCGCAGCTGCGCGGCGGGTGACTTGTCGCCCTGACACAGCTGGTCGGCGAGGCCCAGCATCCGCTCGCGCATCTGCATCCCGGCGGAGAGGCTCTTCAGCACGGTCTGGTTCTGCTCGAAGAACCGCATCACCGAGGGCTGCTCGCTGGCGAACATCATGTCGGCGTACCTGTTCAGCAGCGCCCGCCGGGTGGCCCGGGTGGGCGGCTGCGACCGAGCCCACGCGATCAGCTCGTCGATCCGCCGTACCCGGTCCTCGACCAGGCTGTTGACGATCTCGTCCTTGCTCTTGAAGTGGTAGTACAGCGCCGCCTTGGTGACGTTGAGCCGCTCGGCGATCTCGCGCAGCGAGGTCCGCTCGTACCCCTGCTCGGTGAAGAGCTCCAGCGCGACGGCCTGGATACGCTCACGCGTGCCGCCTGTGCTCTCCCTCACCTGCACCACCCAACTCGCTTGACGGTCTCTCGCTGTCCAACTTACCGTGCGGCTAGTAAGGTAACTAGCCGGGCGGCAAGTAAGTGCGTCACTTCTCCGGGGGAGCTTACCCATGAGTCAGGAAAGCCAGACGGCGGCGAGACCCAACGTCAGGGTCGTGCTGTTCGGCCTGATGATCGCGATGATGCTCGCGATGCTCGACAACATGATCGTCAGCACCGCGCTGCCGCGGATCGTCGGCGAGTTCGGCGGCGTCGACCACTTCACCTGGGTCGTCACCGCGTACGTCCTGGGCACGACGGTCTCCACCCCGATCTGGGGCAAGCTCGGCGACCTGTACGGGCGCAAGGCGGTCTTCCTGACCTCGGTGGTCGTCTTCCTGGTCGGCTCGGCGCTCTGCGGGATGGCCGGCTCGGACCTGCTCGGCGGCCCCGGCGACGGCATGGTCGAGCTGATCGCGTTCCGTGCGGTGCAGGGCCTGGGCGCGGGTGGCCTGATGGTCGGCGTGATGGCGATCATCGGTGACCTGGTGCCACCCCGCGAGCGCGGCCGCTACCAGGGCATGATCGCCGGCATCATGGCCATCGCCATGGTGGCCGGTCCGCTGGTCGGCGGTTTCATCACCGACAACCTCTCCTGGCGCTGGGCGTTCTACGTCAACCTGCCGCTGGGTGGGGTCGCGCTGCTGGTGCTGGCCACCACCATGCACCTGCCGAAGTACCGGACCGAGCACAAGATCGACTGGCTCGGCGCCGCCCTGCTCTCGGTCGGCATCACCGCGATCGTCCTGGTCACCACCTGGGGTGGCAACGAGTACGACTGGGTCTCCCCGCAGATCCTCGGCCTGGCGGTGCTCGCCGTGGTGGCGCTGGCCGCCTTCGGCCTCGTCGAGCGCCGGGTTCCCGAGCCGATCCTGCCGCTGGGGCTCTTCGCCAACCGCAACTTCGCGCTGATCTCGCTGGTCGGCTTCCTGCTCGGCTTCGCGATGTTCGGCGCGATGAACTTCCTGCCGCTCTACCAGCAGACCGTGCAGGGCGCCTCGGCCACCAACAGCGGCCTGCTGCTGCTCCCGCTGATGTTCGGGATGCTGGTGGTCTCGCTGGTGGTCGGCCGGGCGATCACCAAGACCGGCCGGTACCGGATGTTCCCGATCGTCGGCGGCGTGGTGATGACCGCCGGCATGCTGCTGCTCAGCCGCCTCGACGTGGACACCGGCAAGGCCGAGTCCTCGCTCTACATGGTCGTGCTCGGCGTCGGCATGGGCTTCCTGATGCAGACCTCGATGCTGATCGCGCAGAACAGCGTCGAGCAGAAGGACCTCGGCGCGGCCAGCGGCGCGGCCACCTTCTTCCGCTCCATCGGCGGCTCGTTCGGCATCTCCCTCTTCGGCGCCATCTTCGCCAACCGGCTCGCCGACTCGGCTGCCGGCAGCGCGTTCAGCGGCGGCACCGGCGAGGGTCGGGGGATGGACCTGGAGAAGCTCAAGGACCTGCCGGCCCAGGCGCGCGAGCTGGTGCTCGGTGGCCTCTCCGGCGCGATCTCCCACGTGTTCCTGTGGGCGGTGCTCTTCACCGTCGTGGTGCCGGTGCTCGCCTGGTTCATCAAGGAGGTCCCGCTGCGCTCGTCCAACGACGCCCCGCCGGCGGCGACCCCCGAGGAGCAGGCCGAGACCGCCCTCGGCAAGGCCCCGGTGGCCTGACCCCCGCTCCGTCGCGGCCGCGTCGTCCCCGTCCCGGGGTACGACGCGGCCGCGCCGCTTTTCCGGCCTCAGTCGGCCAACCGCGAGCGGGGATGGCGGTCAGTCGGACGGGTCAGGGGCGGCGGAGGGCGCGGGCCAGGCGGGCGCGGAGGCGGGCCAGCAACCCCGGGCGGCGCGCCGGTGGCGCCGCTGCGGCGGCGACGAGCCGGTCGGCGAGCGCGAGGGTCGCCTCGTCCAGAGCCGGGGTGGCCAGCGCCAGGTGGGCCAGCGAGGTGGCGATCGGCACGGGCCGGTCCCGGGCCACGTCCGCCGCGTCCGCGAGCCGCTCGGCGACGATCCCGGCCACGTCGGGGCGGACCGCGGGGTCGACCCAGGCGGCGGTGACCAGGGCGAACAGTGCCGCCTCGGTGATCCAGTCCTCGACACCCCAGACCAGCTCGACGAGCACCCGGCGCCGCGTCGAGTCCGCCCACGGCTCGTCGGTGCGGTGGTGCAGCAGGCCGAGGCAGGCCCAGACCTGCACGCACCGCACCCAGAGCGACGGGTCCTGCCCGGTCAGCACCCGCCCCAGCGCGGTCGCGGGCGCCTCGGGCGGATGCACCAGCAGCCCCAGCAGGTCGCCCAGCTCCAGAGTGGCCAGCCCCACCGCGGCGTCGTACGCGGCCGGCGGGTGGGGCCAGGCGGGATGCGCCAGGTTGCGGACCCGGTCCGCCGCGTCGGCGGAGGGGACCGGCAGGGTGGGCGCGGCGATGCTGCCGTCGTAGCGCCAGAGCTGACAGGTGGTGGCCCGGCGGGGCTCCCGCGGGTCCGGGTCGGCCACGCCGGTGACCTCGACGTCGAGGCCCGGCACGGCCGCCGCCACGGTACGCATCGCGCTCGGCGGCTCGACGGTGGCCAGCCGTACCGAGGGACCGGGCGTGCCGTCGGCGGCCAGGGCGCGGCGGAGCGCGTCGACCAACGCCCCGGCCGCCGGGGTGACCTGCCCGAGCCAGGGCCGGCCCCGGCAGCACTCGGCCAGGTCGCCGTGCTCGTGGCTGTCGTCGGGATGGTCGCGGACGAAGTCGGCGAGGGCGACCAGGTGCGCCACGTCCCCGTCGCGCAGGTAGCGCAGCCGGTGTGCGGTGTGCACGGCACAGTCGAACGTCGGGTCGCGGGCCAGCGCCCGGTCGATCCACTCCAGCGCCGCGTCCAGGCGGCCGGTGTCGGCCAGGGTGCCGGCGATGTCCGCGTACACGGCGAGGTCGTCGGGGTCGTGGTCAACGGCCCGTTCCAGGGCGGCCAGGGCGTCGCGGGTCCGGCCCGCGCTGCGGTACGCGTATCCGAGCCAGACCTCGCCGAGTTTGGTCGGCTCGGCGCGTACCCCCCGGCTGGCCCAGGTGACGGCGAGGGCGACCTCGCCGAGGCGCCGGGCCAGCGCGGACGCCGCGCCCAGCAGCAGCGCGTGGCGCGGATGCGCGGCCACCGCGTTGCGGGCGAGGGTGAGGTACGGCAGCAGCGGCGGCCGGCCGGCCCGGGGCACCGGGTCGGGCACGGCGGCGCAGACCTGCATCAGGATCCGGGCGGCGCGTTCCGGGTCGAGTCGGCGCGCCAGCTCGGGGGCGATCACCCAGGGCACGCCGGCCCAGTCGACCCCGGGTGCGTGTCCGGTGGCGGCGACCAGCAGGTCGAGCCCCTCGGCCGGGCGCCCGGCCGCGGCGAGCAGGTGGGCGCGGGCCACCACCGCGCCGACGAAGACCCGCTGGCCGAGCGGGAAGAGCTCCAGGTCGCCGCCGGAGGCCGCCGCGATGCGGGCCAGCGTCTCGTGCACCTCGGGCAGGGTCGGGGCCTGGACGATGGCAGCGGCGAGGTGGCCGGCGGCGTGCGGCAGGTCGCCCTCGTCGAGCGCCAGCCGGGCGAGCGCGAGCTCCTCCGCGGCGGACAGCACGGGTTCGTCAGGTCCCTCCGACACGTCGGCCTCTCGCTCGCAGTTCCAGGGCTGGGCAAGCCTAGGGGATGACACGCCGATCTGGTGATCCACTGCGCATTGCTGCTCGTACGATTGCTCAGACGCGAACAATGGTGCAAGACTGAGCACGAAACGCGCGGCAATCGCGCAGTGGGAGGAGCTTCCGTGACGCGTCCAGGGGCCGGGATGGCCGCCGACATCGACGAGCAGCCGGCCGGTTACGCCCGGTTGCTCACCGCCGAGCACGCCGGGGCGATCGCCCGCGTCGCGGCGGTGATCGCGCAGCGGCGGCCCCGGCACGTGGTCTTCACCGCCCGGGGCACCTCCGACCACGCCGCGCTCTACGGGGCGTACCTGACCGAGATCCGGCTCGGTCTGCCGGCCGGACTGGCCTCGCCGAGCGTCGTCACCCTCTACGGGGCGCGCCCGGATCTCTCCGACGCCCTGGTCGTCGGGGTCAGCCAGAGCGGCGGGTCGCCCGACCTCACCGAGGTGCTGCGCGCCGCCCGCGACGCCGGGGCGCTCACCCTGGCGGTCACCAACGCGCCCGGCTCGCCGCTGGCCGAGACCGCCGAACTCTCCGTCGACATCGCCGCCGGGCACGAGCGGGCGGTCGCCGCCACCAAGACGTACACCGCCGAGCTGCTGGCCCTGCTGATGCTGGTCGAGGGCGTCCGGGCCGGCGACGGGGTGCTCCCGGCCGACGAGCGGGCCGCGCTGGACGCCCTGCCCGGGCTGGCCGAGCGCACCCTGACCGACCCCACCCCGGCCCAGCTCGCGCCCCGCTACCGCTTCGCCGGCCAGCTCGTCACCACCGGCCGGGGGTACGCGTACCCGACCGCCCGGGAGGCCGCGCTGAAGCTGATGGAGACCTCCTACCTGCCCGCGCTCGCCTTCTCCGGCGCCGACCTGCTGCACGGCCCGCTGGCGATGACCGACCCGGACGTGCCGGTGCTGGCCGTGGTCGGCTCCGGCCCCGGCGGCCGGTCGATGGAGGAGGTGCTGCCCCGGCTCGGCGAGCGCCGCGCCGACGTGGTGGTGGTCGGCTCCGCCGAGGTCGAGGGGGCCACCCGGATGGCCGTGCCCGAGGTCGACGAGCGGTACGCCCCGCTGCTGGACATCCTGCCCCTGCAACGGCTGGCACTGTCGCTGGCGCTGGCCCGGGGCGAGGACCCGGACGCCCCGCGCGGGCTGAAGAAGGTCACCGCGACGAGGTGAGGCCCGGCGTGGCACGCTGTGTCTCGTGTCCACGCTGCGCGACCTCGCCGAGGAGCACACCCAGCTCCGGCCGGCTGACATCGACCACCTGCACCGGATCGCGGGGGACTGGCAGCTGCTGTCCGACCTCTCCTTCGCCGACCTGCTGCTGTGGGTGCCGGTGGACGGCGACGGGACGTTCCTCTGCGTCGCCCAGGTCCGCCCGACGACCGCCCCCACCGCGTACCTCGACGACCAGGTGGGGCGGATCGTCGGCGGGCCGGAGGTGGCGCACCTGGAGGTCGCCTACCGGCAGGGCCGGATCTGGCGGGAGGGCGACCCGGTCTGGTACGGCGACGTGCCCGCCCGGCACGAGGCGATCCCGGTCCGGCTGCGCGCCGCCGACGGCGAGTCCGGTGAGGTGGTCGCCGTGGTGGGCCGGGACACCAACCTCTCCACGGCCCGTACGCCCAGCCAGCTGGAGCTGAACTACCTCACCACCGCCGACGACCTGGCCCAGATGACCGCCGACGGCACCTTCCCGCCGCCCCGGCACCCGGGCGAGACCACCTCGGCGCCCCGGGTCGGCGACGGCCTGGTCCGGCTGGACGCCAACGGCAAGGTCACCTACGCCAGCCCGAACGCGCAGTCGGCGTACCGACGGCTGGGCTACGCCTCCCACCTGGTGGGGGAGGACCTGGCCAAGCTGCACCGGCGGCTGGCCAGCGACCCGCTGGAGGGGACCGACGCGGCCAACGGCGTGCTGGCCGCGCTGCGCGGCGAGGCCCCGCCCCGGCGGGAGATCGACGCCCGGGGCGCCACCATGCTCACCCGGTCGCTGCCGCTGATGCCGGCCGGCGTGCCGATCGGCGCGCTGGTGCTGGTCCGCGACATCACCGAGGTACGCCGCCGCGACCGGGCGCTGATCACCAAGGACGCCACCATCCGGGAGATCCACCACCGGGTGAAGAACAACCTGCAGACCGTCGCCGCGCTGCTGCGCCTCCAGGCCCGCCGGGTGTCCATGCCGGAGGCCCGGGTGGCGCTGGAGGAGTCGGTACGCCGGGTCGCCTCGATCGCCCTCGTGCACGAGACGCTCTCCATGTCCAGCGACGAGGCCGTCGAGTTCGACGGGATCGTCGACCGGGTGGCCAGCGCGGCGACCGAGGTCGCGGCGACCGAGGTGAGCGTCGGCATGCGTCGCAAGGGCAGCTTCGGTGTCCTGCCCGCCGAGATCGCCACCTCGCTGGTGATGGTCCTCAACGAGCTGCTGCTCAACGCCGTCGAGCACGGCTTCCCGCCGGCCGGCGAGGGCGGCGCCGCCGGCCCGGAGGGCGGCGAAGCGCCGCAGGTGGTGGTCACCGCGCACCGGTTCCGCAAGCAGTTGCACGTCTCGGTCGCCGACAACGGGCGTGGCCTGCCGGCCGAGTTCGACGCCGAGCGCGGTGGCCGGCTGGGCCTGCAGATCGTCCGGGCGCTCGTCACCGGGGAGCTGCGCGGCAGCATCGAGCTGCGCCCCGGCGCGGCCGGCGGCACCGAGGCCGTGCTGGTCGTGCCCCTGGCGCGCGGGGAGCGCGGCTAGCCGCGGGTGGTGAGCAGGGCGACGGTGACGCCGGGCCGCTGCCACACCTGACCGACGGTGAAGCCCGCCCGCAGCGCGTCGCCCTTGGCGCCGGGCACCGCCGCCACTGGATCGGGTCGCCGGCCGGCGACCACCAGCCACACCCGCCGCACCCCGGCCAGGCACTCGGCCGGCCGGGCGCACTCGGTGGCCCAGAGGTCCGCGCGCTGCCGCTGGTCGCGGACCACCAGCACGTCGCGCGGCCTGGCGTCCAGGTGGTACGCCAGCCCGAGGTCGAGGAAGAGCCAGCCGTCCCGGGGGTGGACGACGACCGCGTCGCCGGGCTGCTGGCCGGCCGCGACGACCCGCGCCGCACCCCGGTAGTCGACCGTCGCACTGCGCGGCCAGCCATGCGTCTGCCGCAGCGCCGCCTGATCGGGCAGGCCGAGCAGCCCGGCGAGCACCACGACCGCGAGCGCCCCCGACACCGACGCCCACGCCGCCGGCACCAACGCCCGAGCTGCCGGCACCAACGCCCGAGCTGCCGACGCCGACGCTGCCGGCGCCGGCGCCGCTGGGCCGGCGGCCGTGGCCCGGGCCGACGCATCCGGCCCGCGCTGCTCTGCCGGCGGGTCGGCCGTCGGCGCGCCGGCCAGCGCCGCGCCCGCGAGCACGCTCGCGAAGGGCACCGTGAAGACCAGGTACCGGGGCACCCAGAGGGCCACCACCAGCGCGCCGACGAAGACCAGCAGCACCGGCAGGAGCACGCAGAGGCCGGGCAGCAGCGCCCGGCGACCCATCAGGACCGCGCCGAGGGCGGCCAGCCCGACCAGCAGGCCGCCCACCACCGAACTCTGCGCTACCCCGCCGGGCAGCGCCGCCAGGTCGGCCAGCCGCGCCGGTTCGACCCAGTCGAGCTGGCGGGAGCGCTGCCCCCGGGCGGTGAGCAGCAGCGGGGTGAGCAGGGCGAGCGCCGGCAGCACGGCGAGCAGCCAGCGCACCGGCAACCGCCCGTCCCGATCGTCCGCCGGTGCGGGCGACGGGGCGAGGCCAGCCGCCGCGCGGCCGCGCCACCAGGCGACCAGCACCACCGCGGCGTGCGCGGCCAGCAGGGTGAGCGCCAGCAGGTGGGTCAGGCCGAGCGCGGCGACGGCGACCGCGTACCCGGCCCAGCGGGTCCACGAGGGCCGGCGCAGCGCCGCGACCAGCAGCAGGGTGGCCAGCACCGCGAAGAGGCTGGCCAACGCGTACGGGCGGGCCTCCTGGGCGTACCGGGAGGTGCCGGGAAGGACCGCGAAGAGCAGGCCGGCGAGCAGGCCGGCCCGCGTCCCCAGCAGCCACCTGCCGAGTACGGCGGTGAGCCCGGCCGCCCCGGCCATGGCCAGCGCCGAGGGCAGCCGCAGCGCCGTCGCCGAGTCCCCGAAGAGCCGCACCCAGCCGTGCATGAGCAGGTAGTACGGCCCGTTGGCGGCGTCCACGGTGCCGGTGAGCCGGAGCAGGTCGCCCAGCGGGCGGGTGGCGGCACTCCAGGTGGCCAGCTCGTCCCGCCAGGGCTGGGCGTGGCCGATGCCGTAGCGCCCGACGATCAGCGTGGCCAGCAGGGGCGGCACCCAGACGAGCCGCGCCCACCCCTCCACCGCATGCCGCTTTCCGGACATACTGCCCACGCGCCGAGCGTCCCACACCCCGCCGGGCCACGCTGCCACAGCGGCCCAGGCCGCCGCGCTGCCCATCCCCGAGCACGCGGCCAGAGCCGTACCGCTGTCCCGCACAGCTCGACCGGACGCCTGGTGCGGGCCTAAGAGTTTGGCCGGGCGCCTGGTGCTGGCGCTGGGAAGCGTGGCTGGATGCCTCGTGCGGGCCCTATCGAGCTGATGTCGTAGACGATTCACCAGTGCGGCGAACAGCCTGCCGCCGCTCTTTCTCCGCCCCCGTCCGGCCCCGCTCGCCGGTGCGATGACGTGACCGCAGGGGCCCGGCGGGCGGCCGTTGATTCGTTCACGACATCAGCTCGAAAGGGCCGGCGCAGGGCAGGTGGTGGCAGGGGTCTGAGCCGACCAGGGGCCGCCCGAGGAGTGCGGGAGGCCGTGTCGATCAGCAGGGGCCGTGCGAGACCACCGGAGCCCGAAGAACCACCGGGCCGGAAGGACCACTGGGCCTGAGGGACCGGGCGGGAAGGACCGCCGGGCCTGAGGCACCAGGCCTGAAGGACCGTCGGGCGTGAAGAGGCACCGGGCGTGCGGGAACACCGGGCAGCTGTGGGCCCTGACCGGGCAACCCATTCGCGGAGGCCGAAGGGTCGGCGGAAGGAGGTCACAGCGCGAGGGGCGGTGCCGGCGGGGGCGCGGCCCGTGATGTGGGATGGCGCACGCGCTCGTTGGCCGGCCCCCCGGGGGTGTGGCAGCATGGCCCCATGACCGCCGCTGTCGTCCGCCGCTTCGTGGCCCGCCGCCACGTCGACTACGGCCGCGTGCGCAGCGCGATCTGTCCGGCCCACTGACGACGCCCGACCCATCCGTCTCGGGCGCGTAGTGCGCGCCGGCCGTTCCGACACCGTTGTCCTCGGCCCGTCCCACGGGTCGGCCGCCGCGCCCGCGTACCCACCGAGGCACAGCAGACAACGGAGGACGCCGCGATGGCGGTCAGCAGCACCCCGGCCCGCCCGGAGACCCCGGCGGCGCCCGCCGCCCGGGCAGCCCGTCGTCCGCGCGGCGAGGGGCAGTGGGCGCTCGGCCACCGCGAGCCGCTCAACGCCAACGAGCGGATCAAGAAGGACGACGACCCGCTGAACGTCCGGGCCCGGATCGAGAACATCTACGCCCACCGCGGCTTCGCCGCCATCGACCCGCAGGACCTGCGTGGCCGGTTCCGCTGGTGGGGCCTCTACACCCAGCGCAAGGCCGGCATCGACGGCGGCCGCACCGCGGTGCTGGAGCCGCACGAGCTGGAGGACGAGTTCTTCATGCTCCGGGTGCGGGTCGACGGTGGCCAGCTCAACCTGGCCCAGCTCCGGGTGATCGCCGACATCTCCCGGGAGTTCGCCCGCGACACCGCCGACATCACCGACCGGCAGAACATCCAGTACCACTGGATCCGGGTCGAGGACATGCCGGAGATCTGGCGTCGGCTGGAGTCCGTCGGCCTGCAGACCACCGAGGCGTGCGGTGACTGCCCGCGCATCGTGCTCGGGAGTCCGGTCGCCGGGGTGGCCCGGGACGAGGTGCTCGACCCGACCCCGGCGATCGACGAGATCGTCCGCCGGTACGTCGGCGACAAGGCGTACTCGAACCTGCCGCGCAAGTTCAAGACGACGATCTCCTGGCTGGTCGACACCCCGTACGAGGCGAACGACGTCGCCTTCCTCGGGGTCGACCATCCGGAGCACGGCCCCGGCTTCGACGTCTGGGTCGGCGGCGGCCTCTCCACCAACCCGATGTTGGCCAAGCGGCTGGGCGTCTGGGTGCCGCTGAACGAGGTGCCGGACGTGTGGGCCGGCGTGGTCGGCATCTTCCGCGACTACGGGTACCGCCGGCTGCGCAACCGGGCCCGGCTGAAGTTCCTGGTCGCAGACTGGGGCGTGGAGAAGTTCCGCGAGGTGCTGGAGAAGGAGTACCTGGGCCGGACCCTGCTCGACGGCCCGGCCCCGGAGCTGCCCGACAAGCCGGTCGACCACATCGGCGTGCACCGCCAGCGCGACGGCCGCAACTACGTCGGGGCCGCCCCGGTGGTCGGGCGGGTCTCCGGCAGTCAGCTCGCCCAGCTGGCCGACACGGTCGAGGCGCACGGCAGCGACCGGGTACGGCTCACCCCGTACCAGAAGCTGCTGGTGCTCGACGTGCCGCCGGAGCGGACGGAGTCCCTGGTCGACGCGCTGCGCGGGATCGGCCTGGAGGCCCGGCCGTCGGCCTGGCGGCGCGGCACCATGGCCTGCACCGGCATCGAGTTCTGCAAGCTGGCCATCGTCGAGACCAAGCGCCGCGGCGAGGAGCTGGTGGCCCGGCTGGAGGAGCGGCTGCGCGACTTCGACGCCGACATCTCCATCCACCTCAACGGCTGCCCGAACGCCTGCGCCCGCACCCAGGTCGCCGACATCGGTCTCAAGGGGCAGCTGGTGGTCGGCCCGGACGGCCGGCAGGTGGAGGGCTTCCAGGTGCACCTCGGCGGCGGGCTGGGCATGGCCCAGGGGCAGACCGCCGGCTTCGGGCGCAAGCTGCGCGGCCTGAAGACCACCGCCGAGGAGCTTCCGGAGTACGTGGAACGACTGGCCCGCCGCTACCTGGCCGGCCGGAGCGAGGGCGAGACGTTCGCCAACTGGGTGATCAGGGTCGACGAGGAGGAGCTTCGATGAGTAGCGAAACCCGTTCCGCGCCGCTGTACTGCCCGTACTGCGGCGAGGAGGACCTGCGGCCGAACGAGGCCGGGCACGGCGCCTGGGAGTGCCACGCCTGCGCCCGCGTCTTCACGGTGCGGTTCACCGGCCTGCTCGCCAAGGTGGTGGCCCGATGAGCCTGGTGTCCGCCGCGAACCTGGGCCTGGTCGGCGTCGGCGGCCCGAAGCCGGCCGAACCGGCCGGGCGTGACCCGGAGGAGCTGCGCGCGCTGGCCGAGCGGGCCGGCCGGGAGCTGGAGGGCGCCCCGGCGCTGGAGATCGCCCGCTGGGCGGCCGAGACCTTCGGCGACCGGTTCTGCGTGACCAGCTCGATGGCCGACGGGGTGCTGGCGCACCTGGTGTCCCGGGTCGCCCCCGGGGTGGACGTGGTCTTCCTCGACACCGGGCTGCACTTCCCGGAGACGCTGAAGGTGCGCGACGAGGTGGCCCGCCGGCTGCCGGTCAACGTCCGCTCGATCCGCCCCCGGCTGACCGTGGGCCAGCAGGACGGCGAGTACGGCCCCCGGCTGTTCAACCGCTCGCCCGACGACTGCTGCCAGTTGCGCAAGGTGGAGCCGCTGGAGCGGGCCCTGGCCGGGTACGACGCCTGGGCCGCCGGGCTGCGCCGGGACGAGTCGCCCACCCGGGCGAACACGCCGGTGGTGACCTTCGACGCCCGGCGCGGCAAGGTGAAGGTCAACCCGATCGCGGCCTGGACCCAGGCCGACGTGGACTCCTACATCTCCCGGTACGACATCCCGGTCAACGAGCTGTTCAGCCGCGGCTACGGCTCGATCGGCTGCTGGCCGTGCACCCGCCGCACCAGGGCGGGCGAGGACCCGCGGGCCGGCCGCTGGGCCATGTTCGAGAAGACCGAGTGCGGCCTGCACGTCTGACCGGACCGGTTCCCGGCGCGGGGCGGACCGCGCCGGGAACCGGCGGACCGGCCGTGCCGGTCGACGACCATTCGGGGTCGGCGCGGGGGATCCGGACCGGCCCGGCGCCGGGCGGCGGCCGCCCGCCGGTGGTGCTGGTGGCGCACGGCAGCCGGGATCCCCGGGCGGCGGAGGCGACCCGGGCGCTGGCCCGGGCGGTCGAGGCGGTCCGGCCCGGCACGGCCGTCCTGCCGAGCTGGCTGGACCACACCGCACCGGACCCGACGGTGGTGCTGCGCGGGCTGGCCGTGGCGGGGCACACCCGGGCGGTGCTGGTGCCGCTGCTGCTCACCGCCGCCTACCACCGGCGGGTGGACATCCCGGCGGCGGTGGTGGCGGCCCGCGACACGGCGCCGGAGCTGGCCGTACGCGTCACCGACGTGCTCGGCCCCGCCGACGGCACGGTCGACGCCGGGCTGCTGGCCGGGCTGCGGCGGCGGTTGGCGGAGGCGGAGCCGGACGGCTTCGACGCCCTGGTGCTGGCCGCGGCGGGCACCCGGGACGCCCGGGCGCGCGGCTCGGTGGGTCGGGTCGCCGCGGCACTCGCCGCCGAACTGCGGGTCCCCTGCACCGTCTCGTACGCCTCGGCGGCGCCGCCGACGACCGACGTGGCGGTGGCCCGGCTGCGCGCCGCCGGCGCCCGGCGGGTGGCCGTGGCGGCGTACTTCCTGGCGCCGGGGCTCTTCCACGACGGGGTGGTGACGGCGGCCCGCCGGGCCGGCGCGGTGGCGGTCAGCGGGCCGCTGACCGACGCGCCCGAGCTGGCCGAGCTGGTGCTGCGGCGGGTCGACGCGGTGCAGCGGTGGTGATCGGGTTCACCGGTCCGTTGATGATCGAACCGGGCGCCGTCCGGGTACCGGGGCAGCCGTGCGGCGTCCGGACAGCAGAACGCCCCGGCCGGTGGAACCCGGCCGGGGCGTACGGCTGTGTGATCGGTCAGGCGGAGTGAGCGCGCAGCACCCGGATGCCGCCGCGGCGCTTCACCGCGCGGCGCTCCTCTTCGCTCATCCCGCCCCAGACGCCGGCGTCCTGACCGGACTCCAGCGCCCACTGCAGGCAGTGGTCGGTCACCGGGCAGCGCCGGCAGACGGCCTTGGCCTGCTCCACCTGCAGGAGGGCCGGACCGGACGTCCCGATCGGGAAGAACAGCTCCGGGTCCTCGTCGCGGCAGACGGCATCGTGGCGCCAGTCCATGGCGGCAACACTCCTCATTCTGGATGGGTGGCAGATAACGCTGGTGCTTTTCTATATGCGTCCGCAGTGCCGGTCGTGACGGTTCGCGTCCGACTATTCGGCAGTGCGTGAGCAGGCTTGTGCAGTCCCTGGACCTGCTGGAACAGCTCAACCTGCCGAGCATATCCAGGCAATGTCCCGGTAACTCAAGTTCGCTTGTGAATACTTTCACGAACGCTGTCGATGTCAAGGGTGCCGCGAGGAAAAACTCCGCACGGTGAGCAAGCTCACGACCCCTTTGTCCGGATTTTAGGCGTCCCTGGTTACCCGGCGTACCACAGTCGAGGATCAATATAGTACACTGCGCGTGACATTGCTGACATTTCCGGCACCAACCCCTCGTTGTGGCGGCCACCGCGTCGTGCGGTGTAACGACCGTCAACCTAGGGCGTTACCCGAGACCTAGCAGATTACTCTCAGTGCGTCGGGAACGGATGTGAATCTAACTTTCTCCCGTTCGCCAAGGTAGTCGCCGTCGAGCTGGAACGCCTGCGGGCGAGCGCTGATCAGCGTGAACTCGGGCACGTCGTGCAGCCGGAGCACCTGCTTGCCGCGCGGATCGGGGTGCCGGGACAGAAACTGCGTCACGGTGCGTGTCGTGCTGGCCACCCGGAGCTGACGCAGTGCCATCACGTCGAGCCCCAGGTCGAACGAGGCCTCCGGATTCGGGTTGATCTCCCGCTCGCCCAGGTACGTCCACGGGGCGCAGTTCTGGATTATCACCGTCGCCAGCTCGGCCTCGGCCGCCTCACCGGGGCGCTCCAGGATGATCGCCGGGTGCCGCCGGTCGGAGCCGAGGAAGTACTGACTGAGCGTGGAGCGGAAGTAGAGCGCCGGGGTGGAGACGCGACCGCGTTTGCGGGCCTGCTCCACCCGGTGGATCACCGCCGCGTCCACTCCGAAGCCGGCGCAGAAGGTGAAGTAGCGGTCGTCGGCGCGGCCCAGCCCGATCGTGCGCGAGCGGCCCAGCCGCAGCCCTTCGAGGATCATGCTGGCGCCCTCCGGCCACTCCCGGGGCAGCCCCAGGGCGCGGGCGAAGACGTTTGTCGAGCCGCCCGGCACGGTGGCCAGCGCGGGCAGTCGCTCGGCGGGCGTACCGCCGGGGCGGGTGGCCGGCGGCGCGGCCGTCATCAGGCCGTTCACCACCTCGTTGACCGTCCCGTCGCCACCCAGCGTGACGACGACGTCGACCCCTTCGGCGACCGCCTCCCGGGCGATGTCCATCGCGTGACCCCGTCGCCGGGTGTACCGCACCGACAGGTCTACTTCGCTGCGCAGGGCCCGGACCAGGACGTCCCGGCTGCGCTCGCTGGTGGTGGTGGCCTTCGGATTGACCACCAGGACGGCCCGCATGGGCGGCACTGTACCCCGATCCGTCACGGGTATCGTGGCGCGCGTGACCATCGACTCCGGCCCGGTGCCCGACACGCTGCGCTGGGCGGTACGGCTGCTGCGCGGCGAGGCGGTCGCGCTGGCGCTGCTGGCCGTCTGGCTGATCTGGGCGGACCTGACCGCCACCAAGACCGATCTGGTGTCGGCACTCTTCGTGACCGGGTTCGCGTTCGCCGGCGCCGCCGCCCTCTGGGCGCTCGGCGCGGCGCTGGCCCGTCGTCGGGCCGGTGCCAGGGCGCCGGCGATGGTGCTCCAGTTGATGCTGCTGCCGGTCGGCTGGTTCATGATCTCCGGCGGCCTGGGATGGCTCGGCGTACCGCTGATGGTCCTCGGGGTCGGTGTCTGCGCGCTGCTGGTCAGCCCGCCCACGACGCGCGCCCTGGGCTTCCAGTGACCGCTGCGGGCCGTCCGGCGGGTGGCCGGCGCCGCCCGGCGGCTCAGTAGCCGGAGGAGCGGCGGGTCAGCAGCGAGATGGTGGCCCGGCCGTCGGCCGCGTCCGCGAAGGCGGCGGTGGTCAGCGCGGTGAGCACCTTCCAGGCGAACGAGGACTCCGACGGCAGCGTGGCGCCCCGCACGGTCGGCACGGTCACCTCGACGGTGAGCGCGTCCTCGGTGACCGAGAAGCGGCACTCCAGCTCGGCGTCGCGGGTGGCGATGGCGAGCAGCATGGCGCAGGCCTCGTCGACGGCGATGCGCAGATCCTCGATCTCGTCGAGGGCGAACTGGAGGCGGGCCGCGAGCCCCGCCGTGGCGGTGCGCAGCACGCCGAGGTAGCCGCCGTCGGCGGGCACCGTGAGGTGCACGACGTCGTCGTCGGTCGTCGGCTGGCCGGTCAGTTGAGTCACGCCTCATCCCCCCGGTCGGGGACTCTACCCCCTCAGGCCTCCGGCCGGGCGGGGGCCGAGGTCGACTGGGCGGCGAGCCCGTGCAGCGCCGGCCCGCTGAGCCGGTACGGCACCCACTCGTCGAGCTGCACCGCGCCGATGGAGGCGTAGAAGCGGGCCGCCGGATTCCAGTTGATCATCCACCACTCCAGCCGCTCGTAGCCCCGCTCCACGCAGATCGCGGCGAGCGCGGCGAGCAGCAGCCGGCCCGCGCCGGTGCCCCGGTGCTCGGGGCGGACGTACAGGTCCTCCAGGTAGACGCCGTGCACGCCGGCCCAGGTGGAGAAGTTGAGGAACCAGAGCGCGAACCCGACCGGCTCGTCCCGGTCGTCCACCGCGACGTGCCCGAACAGCGCCGGCGCGGGGCTACGACTACTCCAGCTCGGCGCGTCTGACGCCGCGCCGCGACCTGGAGCAGTCGCAAACAGGGCGGCGGTGAGCTGTTCCTCGGTCAGCCGACACTGGTCGGCGGCGCGCTCGTAGTCGGCGAGTTCGTGCACCATCGCGACGACGGCCGGCACGTCCTCGGGACGCGCCGGCCGGATCGTCGGTGCCGGGGAGGCCAGGGTCACGCCTTCTTGGTCTCCCAGAAGATCTTCGAGATCTCGTCGATCTTCTGCAGCAGCTCGTCGGCCTTGCTCGGGTCGGTCCCGCCCTTGGCGCCGGCCGCGCCGGCCATCTTGGTGGCCTCGTTGAAGAGCTGGTGCAGGTGCGGGTACTTCTCGAAATGGGCCGGCTTGAAGTAGTCGGTCCACAGCACCCAGAGGTGGTGCTTGACCAGCTCGGCGCGCTGCTCCTTGATGATGATGGCCCGGGTGCGGAACTCCGGGTCGGTGTTCGCCTGGTACTTCTCGCAGATCATTTTGACCGACTCGGCCTCGATCCGGGCCTGCGCCGGGTCGTAGACGCCGCACGGCAGGTCGCAGTGGGCGCTGGCGGTCAGACGGGGCGTAAGGATGCGGGGAAGTCGCATCTGGGTCCTCCACGGGATGTTTGCGATGATCCAAGCCGACATTACTCCTGGGGGCGTCCCCGGCAGGGACGGAGGGGAAACCTGGTGACGGTCGAGCGGGTCGATCCGCCGGCGCGGCTGCGCCGGTGGCTCACCGCCGTCGGCGTGAGCGGTCCGTCCATGGCGCCCACGTTGCGGCACGGGGACGCCGTACTGGTCCGTCGGGGCGGCCGGCCGGTCCGGCCGGGCGACGTCGTGGTCGCGGTCTTCCGGACCCGGCCGGAGCTGCTGGTGGTCAAGCGCGCGGTCCGTCGGCAGGACGGCGGCTGGTGGGTACGCGGCGACAACGAACTCGTCACCGACGACTCCCGGGCGTACGGGGTGGCCGACGTGCTCGGGCGGGTGGTGTGCCGGTACTGGCCCCGCCCCGGCCGGCTGCCACGCGACCCGTTATGACCCTGCTCACATCGGTGCACCCCCGGCGTGACTATGCTCGGAAAGTGCCCGGGTGACCCCCCGCACCGCGTGCCGCCGCCAGGCGCCTCACCTCGCGCCCGCGCCGGCCGCTCCGTCTGCTCGACAGATCCTGGAGTCACCATGTCTGCGTCCACCGTGGATCCCGCTGATCCCGTCTTCCGGTTGCACGTCGGCGGCAAGATGGCCGTCACCTCGACGGTCCCGCTGACCAGCCGGGAGGACCTCTCCCTCGCCTACACCCCGGGCGTCGCCCGGGTCTGCGAGGCGATCGCCGCCAACCCGGCCCTGGCCGACGACTACACGTGGGTGTCGCACACCGTCGCGGTCGTCACCGACGGCTCGGCCGTACTCGGCCTCGGCAACATCGGCCCGCGCGCCGCGTTGCCGGTGATGGAGGGCAAGGCGGTGCTGTTCAAGCAGTTCGCCGGCGTGGACGCGGTACCGATCTGCCTGGACACCCAGGACGTGGACGAGATCGTGGCGACGGTGACGGCGCTCGCCCCCTCCTTCGGCGGGATCAACCTGGAGGACATCAGCGCCCCCCGCTGCTTCGAGGTGGAGCGCCGGCTGGACGAGGCGCTGGCCATCCCGGTCTTCCACGACGACCAGCACGGCACCGCGATCGTCGTGCTGGCCGCGCTGCGCAACGCGGCGGCGCTACTCAACCGCAAGCTGGGCGACCTGCGGGTGGCGGTCAGCGGCGCCGGTGCGGCCGGGGTGGCGGTGACGAAGATGCTGGTCGCCGGCGGCGTGAACCCCGACCAGGTGGTGGTCTGCGACTCCAAGGGCATCATCGGCCGGCACCGCGACGGGCTGACCGGGACCAAGGCGGAGCTGGCGGAGTCCACCAACGCCGAGGGCCGCCAGGGTGACATCACCGAGGCGCTGCGCGGCGCGGACGTGCTGGTCGGCGTCTCCGGTGGGCAGATCCCCGAGGCGGCGATCGCCGGCATGGCGCCCGGCGGCATCGTCTTCGCGCTGGCCAATCCCACCCCCGAGGTGCACCCCGAGGTGGCCGCCCGGCACGTCGCGGTGGTGGCGACCGGCCGCAGCGACTACCCCAACCAGATCAACAACGTGCTGGCCTTCCCCGGCGTGTTCCGGGGCGCGCTGGACGCCCGGGCCACCCGGATCACCGAGGGGATGAAGGTGGCCGCGGCGGACGCGATCGCCGGGGTGGTGGCCGAGTCGCTCACCGCCGACGCGATCGTGCCCTCCCCGCTCGACCCCCGGGTGGCTCCCGCCGTGGCGGCGGCCGTCGCCGAGGCGGCCCGCCGCGACGGCGTCACCCGCGCCTGACCGCGCTCCGCCCACCGGGCGGGACACGCAGTTTCCGAGAAAGAGTGGCCTCCCGACGCCGGGAGGCGACTCTTTCTCTGAATGTGCGCCTTCTCGGAATGTGCGCCGGGGGCGTGACCGGGGGGCCGGGTTGTGGGGTAGGTCCTGGGTCGGGGGTGGTTCTCCTTGTTACGGTGCCGACCATGCGTGCCGCCTATGCCTCGAGCTTCGACACCGACAATCCGCTCGCCGCGTTGACCGTCGGCGAGCGTCCCGAGCCGACCCACCCGGAGGAAGACTGGGTGACCGTGCAGGTGCGGGCCAGCTCGCTCAACCACCACGACCTGTGGTCCCTGCGCGGGGTGGGCCTGGGCCCCGACCAGCTGCCGATGATCCTGGGCTGCGACGCGGTCGGCGCGGACCCGGACGGCAACGAGGTGGTCATCTACCCGGTGGTGCCCACCCCCGGTGACCCGCGCGGCGTCTCCATCCTCTCCGAGCACTTCGCCGGCACCCTCGCCGAGCGGGTGGCCGTACCCCGGGTGAACCTGATCCCGCTGCCGACGGGGCTGTCGGCGACCGACGCGGCCTGCCTGCCGACGGCCTGGCTGACCGCGTGGCGGATGCTGACCACCAAGGGCCGGATCGACGACGCCGAGTCGGTGCTGGTCCAGGGCGCGGGCGGTGGCGTGGCCACCGCGGCCGTCGCGCTCGCCGTGGGGCACGGCAAACGGGTGTACGCGACCAGCCGGGACGCCGGCAAGCGGGAGCGGATCGCGGCGCTCGGGGCGACCGCGCTGGAACCCGGCGCACGCCTGCCCGAGCGGGTCGACGTGGTGATCGAGACGGTCGGCGCGGCCACCTTCGACCACTCGCTGAAGTCCGCCGCCCCGCTGGCCCGGATCGTGGTCTCCGGGGCGACCGCCGGGCACGAGCCGAAGATCAACCTGCGCCGCGTCTTCGCCATGCAGCTGGAGATCCTCGGCACCTCCATGGGCACTCCGGACGAGCTGACCGACCTGCTGGCCTTCTGCGCCGAGCACGAGGTGCGCCCGGTGGTGGACAGCGTGGTGCCGTTCAGCAAGGTCGAGGACGCCTTCGCCCGCCTGCACTCCGGCGACGTCTTCGGCAAGGTCGTCATCGACCACACCGCCTGACCCCCCCAAAGCTTTCGGCACTTTCCGAGAAAGAGTGGCCATTCCGCGTCGGATGGCCACTCTTTCTCTGAAAGTGCCTCAGAGGTGGTCGTCGAGGGTGGCGAGGTTGCCGCGGGCGGCGTCGGCGGGGAGGCGGTTACGGGCCGCCGGGTCGCCGTAGAGGGTCCAGCGGAGGAACTCCAGCGTCGTGTCGGAGACCACCCGCAGCGCCGCGCCGTCGCTGAGCAGGGCCCGGCCGTGGTCGCCCTTCGGCAGGCTCAGCATCGCCTTCGGCCAGGGGACCGCGTCGTACACCGCCTTGCCGGCGGCGTAGTCGACCACCTCGTCGGCCTCGCCGTGCACGAAGAGCTGCGGCGCGGCGGCCCCGGCGAAGGCGGTGCCGACCCCGAGCGCGGTCCCGGCGAAGACCACCCCGGCGTCGAGGCGCTCGTCCCGGCCGGCGGTGAAGAGGCCGATGGTGGTCACCCCGCCGGCCGAGTGCCCGGCCGCGGCCACCCGGTCGGTGGCGAGCCGGCCGCGCAGCGGGTCGCCCGCCCTGCCGTCCAGCGCGAGCACCTTGTCCAGCGCGTACGAGACGTCGGCGGGTTGGTTGAGCACGTCGAGCACGTTGCCGTCGGCGCCCCGGCTGGTGTGCGGGAAGGTCGGCGCGGCCACCACGAACCCGGCCGCCGCCCAGCGGGTGAGCAGCTCCGCGTAGTCGTCCGGCCGGCCGTTCAGGCCGTGGCTGAACATCACCACCGGGAACCGCCCGTCCGCCACGTCCGCCCCCCGCTCCGGCGCGCCACCGGTCGCACCCCGGGCCGGGTACCAGAGGGTCACCGGCAGCGGGCGGTCACCGTCCCGGTTCAGCTTCACCTGGCGTACGCCGACGGCGAAGGTCTGCGCCGGCGCGGTGCCGGCGGGTACCCGAGGTGCCGGGGTGGTGGTCTTCGGCGGCGCCGGCGGGGCGGCCGGCCGGGCGGTCGGGGCGGGCGCCGCCGAGCAGCCGGCGAGGCCGACGGAGAGCAGCGCGGTGGCGAGCAGGACCGGGGTGGGGCGACGGGACATGAATCCGATTGTGCCCCGGTCACCAGGGTGTCCGGCCACCGTTGGACGCAGTGTGACCTGCGGTGGACCGTCGGTGGCCGGACCACCGGGCACCGGCGCTCAGGGACGCAGGCGGTCGTCGAGGGCGGTGACGCCCGGCCGGAGGGCGTCGGCCGGCAGGCGTCGGGCGGCCTCCCGGTCGTCGTAGAGCGTCCAGCGGAGGAAGTCCGTGGTGGTGGCGAGCACCTGGTCGAAGCCGGGGCGGCCCGGGGTCAGGTACTCGCCGTGCCCCTGCCCGAGCACGCTCAGGAAGGCCGCCGGCGCGCCGGCCCGGTCGTACGCGGCCCGACCGACGCCCAGCGGCACCACCGGGTCCGCGGTGCCGTGCACGAAGAGCAGGGGAGCTGCCGGCCCGGCGAAGCTGCCGGCCAGCCCGCCGCCGGCGATCACGATTCCGGCGCGGAGCCGGGCGGAGTGTCCCGAGGTGAACATGCCGGCGGTGGTGAAGCCGCCCGCCGAGTGGCCGGCGGCGGCGACCCGGCCGACGTCCAGGTGCCCGGCGAGCGGGTCCGCCCGCCCCGCGTCGAGCCGCGCCAGGTGCCGCACCAGTCGCCAACCGTCCGCCGGCTGGTTCCTGACGTCGGCCCGGGTGAACGTCCGGGCCCGCAGGTTGGTGTGCGGGTACGTCGGCGCGGCCACCACGAAGCCGGCCGCCGCCCAGCGGGTGGTCAGCCCGGCGTGCAGCTCGGGCAGGCTCCGCAGGCCGTGGCTGTAGACCACCACCGGGAACCGTCCCGGGGCGACCCGCCCGTTCTCGGCCGGGTACCAGAGCGTCACGGGCAGCGGCCGGGGCCCGGTCGGGTCGATGGTGAGGGTGCGTACCGCGACCGGGTGGAGCCGGTCCGGGGCGTGCCCGGCCGGCGGCGGCCCGCCGACCGCGGCGGTGGCCGGTGCGCAGCCCGCCAGCAGCGCCGTGATCAGCGCGACGACCGACCTCGGCACCCCCATCCCTTGACGGTAGGGGGCCGGCGACCCACCCCGGCCCCACCGTCCGGACCGGGGGCCGCCCGCCGCCCGGCCGGTTCCCGTCCACCGCTCGGTTCGCAAGCGTCACCCTGGGCTCGGCGGGACCGTGCGGGGTGCGCGGTTTCGCTAGGGTCTGCGGCATGTCTGACGAGTACGTGGACCCCAGCGGCAACACCGAGCAGTTCCGCGCCTTCGCCCACTCGGAGGCCGCCGCGCCCGTCGAGGTGGCGTCCCGCCTGCCGCTGATCGCCGGCGCGGCCGCGGTCGCGGTGCTGCTGGTCGCCGTCGCCGGCTGGCTGGCCCTGGGCTGAGCCGCCGCCGACCCGGTTCCCCTCAGCCGGCGGTCGCCGCCACCACGCGGGCCTCCCGGGCGATCTCCCGCTCCTCGTCGGTGCCGATCACGCAGACGCTGACCTCGGCGCCGTCGGGCGAGATCACCCGGTCGCCGGCGCCGGCGTTGCGCGCCGGGTCCACGGCGATGCCCAGCCGGTCCAGCCCGGCCAGCGCCGCGGCCCGGACGTCGGCGGAGTGCTCTCCCACACCGGCGGTGAAGGTGACCGCGTCGACCCGGCCGAGCAGGGCGTAGTAGGCCCCGACGTACCCGGTGATCCGGCGGCAGTAGACGTCGAAGGCCAGCGCGGCGGCCGAGTCCCCGGCGGCCCGCCGGTGGAGCACCTCGCGCATGTCGTTCGCGCCGGTCAGGCCGAGCAGGCCGCTGCGGTGGTTGAGCAGGTCGTCGATCTCGTCCACCCCCAACCCGCCCTCCCGGCGCAGGTGGAAGATGACCGTCGGGTCCAGGTCACCGCTGCGGGTGCCCATCACCAGGCCCTCCAGCGGCGACATCCCCATCGAGGTGGCCACGCTGCGCCCGCCGGAGACCGCGCAGGCGCTGGCCCCGTTGCCCAGGTGCAGGGTGATCGTGTGCAGCGCCTCGTACGGCCGGCCGAGCAGCTCCGCCGTGCGCCGCGAGACGTACGCGTGCGAGGTGCCGTGGAAGCCGTACCGGCGGACCCCGTAGCGCTCGGCGACGTCCCGGTCGATGGCGTAGGTGGCGGCGGCCTCGGGCAGCGAATGGTGGAAGGCGGTGTCGAAGACGGCGACCTGGGGCACGTCGGGCAGCACCTCCCGGGCCACCTCGATCCCGGCCAGGTTGGCCGGGTTGTGCAGCGGCGCGAGCGGCACCAGCTCCCGGATCGCGGCGAGGACCGCGTCGTCGATCAGCACCGGTTCGCTGAACCGCCGGCCGCCGTGCACCACCCGGTGCCCGACCGCGCCCAGCCCGGCCAGCTCGAGTCGGTCCACGATCTGCCGGACGGCGGTGGCGTGGTCGACCGGCCCGCCCCCGGGCTCGCCGACCCGCTCCACGGTGCCGGAGTCCCGGACCGTCTCGCCGTCGTAGAGCCGGTACTTCACCGACGAGGAACCGCAGTTGAGAACCAGTACCCGGTCGGTCATGACGCCTCCGCGGCGGCCTGGATGGCGGTGATCGCCACGGTGTTGACGATGTCGGCGACCGTCGCGCCCCGGGACAGGTCGTTGACCGGCCGGCGCAGTCCCTGCATCACCGGGCCGACCGCGACCGCGCCCGCCGAGCGCTGCACCGCCTTGTACGTGTTGTTGCCGGTGTTCAGGTCCGGGAAGATGAAGACCGTCGCCCGGCCGGCCACCGTGCTCTGCGGCAGCTTCGTCGCCGCGACCTGCGGATCGATCGCCGCGTCGTACTGGATCGGGCCCTCCACCAGCAGCTCCGGGCGGCGCTCGCGGACCAGCTTGGTGGCCGCCGCGACCTTCTCCACGTCCGCGCCGGCCCCCGAGTCGCCGGTGGAGTACGACAGCATCGCCACCCGGGGCTCGATGCCGAACCGGGCGGCGGTGTCGGCCGACGACATGGCGATGTCGGCGAGCTGGGCGGCGTCCGGGTCGGGGTTGACCGCGCAGTCGCCGTAGACCAGCACCCGGTCGGCGAGCAGCATGAAGAAGACGCTGGAGGCCACCGAGACCCCGGGCACCGTCCGGATGATCTCGAACGCCGGGCGGATGGTCGCCGCCGTGGTGTGGGTGGCCCCGGAGACCATGCCGTCGGCGTGGCCGGTGGCCACCATCATCGTGCCGAAGTAGTTGGGCCGGGCCACGACGTCGTGCGCCAGCTCGACCGTGACGCCGCGGTGGGCGCGCAGCCGCGCGTACTCGACGGCGAACTCGTCGCGCCACGCGTTGGTGACGGGGTCGACGACGTCGGCGCCGGTGATGTCGATGCCGAGCTCCCGGGTGCGGCGGGCGATGTCGTCCGGGCGGCCGAGCAGGGTCAGGTCGGCCACGCCCCGCCGGAGCAGCACCTCCGCCGCCCGCAGGATGCGCTCCTCCGCCCCCTCGGGCAGCACCAGCCGGCGGCGGGTGGCCCGGGCCCGGTCGATCAGGTCGTACTCGAACATCAGCGGCGTGACCCGCTCGGACCGGCTGACCCGCAGCCGGCGGGCCAGGTCGACGGTGTCCACGTTGCCCTCGAACGCGCCGAGCGCCGCCTCCACCTTGCGCGGGTTGGCCGGGCTCGGGCGCCCCTCGATCCGGCTGGACGCGGCCACCGTGTCGTAGCTGTCGCTGGACACCGAGAGCACCGCCAGCCCGGTGTTGAGCCCCTCAACCAGCCGCATCGCCCGGGGATCGGGCTGCTCGCCCAGGGTGAGCACCAACCCGGCCACCGAGACCTGCCCGGCGACGTGCGCGGCGCTGGCCGCGACCAGCAGGTCCGCCCGGTCGCCCGGGGTGATCACCAGCGCCCCCTCGGTGAGATGGTCGAGCAGGGTGGGCACGTGCGCGGCGCCCACCACGTAGTCGAGCACGTCGCGGTCCAGCGCGGCGTCGTCCCCGGCGAGCAGGGTGGCGCCGAGCGCCGCCGCCACCTCGGCCACCGTCGGCGCCGAAACGGTCGGCACCTCCGGGATGGCGTACGCGGGGACGGGCAGCTCCGGCAGGGTCATCGGTCCGGGCACCCGGTTGGCGATCACCGCCAGCACCGTCGCGCCCAGGTCCTCCAGATCGTGGTACGCCCCACGCGCCGCCGCCGCGATCGCCTCCGGCTCCTGCCCGAAGCCGTCGATCACCGGCACCACCACGCTGCCGAACTCGGTGGCCAGTCGGGCGTTGAAGGCCAGCTCGCGGGGGCCCGCGCCGTCGCCGCCGTCGGCGAAGTCGCTGCCCACCACGACCACGGCCGGGCAGCGTCGCTCGACGCTGCGGTAGCGCTCGACGATCCGGGAGATCAGCTCCTCCCGGCGGCCGTCGGCGACCAGCGCGCTCGCCTCGGCGTAGGTCGCGCCGGTCAGCTCATGCTGCGGCAGGTCCACCCGGTAGCGGTCGACCAGCAGGGCGAGGATCGGGTCGGCGCCGGTGTCGGCGACCAGCGGCCGGAACGCGCCGATCCGCTCGACCTGTCGGGAGAGGAGTTCCGCGAGGCCGAGGGCGATGGTCGACTTCCCCCCGCCGGACCCCACGCTGGTCAGGTAGACGCTGCGGGCCACGCCCCCACCCTAGGAGATCACGCGCTCCCGCGCCCGGGACCTCCGTCCCACCCACCCGGGCCGGACGCCGATGGTCCCGGGGTTACTCGTCGTCCTCGTCGTCGAGGCGGGCCAGGTAGGTGGCGAAGCGTTCGATCGGGGTCTCGAACTCGGGGTTCAGGTCGACGAAGTCGCGCAGGCGCTCGGCGAGCCACTCGATGCTGACCTGCTCGTCGGCCCGGCGCTCGACGAGTTCCTCGATGCCACGGTCGGTGAAGTACATCCGTACGTCCTTGTCGGGAGGGTGCCGACGGAACCGGGGCAGTGCCGTCGGCGGACGGCGCTGCCCCGGGTCTCGGCGGTGCGGTCAGGTCACGGGCGGGGGAGGGCCGCCTCGATCAGCGCGGTCTGCTCGACCTCGTGCATCTTGGCCGAGCCGACCGCCGGGGCCGCCGCGGCCGGGCGGGAGATCCGCCGCAGCCGGACGTCGGTCAGGTGCTCCAGCAGGTTGAGCGCGACGAACGACCAGGCACCCTGGTTGGCCGGCTCCTCCTGCACCCAGGCGAAGTCCTCGGCGTTCGGGTACTGCGCCAGCGCGGCCCGGATCTCGTCGGTCGGCAGCGGGTAGAGCTGCTCCATCCGCAGGATCACGGTGTCGGTGACGCCGCGCTCGGCCCGGGCCTGGAACAGGTCGTAGTAGACCTTGCCCGAGCAGAGCAGCACCCGCTTCACCTGCTCCGGCGCCGGGGCGGCGGTGTCGGCCAGCACCGGCTGGAAGGTGCCGGTGGTGAAGTCCTCCACCGAGGAGACGCAGAGCTTGTGCCGCAGCAGCGACTTCGGCGTGAACACCACCAGCGGCTTGCGCTTCGGCGACAGGGCCTGGCGACGCAGCAGGTGGAAGTAGTTCGCCGGGGTGGTCGGGATGGACACCCGCATGTTGTCCTCCGCGCAGAGCTGGAGGAACCGCTCCGGGCGACCCGACGTGTGGTCCGGGCCCTGGCCCTCGTGGCCGTGCGGCAGCAGCAGGGTGACCGCGGAGCGCTGGCCCCACTTCACCTCGCCGGAGGAGATGAACTCGTCGATCACCGACTGGGCGCCGTTGACGAAGTCACCGAACTGGGCCTCCCAGCAGACCAGCGCGTTGACGTTCTCCACCGAGTAGCCGTACTCGAAGCCCATCGCGGCGTACTCGGACAGCAGCGAGTCGTGCACGAAGAACCGGGACCGCTCGCCGTCGCCGGTGAGCGACTTCAGCGGCAGGTAGTCGTCGCCGGTCTTGGCGTCCACGATCGAGGCGTGCCGCTGGACGAAGGTACCGCGGCGGGAGTCCTGCCCGGCGAGCCGGACGGTGACCCCGTCGTGCAGCAGCGCGCCGAACGCGATGATCTCGCCGTAGCCCCAGTCGATGTTGCCCTCGACGGACATCTTGGCCCGCCGGTCGAGCAGCTGCTGGATCCGCTTGTGCGGGGTGAAGCCCTCGGGGAGGTTGACGTGCGCCTCGCCGATCGCCTTGACCACGGCGGCGTCGGTGGCGGTCTCCACCTGCGGCTCCGGCTCCTCCTCGCGGCGCGGCCGGCTGAGCTTGCGCGGGGTGGTGGCGGCGTCGCGGGTGGCCTTGAAGACCCGCTCCAGCTGCCCCTGGTAGTCGCGCAGCAGCTCCTCCGCGTCCTCCACGGTGATGTCACCCCGGCCGATCAGCTCCTCGGTGTAGAGCTTGCGGACCGAGCGCTTCGAGTCGATGATCTTGTACATCTCCGGGTTGGACATCGAGGGGTCGTCGCCCTCGTTGTGCCCGCGCCGGCGGTAGCAGACCATGTCGATCACGACGTCCTTGTTGAACGCCTGCCGGTACTCGAAGGCCAGTCGGGCGACCCGGACCACGGCCTCGGGGTCGTCGCCGTTGACGTGGAAGATCGGTGCCTGGATCATCCGGGCCACGTCGGTGCTGTAGAGGCTGGAGCGGCTGTACTCCGGGGCGGTGGTGAAGCCGACCTGGTTGTTGACCACCACGTGCACGGTGCCGCCGGTGCGGTAGCCGCGCAGCTGGGAGAGGTTGAGCGTCTCGGCGACCACGCCCTGGCCGGCGAAGGCGGCGTCACCGTGCACCGCCAGCGGCAGCACGGTGTAGCCCTCCAGCTTCAGGTCGATCCGGTCCTGCTTGGCCCGGACGATGCCCTCCAGCACCGGGTCCACGGCCTCCAGGTGCGACGGGTTCGCCACCAGCGAGACCTTGACCGCGTGGTCGCCGTCCGGGGTGGTGAACTTGCCGTTCTGACCCAGGTGGTACTTCACGTCGCCGGAGCCCTGGGTCGACCGCGGGTCCAGGTGGCCCTCGAACTCCGAGAAGATCTTCTCGTACGGCTTGCCGACGATGTTGGCCAGCACGTTCAGCCGACCACGGTGGGCCATGCCGATGACGACCTCGTCCAGCCCGCCCTCGGCGGAGGCCTCCAGCACCTCGCCGAGCAGCGGGATCAGCGACTCGCCACCCTCCAGCGAGAAGCGCTTCTGCCCGACGTACTTGGTCTGCAGGAAGGTCTCGAACGCCTCGGCGGCGTTGAGCCGGTTGAGCACGTGCTTCTGCTCGTCGGCGGCGGGCTTCTCGTACTTGCGCTCGATCCGCTCCTGGATCCAGCGCCGCTCCTCCGGGTCCTGGATGTGCATGTACTCGATGCCGACCCGGCGGCAGTACGAGTCGCGCAGCACGCCGAGGATCTCGCGCAGCTTCATCCGCTGCCGGCCGGCGAAGCCGTTGACCGGGAAGACCCGGTCGAGGTCCCACAGGGTCAGCCCGTGCTGGAGGACGTCCAGGTCCGGGTGCTTCCGGATCTTGAACTCCAGCGGGTCGGTGTCGGCCATCAGGTGGCCGCGCACCCGGTACGCGTGGATCAGCTCGTGCACCCGCGCGGTCTTGTTGATCTGGCCCTCGGAGTCGACCGCGACGTCCCGCATCCAGCGCACCGGCTCGTACGGGATGCGCAGCGAGGTGAAGATCTGGTCGTAGAAGCCGCGCTCGCCGAGCAGCAGCTCGTGCATCACCTTGAGGAACTCGCCGGACTGCGCGCCCTGGATGATCCGGTGGTCGTACGTGCTGGTCAACGTGATGATCTTGCTGACCGCCAGCTCGGCCAGGGTGGTCTCGCTCATGCCCTGGTACGGCGCCGGGTACTCCATCGCGCCGACGCCGATGATCGCGCTCTGCCCCTGCATCAGGCGGGGGATCGAGTGCACCGTGCCGATGCCGCCCGGGTTGGTCAGCGAGATGGTGGTGCCGGCGTAGTCCTCCATGGTCAGCTCGCTGCGGCGGGCGCGCCGGACCACGTCCTCGTACGCCTGCCAGAACTGCCGGAAGTCCATCTGCTCGCAGGCCTTGATGGACGGCACCACCAGGTTGCGGGAGCCGTCCGGCTTGGCCAGGTCGATGGCGATGCCCAGGTTGACGTGCTCCGGGCGGACCATCGCCGGCTTGCCGTCGACCTCGGCGAAGGAGTTGTTCATCTCGGGGTGCTCGACCAGCGCCCGGACCAGCGCGTACCCGATCAGGTGGGTGAAACTGACCTTGCCACCGCGCCCGCGGGCGAGGTGGTTGTTGATCACGATGCGGTTGTCCACCAGCAGCTTGGCCGGGACGGCGCGCACGCTGGTCGCGGTCGGCACGGCCAGCGAGGCGTCCATGTTCTGCACGATCTTGGCGGCCACGCCGCGCAGCGGGGTGGTGCCCGCGCCGCTCACGGCCGGCGCCTTGGCGGCCGGCTTGGCCGGGGCGGCCTTGGCCGGCGCCGGCTTGGCGGGGGCCTTGGCGGCGGGGGCCGGCTTGGCGGGCGCGGCCGGCTGGGTCACGGTCGCGGCGGCCTCCTGCTGCCCGGCCGGCTCGGCGGGGGCGGCCTTGGCCGGGGCCTTCTCCTCGGCGGGGCGCGGGGTCGCGGCGCCCGGGGCCGGCCGGTAGTCGGCGAAGAAGTCGTGCCAGGCCGAGTCGACGCTCGACGGGTCGGCGAGGTAGCGCTGGTACATCTCCTCGACGATCCACTCGTTCGGGCCGAAACCCGCCAGTGGGTTCTCCTGCGAAGTCTGCTGGGTCGACACGGCCGGTAATCGCCTCTTTCACGCGGGTTCGTATGTCACGCGGTCGGCACCCGTGCCCGGTTACGGGCGCACGGGAGACGGCTCCCAGGCTACGCCGTAGGAATGCCGCAGGCATTTCCGCCTCCGACGGGTGGCCCGTTTCACAGAAGATGCCAGAAGTTCGCCAAACCCTGCGTGTCGCGTCGACTCCTGGTAGGCACGACGGCCCCGGACGGTGACGTCGCCGCCACCGCCGGGGCCGTCCGCCCGGGTCCGCCTCAGGCGATGTCGCGGCGCCGCATGATGAGGCTGCCGGCCGCCGAGGTCACCACGGCGTACGCGATCAGGACCACCGCGCCCACCCACTGCGGCGGGTTGCCCGGCAGTTCGGTGCCGCTGATCATCAGCGAGGACGCGGTGGACGGCACGATCACCGCCAGCTTGCTGATCCAGTCCTGCTCCAGCCACTGCTGAAGCAGGAAGAAGACCAGGTTCGCCGCGGTCGTACCGACCAGGTAGAGCACCACGGCGGTGATGGTCGCCCCGATCTGGCTGCGGATCAGCACGCCGAAGCCGACGCCGAAGACGCCCCAGAGCACGTACGCCAGCAGGTTGAGCAGGATCGCGCGGGTGATGTCCCAGTCGCCCAGGTGCGCGTCCCACCCCTTGGCCGCGAAGAAGATCAGCGTCGCCGGCACGGTCAGCACGGTGGTGACCAGCCAGAAGACCGCGCCGATCAGCGCCGCCGCGACCAACTTGGCGGTGACCACCACCGTGCGGTGCGGGGTGGTGAGGAAGGTGGTCGTCGCGGTCTGGTGGTAGAACTCGTTCGTCACCACGATGATGCCGAGCAGCAGCACGAAGAGCAGCCCGAAGTACTGCCCCGAGGTGAACAGGTTCGCCGCCTGGTAGACCTCGTCGGCCGAGGCGAGGACCTGCTCGGCCTGCTCCCGCGGCAGGCCCTCCACGTCCTGCGGGCCGCTGAGGGTGAGGTTCGCGTTGAGCGCGTTGACCAGGAACGCCAGGGCCAGGGTGACCAGCGCGCCGAGGCCGAACAGCCACCACGTGTTGGTCGTACGGATCTTGAGCAGTTCGGCTCGGACCAGGTTCATCGGATGCCCGCCTTCCCGGCCGTCAGCTCCAGGAAGACCCGTTCCAGGTCGGGTCGTTCCGTGGTGAGTTCGTGCAGTTCCACCCCGGCGGCCAGGGCGACCCGGCCGACGGTCGGGGCGTCCGCCCCGTCCACCAGCAGGACGCCGTGCTCGTCCGGGGTGACGGTGGCCGACTGCGCCTTCAGCGCGGCGACGAGCTCGTCGGCCTGCGGGGTGCGTACCCGCACCCGCACGCCCTGGGCCATCGAGCCGATCACCTGCTCGACCGGCCCCTGCCGGACCAGCTGGCCGGCGGCGATGATCACCACGTCGTCGGCGAGCAGCTGCATCTCGGAGAGCAGGTGGCTGGAGACCAGCACGGTGCGGCCCTCCTGGGCCAGGCTCTTGAGGAACCCGCGCATCCACCGGATGCCCTCCGGGTCCAACCCGTTGGCCGGCTCGTCCAGGATCAGAACCCGCGGGTCACCGAGCATCGCGGCGGCGATGCCGAGCCGCTGCTTCATGCCCAGCGAGTAGCCCTTGAACTTGCGCCGGGCGGCCGGGGTCAACCCGACCAGGGCCAGCGCCTCGTCGGCGCGCTGCCGGGGCAGCCCGGCCGCGGCGCAGATCACCCGGAGGTGGTTGAGGCCGGTCCGGCCCTTGTGCGCGCTGGACGCCTCCAGCACCGCGCCCACGTGCCGCAGCGGGTCGGTCAGGTCGGCGTAGCGGACCCCGTCCACGGTGGCGTCGCCGCTCGTCGGAGTGACCAGGTTCAGCAGCATGCGCAGGGTGGTGGTCTTGCCGGCGCCGTTCGGGCCGAGGAAGCCGGTCACCCGCCCCGGTTCGACGGTGAAGGACAGGTTGTCCACCGCCCGGACGTTCTTGTAGTGCTTCGTCAGTCCGGACACCACGATCTGGCCGGTCCCGGTGCTGGGGCTCCACTGCCCGTCGGACATCGTGCTCCTTCCGTGCGGCGGCGCGTCACGCGCCGCGGTGTGCGGCGCCGTTGCGGAGAGCGCCGGGGCACAGCCTGGCAAGGGCGTGCAACCCGGTCAATCGGGCGCGGTCCGTAGTCCGGCCTCCACCTCACGCAGGAGGCGGTCGTCCTCAGGGACGAGAGGCGGGTTCCGAGGGCAGCGCGATCCAGGTGGCCCGGGCCCGGCCGAGCAGCACGCCGGTCGGGCCGTACAGGCTGGTGCGCACGACCGCCTTGCGCCCCTCGCCGCTGACCAGCTCGCCGGTCACCACGCACTCGTCGCCGGGCCGGGGCAGCGCGTCGACGACCGCGGCGACCCGGCCGAGGACGTACGGCCGGCCCGGGGCGATGACGGCCCAGCCGCCCGGGCAGTCCAGCGCCGCCCAGACCGTGGCGGGCACCACCCGGTTGGGGGCGCGGAACGGCGCGGCGGTCCGGCCGTCCGGCAGCCGACCGGGGAAGATCCGCAGCCCGTCCGGGCGGTCCGGGCCGCAGACGTAGCAGCCGGGGAAGGGGTGGTCCCGCAGGCCGGGGTACGCCGCCGAGGCGGCCGCCGCCGTCGCCGGGTCGACCGGGGCGACCGCCGTGGGCGGGTCGTCGGTCGGGCGGACCTGGGCGACGAGTTGTCCGTCCGGGCCGAGGACGTCGCCGTCGGCCAGCGTCAGCGGGGTCGCCAGCGGGGGCGGGCGGCGCAGCGTCACCTCGACCGGCCGGTCGCCCCCGTACGCCTCGGCGAAGACCCCGGCGCTCCACCCGCCGTTGCCCGAGCCGGGCGGCCCGTTGAACCGGGACTCGATGATCATCGACGCACCTCCGTCGTGCCCGGCGCCGCCGCCGGGTCCGCCCGGGCAGCCTGCCACGCCGACCCGGCGGACGGTCAGGTAGCCCGGTGTCGGCGGTTCGGGGCGGACCGCCGACAGCCGTTCACCGGATCGACATCCTTCGCCGGGGCGGCCGGCAACCCCGGCCACCTACACAGGTCCCATGGCCGTTCTGCACGCCGCTGGCGCACCTCTGACGACCAGCGGATACACCCTGCTGATCGCCGACGACCCCACCCAGGTCGCGGCCGCGCAACGCCTGCGCCACGAGGTATTCGCCACCGAGTTGGGCGCGACCCTGCGCCCGGGCGGGGCCGGGCTGGACGTCGACGACCTCGACACCCACTGCGACCACCTGATCGTGCGCGAGGAGCGCACCGGAGCGGTGGTCGGCACGTACCGGCTGCTGCCGCCGGGACGCACCGACCGCCGGTACGCCGAGAGCGAGTTCGACCTGACCGCCCTGGACCCGCTGCGCGACGTCCTGGTGGAGGCCGGCCGTTCCTGCGTCCACCCCGACCACCGCTCGGGCGCCGTGATCAACCTGATGTGGGCAGGCATCACCCGCTACCTGCACCTGCGCGGCTCCCGCTGGCTGGGTGGCTGCGCCTCGGTGCCGGTCGGCGACGGGGGCCGGGCCGCCGCCGAGGTGTGGGCCCGGGCGCGCGCCCGGCACCTGGCCCCGCCGCTGCTGCGGGTCCGTCCGTTGCGGCCCTGGTTCGCCGAGCCGGGGGCGGTCCCGCTGGACACCGCCGAGGGCGGCGCCGCCGGGCAGGCGCTGATCCCGCCGCTGCTGCGCGGCTACCTCCGGCTGGGCGCCTGGGTCGCCGGGGAGCCGGCGTACGACCCGGACTTCCGGGTGGCCGACTTCTACGTGCTCTTCTCCCTGGACCGGATGAACCCGCGCTACCTGCGGCACTTCCTGGGCGGGGCGCCGGAATGAGCGCCGAGCTGTGGCGGCCCACCTCAGGCTGCGGCCCGGACTGCCTGCCGGTGCCCGGGCAGGTGCCCGCCGTACCCGTCGCCCGGCGGGTGGCCCGGCTGCTGGGCGTACTCGGGATGCTGCTGGTGGGGGCCGGCCTGGCCGGGCTGCTGCCGGTGCTGCCGGCGGCGTCGCGCGCGGCCGCGCTGCGCGGCTGGGCGCGGGCGACGGCGCGCGCCCTCGGGGCGCGGCTGGAGGTGCGGGGCCGGCCGCCGCGCCGGCGCGCGCTGCTGGTCGCCAACCACGTCTCCTGGCTGGACGCGCTGGCGGTGCTGGCCGTCGCACCGGCCCGGATGCTGGCCAAGCGGGAGGTCCGGGCCTGGCCGCTGGTCGGGGTGCTGGCCCGCGCGGGCGGCGCGCTCTTCGTCGACCGGGCCCGGCCTCGCGAGCTGCCGGCGACCGTCGCCCGGATCGCCGGGGCGCTGCGGGCCGGTGACCCGGTCGCGGTCTTCCCGGAGGGTACGACCTGGTGCGGCACCCTGATTGCCGGCGACTGCCGGCCGGGGCGGGGGTTCCGGCCGGCCGTGTTCCAGGCGGCGATCGAGGCCGGGGCGCCGGTGGTGCCGTTGCGTGTCGGCTACCGCTGCGCCGCGACCGGCGAGGCCACCACGGCGGCCGCCTTCCTCGGCGACGACACCCTCTGGCGGTCGGTACGCCGGGTGCTCGCCGCCCGCGACCTGGTGGTCACCGTCCGGGTCGCCGCGGCCCTGCACCCGGCCCCGGACGCGGACCGGCGGGCGCTGGCCCGGGCCGCCGAGTCGGCGGTCCACCTGGTGCCGGCCCGACCCGTCGGGCTCCGGCCGGTGACCGCGCCGGCAGTCGGCGGTTTCGTCGACGCGGTCGCCCCGACCCGCGCGCCCGCGGTCGGCCGGGAGCTCGACCTGGCAGCGTGACGTCCACCCGACTCGCGACGTGTCTTGCTCTATCGCGATGTATCGCGTTACGCTCCTCCCGAGCGCGGGCCGCCGGCCGGGCGCATCGAGGGGAGGACGCCATGACGAGCTGGACTGTCGAGCAGCCGCGCCGCTTCACCCTGGACGACCCGGTCACCGAGCTCGACGTGCGGCTGATCAGCGGTCGGCTCAACGTGGTCGCCACCGACGGCCCGGCCCGGGTCGACATCACCCAGGCCGGCGGCGAAGGTCGGCCGATCCACGTCGAGCACCGCGACGGGCGGCTCAGCATCGTCCAGGAACGGAAGTTCCGCTGGTCGGAGGTGTTCCGGTGGGTCGGCCCACTGGCCCGCTGGCCCCGGGTCGACGTCTCCGTCGCGGTCCCCGCCCACGTGGCGGCCACCCTCCACCTGATCGACGGCTCGCTGGTCGCCTCCGGGCTGCGCGGGCGGACCCGGGCCGACGTGACCTCCGGCCAGATCACCCTGATGGGGCTGCGTGGCACCACCGCCGCGAAGATCGTCTCCGGGCCGGTGGAGGCGCTCGGGGTGGCCGGCGAGGTCACCCTGGAGACCGTCTCCGGCGAGGTCATCCTGGCCGACAGCGCGCCGGGCCAGGTCCGCGCGCACACCGTCTCCGGCGCGATCACCTGCGACTTCGACAACCCCCGCCGCAGCGAGATCCGGCTGAGCACCATCTCCGGCAGCATCACCGTCCGGGTCCGGGAGGACAGCGACCTCGCCGTCCGGCTGCACACCGCCTCCGGCCGCATCACCAGCGGCTTCCCCCAGGTGCTGGCCAGCCGAGGGCTCGCCGCGGTGCGCGACAGCGAGGGAGTCCTCGGGGCGGGCGAAGGTAAGCTCTGGGCCTCCGCCACGTCGGGCAGCATCGCGCTGCTCGCCCGTCCGGTGGACGACGACCAGGAGGAGCAGCCGTGACCGCCGTGTTCAGTCACGGGCGGCTCCGGCTCTACCTGCTCAAGCTGCTCGACGACGGCCCGAAGCACGGCTACGAGCTGATCCGGCTGCTGGAGGACCGCTTCCTCGGCCTGTACGCCCCGAGCGCCGGCACCATCTATCCCCGCCTGCAACGGCTGGAGGTGGAGGGGCTGGTCACCCACACCGCGGCCGGCGGCCGCAAGGTCTACGAGATCACCGAGGCCGGCCGGGCGGAGCTGCGGCAGCGCGCCGACGAGCTGGCCACCCTGGAGGCCGACATCAACACCTCGGTGCAGGACCTCTCCACCCTCGCCGGGGAGATCCAGACCGAGGTTCGCGGCTCGGTCCGGGACCTCAAGCGCGAGCTGCGCGAGGCGGCCCGGCAGACCCGGCAGGCCCGCTGGGACCGGCCGGTGCCGCCGCCGGCTCCCGCCGCCGCGGCCTCACCGCTGCTGACCGAGTTCGACCAGCGGCTGGCCGCCTTCACCATGGAGGTCGGCGGGCTGGTCCGGGCGCACCGACTCTCCGACAACCAGTTGCGAACCGCGATCCGGGTCCTCGACGGCGCGCTCGACGGGCTGCGCCGGCTGCTGCGCTGACGCGGCTCACAGGGTCTTTTCAGGAAGCGTCCAGCGCCGGCGCAGCCGCGTCGCGGATGATGGCGGGCATGGCCGCTACCCAGACCGAGGCGCGACTGCTCGTCGTCGAGGACGATCCCAACATCCTCGAACTGCTCTCCGCCAGCCTGCGCTTCGCCGGCTTCGACGTGGCGACCGCCACCAGCGGCAGCGCGGCGTTGAGCACCGCGAAGGACCACCGTCCCGACCTCGTGGTCCTCGACGTGATGCTGCCCGACCTGGACGGCTTCGAGGTGATCCGGATGCTCCGCGAGGGCGGCACCCGTACCCCGGTGGTGTTCCTGACGGCGCGGGACGCCACCGACGACAAGATCCGTGGGCTCACCCTGGGCGGCGACGACTACGTCACCAAGCCGTTCAGCCTGGAGGAGCTGACCGCCCGGATCCGCGCGGTGCTGCGGCGTACGGCCACCGGCGAGCACGCCCCCTCCCGGCTCACCTTCGCCGACCTGGAGCTGGACGAGGAGACCCACGAGGTGCACCGGGCCGGCCAGCGGGTGCAGCTCTCGCCGACCGAGTTCAAGCTGCTGCGCTACCTGATGCTGAACGCCAACCGGGTGCTCAGCAAGGCGCAGATCCTCGACCACGTCTGGAACTACGACTTCCGGGGCGACGACAACATCGTCGAGTCCTACATCTCGTACCTGCGCCGCAAGGTGGACAACACCCAGCCCCGGCTCATCCACACCCTGCGCGGGGTGGGCTACGTGCTGCGCAAGCCGGCAGCGTGAGCGTCCTCCACGACGCCAAGGGAAAGCTCCGCAGCGTCCCGTTGCGGATCAAGCTGGTCGCGTCGGTGCTGGCGCTGGTCGCCGCCGCGCTGGTCGTGATCAGCTCGCTGACCACGTACTTCCTCCGCAACTACCTGGTCGGCCAGGTGGACGCCGAACTCCAGGCGGCCAGCGTCCAGGTCGGCCGGGTCCTGCCCGACCTGCAGTCCGGGCGGGTGCGCGCGTCGCTGCCCACCGACTACGTGGTCGCCCTGGCCAACGCCGACGGCGGCGAGATCATCGGGTACGACCCGGTGCTGGAGCGCGACGACCTGCCGCCGATCCCGGCCGACGTGGCCGGCTTCCGGGCCGAGGAGGGTGAGCCCTTCACCGTCCGGGCCCAGGACGGCCACGACCGCTGGCGGATGCTCTACCGCGAACTGCCGGACGGCAGCGTGCTGGCGGTCGGGCAGCACCTCACCGACGTCGACCTGGCCGTCAAGCGGCTGGTCTGGATAGACCTCCTGGTCGGCGGGGCGGTGCTGATCCTGCTCGCCTCGATCGGCGCGGCGATCGTGCGGACCAGCCTCAAGCCGCTGGTGGAGATCGAGCGCACCGCCGCCGCGATCGCCGGGGGCGACCTCACCAGACGGGTGCCCGACCCGGAGGAGGGGCAGGAGTGCGCGACCTCCGAGCTGGGCCGGCTCTCCCGCGCGCTGAACGCGATGCTGGCGCAGATCGAGGCCGCCTTCACCGCCCGGGCCGCGTCGGAGACCGCCGCCCGCTCGGCCGAGGCCGGCGCCCGGGACGCGGCACACGCCGCGCAGATCTCCGAGGCGCGGGCCCGCCGCTCGGAGGAGCGGATGCGGCAGTTCGTCGCGGACGCCTCACACGAGTTGCGTACCCCGCTGACCACCATCCGGGGCTTCGCCGAGCTGTACCGGCAGGGCGCGGCCCGCGCGCCCGAGCAGACCGCCGACCTGCTCCGTCGCATCGAGGACGAGGCGGCCCGGATGGGGCTGCTGGTGGAGGACCTGCTGCTGCTCGCCCGGCTGGACCGGGAACGGCCCCTCTCGCTGGCCCCGATCGAGCTGCCGGTCCTCGCCTCCGACGCCGTGCAGGCCGCCCGGGTGGTCGCCCCCGACCGGCGGATCGAGCTGGAGATCGAGCCCGGCTCGGGGCCGCTGGTGGTGCACGGCGACGACGCCCGGTTGCGGCAGGTCATCGGCAACCTGATGACCAACGCGCTCACCCACACCCCACCGGAGGCGTCGGTGACCCTGCGCCTGCGTACCGAGCCGGGGAACCTGGCCGTGGTCGAGGTGGCCGACACCGGTCCGGGCCTCACCCCGGAGCAGGCCGAGCGGGTGTTCGAACGCTTCTACCGCGCCGACGCGGCCCGGACCCGCCGGGCGAGCGGGATCACCAGCACCGGGCTGGGGCTGGCCATCGTCGCCGCCCTGGTCACCGCCCACCACGGCACCGTGCAGGTCGCCGAGACCCCGGGCGGCGGGGCGACCTTCCGGGTCCGGCTGCCGCTGTTGCCGGACGCCGACGGCGAGACGGAGTGACTTTCAGAAAACATTCAGGCGGGTTCCAGGCTGGTGCCAGAGCGACGGGAGAAAGTGGAGCCATGACCGAGTTCGAGACCGACCCGCAGCGGCGGCCGGCCGCCCCTGACGCGGAGCCGTCGCACCCCACCGCCGAGCTGTCCCGCGTCGAGCCTGGGCAGTCCGGCTCCACCGAACCCCGCCCGGTCGCCCCGGGCGACGCCGCCGGCACCGCGGGGGAGCCGGCCGGCACCCCGCCGAGCGCCGCCACCCCGCCGGACGCCCAGACCTCCGCCGCCCCGTACGCCGGGCAGACCTCCGCCGCCCCGTACCCGGGCGCCGGTCAGACCTCTGCCGCACCGTACGCCGGTGCCGGGTACCCGTCGGCCGGGTACCCGCAGGCGGGTCAGACCTCCGCCGCCCCGTACCCGGGAGCCGGTCAGGCCTCCGCCGCGCCGTACCCGGGCGGGGCGCACGGTGGCGAGCAGGCCTACCGCCCCGGCTACCAGCCGTACCCGTCCGCCGGTCGGTACCCGGCCGCCGGCTACCAGCCGGGGCAGCAGTCCGGCTGGACGGCGGGCTACCCGGGTGCGCAGGGGCCCGGTGGGCCGGTCCCGCCGCAACACGGCGGGCAGCCGGCGCCGCCCTGGGCCGCCGGCCCGCGCCCCTCGAAGGTGGCCAAGTTCGTCGGCGCCGGGGTGGCGGTCTTCGCTCTGATGCTCGGCTCCGGCGTGGCCGGCGGCGCCCTCGCTCTCGCGGTCGACGGCGACTCCGGCGGCATCACCCGCACCTACTCGGCCGCCCCGGTGATCAACAGCGCCGACCTGCCGAAGATCGCCGCCGCGGTGCAGGACAGCGTGGTCTCCATCATCACGGACAACGGCGAGGGCTCCGGCGTGGTCCTGAGCGCCGACGGCTTCGTGCTGACCAACAACCACGTGGTCGCCTCCGCCTCCGGCGACACGGTCCGGGTGGTCTTCGCCGACGGCAAGACCGCCCAGGCCAAGATCGTCGGTACCGACCCGAAGACCGACCTCGCCGTGGTCAAGGCCAGCGGCGTCAGCGACCTGAAGGCCGCGAAGTTCGGCGACAGCGACGGGATGCAGGTCGGCGACCAGGTGCTCGCCCTGGGCAGCCCGCTGGGCCTGCAGGGCTCGGTCACCGCCGGCATCCTCAGCGCCCGGGACCGGACCATCCAGGCCGGCGAGAACGGGCAGCAGAACCCGCAGCAGGGCGCCAGCTCGATCTCCGGACTGCTCCAGACCGACGCCCCGATCAACCCCGGCAACTCCGGCGGCGCGCTGGTCAACACCCGGGGCGAGGTGATCGGCATCAACACCGCGATCGCCACCGCCGGGCAGGGCAGCAGCGGCAACATCGGGGTCGGCTTCGCGATCCCCAGCAACAAGGCCAAGGACGTCGCCGGGAAGCTCCAGCGCGGTGAGAAGGTCAGCCACCCGTCCCTCGGGGTGAGCGTCAACGCCGCCGAGGACGGCGGGGCGCTGGTCGCCGCGGTCGTGCCGGGCAGCGCCGCCGAGAAGGCCGGCATCCAGCGAGGCGACGTGATCACCCGGTTCGGCGACAAGGTGGTCAACGACTCCAACGATCTGGTCGGCGCCGTGCAGGCCGGCAAGGTCGGCGACCGGGTCGAGGTGACCTACAAGCGAAATGGTGCCGAGGCGAAGGCAACCGTGACGCTCGCCGAGACGTCATAACACCAGACCTGCCTCCTCTGGGGCGGCGGGTGGCGGAGCCAAGGGGGTTGGCTCCGCCACCCGCCGCCTTTTTTCGCACCCCGTGGTCCCTGACGCCGGTCCGGTGCCGGTTCACCCCGCCAGGGTGAGCCGGCCTCACCCGGGGAGTCGGCATCCTCGCCAGGAGCCGACCGCACGGGAGGGGACGCCATGACGACGGCAGCGGCCACCCGCACCGATCCGAACATCCAGCGCGACGTGCTCGACGAACTGGCCTGGGACCCGCAGGCCCAGCCGCACGAGATCGGGGTGAGCGTCGCCGACGGCGTGGTCACCCTGACCGGCCGGGTGGACAGCTACGCCCGCAAGTGGGCGGCGCAGCGCTGCGCGCACCGGGTACGCGGCGTGCGGGCGGTCGCCGACGACATCGAGGTACGCCTGCCCGGCCTGGACGGTCAGGACGACGGCGAACTCGCCCTCGCCGCCGTACGGGCGCTGGAGTGGGACAGCTTCGTGCCCGCCGAGCGGCTGGACGTGACGGTCTCCGCCGGCTGGCTGATGCTGCGCGGCGAGGTGGAGTTCGGCTACCAGCGGCGCACCGCCGAGCAGGAACTGCGCCGGCTGCGGGGCGTACGCGGGGTGACCAACCTGATCGAGGTGGTGCCGCCGGCCCCGCCCAGCGCCGAACAGACCGCCCTGGACCTGCGCCGGGCATTGCGCCGCCGGACCGGCACCGAGGCGATCACCGTCGAGCTGGCCGGCGACACCGTCGTCCTGGGCGGCACCGTCCGTTCCTGGTGGGAGCGGGACGAGGCGGAGCGGGTCGCCTGGTCGGCGCCGGGCGTACGGGCCGTCGACGACCGTCTCGTCGTCACCGGGTGAGCCGCCCGCCGCGTCCGACGAATGTCCGTTTAGCCCAGCCGGGGTGGGGAAATCGCCGCCGATCCCGCTCACCGGGAAGCAACGGGGAGGACCTGTGGCCGTGACCCACCGTCCGGGGGAGAGCCCGCCGGAGAGGCCGCTGCGGATCGCGATGGTGGTCCCGCCGTGGCTGTCGGTGCCGCCGCCCGGCTACGGCGGGCTGGAACAGGTGGTGCACGGGCTGGTGGATCGGCTGGTCGGGCGCGGCAACGCGGTGACCCTGTTCGGCGCGGGCCAGGATCACGGCACCGCCGCCGACTTCGTCTCCACCGTCGAGGACCTCCAGTACGCCCGGCTGGGCGAGGCGCTGCCGGAGCTGGCCCATCTGGCCCGGGTGAGGCACCTGGTCACCGCGGCCGACTTCGACGTGATCCACGACCACACCACGATCGGCCCGCTGGTCGCCGGCCGGCGGGCGGTGCCGACCGTGGCCACCGTGCACGGCAACCCCGTCGGGGAGTACGGCACGGTGCTCAGCGACGTCGACCGGGGCGTGGGGCTGGTGGCCATCTCGCACACGCAGCGCCGGCTGAACCCGGGCCTGCCCTGGGTGGGGACCGTGCACAACGCGATGGACGTGCGGGAGTTCCCGCACAAGCAGGCCCCCGGTCGGGGCCCGGTGCTCTGGCTGGCCCGGTTCAGTCCGGACAAGGGACCGGACCTCGCGATCCGCGCCTGCCGGTCGGCCGGCCTGCCGCTGACCCTAGCCGGCAAGTGCAACGAGCCCGCCGAGCGGCGCTACTTCACCGAGGTGGTCGAGCCGCTGCTGGACGAGGACGTCACCGTGGTGTTCAACGCCGACCGGGAGGCGACCATCCGGCTGATGGCGGACGCGCGCTGCCTGATCATGCCGATCCAGTGGGACGAGCCGTTCGGCATGGTGATGGTGGAGGCGATGGCGACCGGTACGCCGGTCGTGGCGCTGCGGCGCGGCGCCGTGCCGGAGCTGGTGGTGGACGGGGTCACCGGGCTGATCCGGGACCGGGCCGAGGAGCTGCCGGCGGCGCTGCGGGCGGTGGACCGGCTGGACCCGGCGGCCTCCGTCGCGCACGTGGCCCGCAACTTCTCCACCGACCGGATGGCGGAGGGCTACGAGGCGGTGTACCGGCGGCTCGCCTTCGGCGCCGCCGCGCCGGCCCGGGAGCCGACGCCGGTCGCCACCCGCTGACCGCGGGCCGAGGGGCCGGCGCAGCCCCGACCGGCTCACACCCGGCTGGTGCCGAGCTCCACGATGGCCGCGTCGAGCTGGCGCGCGTACGCCGGGGTGATGCCGCCCTCGTCGACACGGTGGGTGACCTTGTCGCGCAGCAGCGCCACCGGCTCGGCCAGGTCGGACCGCCCGTCGGCGGCCGACCGGGTCAGGCTGGCCAGCACGTTGCGCAGGTCGGTGCCGACGTCGGCGCGGACGTCGCCGCTGCGCACCCCGTCGTCGATGAGCCGGCGCAGCCGCTCGGCGGCCTCGGTCAGCCCACCGGCGCCCTGCCCGCCGTTTCGGGCGGGTCCCGGTCGGGACGGCGCGCTGGTCGCCGCCACGGTCGACCGTGGAGGAACTGTGGACGGTTCGGCGGGCGGGATCGTCGGCTGCACCGCCGGGGCGCCGGTCCGCCGGGCGTCCGGCGGCGGCGTCGACTCCGGCACCAGGGTCGGGGCGAGCAGCGCGGCGGCCGTGGTCACCACCACCAGCGCGGCCACCACCAGCAGCGGCCGGCGTCGCCGCGACGGTGCTCCGGCCGGCTCCGCCTGCCCGGCCGGTTCCGCCTGCCCGGCCGGCTGGCCGGGCAGCGCGGGCAGGGTCACGGTCGGCGCGAACATCGTGGTCGCCTGCGGGTCGCCGGGCAGCAGCTGGTCGCGCAGCGCCGCGGCCACCTGGTGCGCGGTGGGCCGGTCGCGCGGATCGCGGGCCAGGCAGCGCAGGCAGGTACGGGCGACCACCGCCGGCAGCCCCGGCACACCGTCCAGGCTGGGTGGTTCGTCGGCGGCCAGCGCCTCGCCGAGCTGCTCCCAGGTGTCCGCCGGGTACGGCACCTGGCCGGTCAGCGTCTCGTAGAGCAGCACGCCGAGGGAGTAGACGTCGGTGGCCGGCTGGGCCGGCACCCCGTCCAGCCGCTCCGGCGCGACGTACGCGGGGGTGCCGAAGGTGCCGCCGTCCTCGTCCTCGTCCGGGGCGCCGACGTGGGTGGCGATGCCGAAGTCCAGCACCTTCGCGCCGACCCGGGTCATCATCACGTTGGACGGGGTGATGTCCCGGTGCACGATGCCGAGCCGGTGCGCGGCCGCGAGGGCCTCGGCCACCTGGGCGCCCACCTCGACCGCCTCGGCCCAGGGCAGCGGCCCCTCGGTGAGCCGGTGCTCCAGCTCCTCCCCGGTGAGCAGCTCCATCACCACGAACGAGGTGATCGAGCCGTCCGGGGCCAGCGTCTCGCCGTAGTCGTGCACCGAGGTCACGTGCGGGTGGATCAGCTGGGCGGCGGAGCGGGCCTCCTCGCGGACCATGTCCCGGAAGCGGGCGTCCGTGGCCAGGGAGGGGGCGAGCACCTTGACCGCGACGATCCGGTCGAGCACCTCGTCGCGGGCCCGCCAGATCACCGACATGCCACCGGCCCCGATCTGGTCGACGAGCCGGTACCGGCGGGCCAGCAACCTGCCGGCGTGCAGCGCTGCCATCAGTGATCGCACCTGCCTGGGGGTGGGGGCGGTATCAGGTTGCGGGAATGTGTCCGCCGTGTCAACGGTCGTCTGGATTGGCGGTCACCCTCCGTCGTGGACGACTCGCACGCCGCCACCTGGGACCGGCCGGACCCGGGTGACCAGCGGCTGGACCCGGCCCGGCGGTGGGCACGTGCCAGGATGAACGACATGGCTGGGGGTCCGGTGGCGTTCGTGCTCGGCGGCGGGGGAGTGCTCGGCGCGGTCGAGGTGGGCATGCTGCGCGCCTTGTTCCGCGCCCGGATCCGCCCGGGCGTGGTGCTCGGCACCTCCATCGGGGCGGTCAACGGCGCGCTGGTCGCCGCAGACCCGTCCGAGGCGGTCACCGACCGGCTGGTCCGGCTCTGGGCCTCGCCGGAGGCGAGCGAGGTGTACGGCGACTCGGTCGCCCGCCAGCTGCGCCGGTTCGCCGCGCGTACCCACCTGCACTCGCCCCGGCCGCTGCGCAAGCTGCTGGAGTCCGAACTGGGCGCCGAGACCACCTTCGCCGACCTGAAGGTGCCGTTCCGCTGCTGCGCGGCGAACATCGAGCGGGCCGCCGAGCACTGGTTCGACAGCGGTCCGCTGGTGCCGGCCGTGCTCGCCTCGGCCTCCGTGCCGGGGCTGCTGCCACCGGCCCGGATCGACGACCAGCACTACATCGACGGGGGGATCGTCAACTCCATCCCGATCGGCGAGGCGGTCGCGCTGGGCGCGCGGCAGATCTTCGTACTCCAGGTGGGTCGGATCGAACGGGAGCTGACGCCGCCCCAGCGGCCCTGGGAGATCGCCCAGGTCGCGTTCGAGATCGCCCGGCGGCACCGGTTCGCCCGGGAGATGGCGGCGCTGCCCGACGGGGTGGAGGTGCACGTGCTGCCCACCGGCGGGCTGAAGCCCCGCGACGACAGCCCGTGGGCCTATCGGGACATGGCGGCGGTGGGGCGGCGGATCAGCCGGGCCTACACGGCCTCCCGGCACTACCTGGCCACCCAACTGGACCACTGATGCCGCTGCCACCCCGGTGGGTACGCCGGATGCTGCTGGCGCCCGGCGTGGTGCTGCTCGCGCTGGCCGTGGTCACCACGGTGCCGGTCTGGGCGCTGCTCGGCCTGGCGCTGTCGCCCTTCGTGCCCGGCCGGCTGCGGCCGCTGCGCCTGCTCTGGATCGGCTCCGTCTACCTGGTCTGGGACGCGGCGGCGCTGGCCGCGCTCTTCCTGCTCTGGCTGGCGTCCGGGTTCGGGCTGCGCAAGCGCTCGCCGGCCTTCCAGCGCGCGCACTACGCGCTCGCCGGCCGCTTCCTGCGGGTGCTCTTCTGGCAGGCCCGCTGGACGCTGCGGTTGAGCATCGACGTGGTCGGCACCGACCCGGACACCGCCCTGCCCGGCCGGCCGGAGCTGGTGCTCTGCCGGCACGCCGGGCCGGGTGACTCGTTCATCCTGATCCACGCGCTGGTCAACTGGTTCCACCGCGAGCCGCGGATCGTGCTCAAGGAGAGCCTCCAGTGGGACCCGGCGATCGACGTGCTGCTCAACCGGCTGCCCAACCGGTTCATCGCGCCCGGCTCGGACGGCCGTGACTCGGCGGTCGGGCAGATCGGGCAGCTCGCCACCGACCTCGACGACGACGACGCGTTCGTGATCTTTCCCGAGGGCGGCAACTTCACGCCCAGCCGCCGGCTGCGGGCCATCGCCCGGCTCCGCGCGCTCGGGCTGGAGCGGATGGCGTTGCGCGCCGAACGGATGCGGCACGTGCTCGCGCCGCAGCCCGGCGGACTGCTCGCCGCACTGGACGCCGCCCCGGACGCCGGGGTGATCTTCGTGGCGCACACCGGGCTGGACCGGATGCTCACCGTGGCCGACGTCTGGCGGGAGCTGCCGATGGACAAGCGGATCGTGATGCGCTTCTGGTCGGTGCCGCCGGAGGAGGTGCCGACCGACCGGCAGGAGCGCATCGACTGGCTCTTCGACTGGTGGGCCCGGATCGACACCTGGATCGCCGCCAACCGCGACGGCGTGTCCACCGGCTGACCGCGGGTCGGGGCCGCCCGTGGCGACGCCGCGTAGGGTGCGCTGATGGAACAGATCTGCGTGGTCACGACGGTGGTGGACGCGCGCCCGGTCGCGGACACGCTCGCGGCCGAGGCGGTCGCCAGGCGGCTGGCGGCCTGCGCACAGGTGGGCGGCCAGGTCGACAGCACCTACTGGTGGCGGTCCGCGGTGGAGACCGGCGTCGAGTGGTCGGTGCAGTTCAAGACCGCCCCGGACCGGGTGGTCGCGCTGGTCGACCGGATCCGCGCCGCCCACCCGTACGAGGTGCCGGAGATCCTGGTGTCCCGGGTGGAGTGCGGGGAGCCGGCGTACGCCGCCTGGGTGCACGAGAACACCCGTACCTAGGTGTCCCGGATCGATCAGGAATCGAGAAGTGCGGGGCGCGGCGCCCGCCTAGCGTGATCGCCATGGACATCACCATTCACACCACCTTCCTGCCGCACGTCGACCCGGACGAATCCCTGGCGTTCTACCGCGACGTCCTCGGCTTCGAGGTCCGCAACGACGTCGGACAGGGCAAGATGCGGTGGATCACGGTCGGCCCGGTCGGGCAGCCCGACACCTCCATCCTCCTGGCGCCGCCGGCCACCGACCCCGGGATCACCGAGGACGAGCGCCGCACCATCGCCGAGATGATGGCCAAGGGCACCTACGGCTGGATCCTGCTGGCCACCCACGACCTCGACGGCACCTTCGAGAAGCTGCAGGCCGGCGACGCCGAGGTCGTCCAGGAGCCGATCGAGCAGCCGTACGGCATCCGCGACTGCGCCTTCCGCGATCCCGCGGGCAACCTGGTCCGCATCCAGGAGTTGCGCTGAGCCCTCCGGCCGTCGAGCACCCGGCCGCCTGCCCGGCAGGCGCCCCGGGTGCTCCCGGACATCTTCGAAAGGAGTTCCCTCATGTGTCACCCCTCGTGGGGGCGGGCCCTCGCCGAGGCGCGGCGCCTGAACGACCTCGCGCGGCTGCGCCGGGTCCGCGACCGGATCGACCGGGAGTACGCGCAGCCGCTGGACGTCGAGGCGCTGGCCCGCGGCGCGAACATGTCGGCCGGGCACCTCAGCCGCCAGTTCCGGCAGGCCTACGGCGAGTCGCCGTACGCCTATCTGATGACGCGGCGCATCGAGCGCGCCATGGCGCTGCTGCGCCGGGGCGACCTGAGCGTCACCGAGGTCTGCTTCGCGGTCGGCTGCTCGTCGCTGGGCACCTTCAGCACCCGCTTCACCGAGCTGGTCGGCATGCCGCCCAGCGCCTACCGACGCCGTGCGACGGAAGCCGCGGCGGGGATGCCGCCGTGTGTGGCGAAACAGGTGACCAGACCGGTCAGGAATCGAGAAGCGCCGGTCGCCGAGCCGCACCTAGCGTGATGACCATGGCAAACATCGAATCCGTCACCCTCGAGGTGCCCGATCCCACGGCCGCCCAGCGCTTCTACACCGCCGCCTTCGGGCTGGACACGCAGATCCGCCTGCGGGCCTCGGCGGCACCGACGACCGGCTTCCGTGGGTTCCTGCTGGCCCTCACGGTGTCCCAGCCGGCCACCGTCGACGGCTTCATCGGCGCCGCCCTGGACGCCGGTGCCACGTCGCTGAAGCCGGCCGCCAAGTCGCTCTGGGGCTACGGCGGTGTCGTACAGGCCCCGGACGGGACGATCTGGAAGGTCGCGACCTCGGCGAAGAAGGACACCGGCCCGGCCACCCGGCAGATCGACGAGATGGTGCTCCTGCTCGGGGTCGCGGACGTGGCCGCGAGCAAGCGGTTCTACGTCGAGCGCGGCCTCGCCGTGGCGAAGAGCTTCAGCCGCAGGTACGTCGAGTTCGCTGCCGGGTCGAGTCCCGTCAAGCTGGCGCTGTACCGGCGCCGTGCCCTGGCCAAGGACGTCGGCGTCGCTCCCGACGGCACCGGCTCGCACCGGCTGATGATCGGCGGCGCTGCCGGCCCGTTCACCGACCCGGACGGGTTCGCCTGGGAGGCCGCCTCGCTGGCACCCACGCCCTGACGGCTGCGTGCCCTGCCCGGCGGCCGATCACGAGGCGGCCGCCGGGCGAACCGACCGATGACCGACGGAGCCCCTCCCCTGAAGGAAGGGGCTCGCCACGAGGTGACTGGAGGAAGCATGACCGGCGCGCCGCCGCGTGGGCTTGAGGCGAGGCTGCGGGACACCCGCGCGAAACTGGAGAGCGAGGTCGACCTCTGGGTCGCGACGTCGGGCTCCCCGGGCGGCGTCCACCTCATCCCGCTCTCGTACCTCTGGGACGGGAGCGCGTTCCTCATCTCGACGCCGCGCGCCTCGGTCACCGGCCGCAACCTGCTGACGGACGGCCGGGTGCGGCTCAGCCTCGGGCCGACGCGCGACGTCGTCGTCGTCGACGGCACCGCCGAGCCGGTGGCCATCGCCGACCTCGGCCCGCAGCTGGGCGACGCGTTCGCGGCCACGACCGGTTTCGACCCGCGCGAACTCGACGAGCCCTACCAGTACTTCCTGATCCGGCCGCGGCGCATCCAGGCCTGGCGAGAGGTGAACGAGATGCGGGGACGGGTCCTCATGCGCGACGGCCGCTGGCTCGGCTGACCGTCGCCGGGAAACCCACCGGTACACCTAAGTACGCGCACTCTGGGCGCGCCTCGGCCCGGCCGCGAGGATGGCCGGGTGGAGAACACCGGCTACCCCTGCCCCGGCTGCGGCGCGCCCGCCGATCTCGTCCGCGGCTGCTCCGGCTGCGGCCGCCCGCCGTACCCGCCCGCCGCCGAGGTGATCCGGCTGGACGCGGAGATCCGTGCGCTCGGTCGGGAGGTGGAGCGGGTCCGCGAGGCGTACCAGGGGCTCGCCGGTCGGCTGCTCGCGGCGCAGCGCCGGCGGGCGGAGCTGGCGGCCCGGGTCCGCGCGGAGGTCGCCCGGCCGGTGCCGGCCGGTCCGCCGCCGGTCTCGGCCCGACCCGCCCCGGTTCCGCCGCCGCCGGGCCGGCCGGAGACCTCCACCCGGACGGTGCAGGGGCTGCTGTTCGTCCTCGGCGGGCTGCTGCTCGGCACCGCGGCGGTGGTCTTCACCGCCGTGGCCTGGGCCGCCGTCGGGGTCGCCGGGCGGGCCGCGATCCTGGCCGCCGTCACCGTGCTGGCCCTGGCCGCGCCGCTGGTCGCGGCGCGGCGCGGGCTGCGGGGCACCGCGGAGACCTTCGCCGCGGTGGGGCTGCTGCTGGTGGTCCTCGACGGGTACGCCGCCTGGACGGTGGACCTGTTCGGCGTGGCCGACTGGCCGGGCACCCGGTACGCCGCGCTGGTCGGGGGGGCCGGCGCGGCCATCGCCGCCGGGTACGCCCGGCTCAGCCGGTTGACCGTGCCCTGGTTCGCGGCGCTCCTCGTCGCGCAGCCGGTGCTGCCGCTGGCGGCGGTGGCGGCCCGCCCCGATGCCGCCGGATGGGCCCTGGTCCTGCTCGGGGTGGCGCTGCTCGACCTCGTGGTGGTGGTCGCGCTGCGTCGCCGCTCCGCGGCGCCGGCCGAGCCCGGTCCGGTGCCTCCCGGTTCGGTCGCCGCCCCGGCTTCGCCCGGTGCGGCCGCCGATGCGGTGGACCAGGCGCCGGCCGAGCGTTCCGAGCCCGGTCGGGTGCCGTCCCCCGCCGCTGCGGCGGGCCAGGGCACGGCCACGGGCCAGCCGGTGTCCGCCGGGGCCGGTGGGGGGCCGGCGGTGGTCGGCGGGGGGACGCCGGCCACTGGGCCGGGGGCGCGGATCGGGGGGCCGGCGGCCGGTGGGGGACCGGTCGCCGGGCCGCGCGTCCCGGCCGTCGTGCGGGCCGGACAGGTGCTCGCCTGGCTCGGCTTCGGTGCCGCGACGGCGCTCGCCGCCGGCTGCGCGCTGGTGCCGCTGGCCTGGGGCCGGGCCGCCGGCCGGCCGCTGCTGGCCGGAGCGCCGCTGCTGCTGGTGGGGCTGGTCCTGCTCGGCGCGGCGTGGGCCGCCGGTGGCCGGGTGTTCCGTCAGGTAGCGGCGGCGCTGCTGGTGCCGCTGCTGGCCGCCGCGCTGCTTCGCCCGGTGGTCGAGCTGCGACCCGGGGTGCTGCTGGTGGCGGCCGCCCTGGTGACCACCGCCCTGGCCGGGGCGGCCCGGGTGGTCCCGGCGCGGCTGCGCTCCGGCCCCCGGGTCGGTGCCCTGCTCGTCGCCGGCGCGCTGGCCCAGGTGGTGGTTCTGGCCACTCTGCTGGTCGCCGGTGGCGCGGTGGCCCGGTCGCTGCCTGGGTGGCGGGGCGCGGCGGCCGGCCCGGCGGTCGGCTGGGGCTGGCAGCTTCCGGTCGCCGTAGCGCTGACCGCTGCCGCGATCGGACTGCTGCTGCCCCGGGCCGCCCGCCCGGTGACCGCGCTGGGCGGTGTCGCGCTGACCGCTTCCGCCCTGCCGGCGGTGGCCGCCACGCCGTGGCCGGCGGCGCTCGCCATCGATCTCGTCGTCGGGGTGGCGCTCGTGCTGGCCGTCGTCCGGCCCGCTCGCCGCAACCCGACCGTGGTGGTCGGGTCGCTGGCCGGCTCGGCGCTGCTCGGGCACGGTCTGCTGGTGGCCCTGGCCGCGCCGGGCGGCATGCTGGTGACGCTCGGGGTGCTGCTGCCCGCCGGGCTGGCGGTGCCGGCCCTCGCCCGCCGGGGGGCCCCGGCGCAGCGCGCCGTCGCCGGGGGCGGGCTGGCCGTGGCGCTGCTCGCCGTGCCGGCGGGGACGGTCGTCGCGCTCCTCGCCGCCGGCTCGGCCCCCTGGTGGCAGCTGCGGGCCGGCTTCGCCGCCGCCGTGGTCCCACTGGTCGCGCTCGGCGCGGTCCGCCGCCGCTGGCCCGACCTCGACGGGTACGCCTCGGCCGCCGCCGCCGTGGCGCTCGCCGTGTTCGGGCTGGCACCGGTGGTCGTACCGGCCGCCGAGCCGGTCCCGCTCTACGCCGCGCTCGCCGCGCTGCTGCTGGTGGCCGTCGACCGGGGCACCCCGGCGTCGGCCGTCGGTCGGGTGGCGGCCGCCGCGCTGGCGGTGGTCGCGGCGCTCGCCGCCGCCCCGGTGGCCGTGACGGCGCTGCTGTCCCCGTACGACGGGCCGGTCGAGCCCTGGTCGGGCGTACCCGCGACCGGGCCGCTGCCCGGCGGGTGGGCCGGCGGCGCGGCCCTGCTGGTGCTGGCGGTCGCCGCCGGGCTGGTCGGCCGGCGGACCGGGGGCGGCGCGGCCGTCCCGGCCCTGCTGGCCCTGCCCTTCGCCGCCGCCGCGCTGCCGGTGCTGCTGGCGGCGGCCGGCGCGCCCTGGCCGGTGGTGCCGGCGGTGGCGCTGGGCACCGGGCTGGCCGCCCTGCTGGCCGCCGCGCTGCGGCGCCCGGGTCCCCTGCTGGGCGCGGTCGCGGTGCCGGTGGGGGCGCTCTGGACCCTGGCCGGGCTGACCGGGCTGCTCGCCACCCGGCCCGGCACCCTCGCCGGCCTGGCGCTGCTGGTCGTGGCGGCGGCGGTGGCCGGCGTCGCCGGGCGGCGGGCCGAGGTGCGGCTGGCCGGCTGCCTGGTGGCGGTCGCCGCGGCCACCGGCTTCGCGGTGACCGCGTCGCTGGCCGCGGGGCTGCCGCTGCGGACCGCCGGTTTCGCGGTGCTCGCGGTGGCGGTGGCGGTGCTGTACGCCGCGCCGCCGCTGGCCCGGCGCACGCCGGTGACCGGACGGGCGGCGGAGGGCGCGGCCCAGGCCGTGGCGCTGGTGGCGCTGCTGCTCACCGCGTCCGCCCCGCGCCACGCGGCGGCGGTGTGCGTGCTGTGGGGTGCGGCGGTGGCGCCACGGGTGCTGCGGCGGGGCGAGTCCGCCGGCCGGCGGTGGGCCTTCGCGGGCATCGCCGGCGGCAGCGAATTGCTCGGCGCCTGGCTGCTGCTCGCCGCCGGCTCAGTGGTCCTGCTGGAGGCGTACACCCTGCCGGCGGCGGGACTGGCGCTGGTCGCCGGGGTGGTCGCGCTGCGTACCCGGCCGGGGTTGACCAGCTGGCTGGCGCTCGGTCCCGGGCTGGCCGCTGGGCTGCTGCCCGGCCTGGTGTCGGTGCTGGTCGCCCCCGAGCCCCAGCCCTGGCGACGGCTGCTGCTCGGGGTCGCCGCGCTGGCCGTGGTGCTCGCCGGGGCCACCCGGCGCTGGCAGGCGCCGGTAGTGCTCGGGGGCTCCACGCTGGCCCTGCTGGCCCTGCACGAGCTGGTCCGCGGCTGGGACCTGCTGCCCCGGTGGATCTTCCTGGCCGTCGGCGGGTTCGCGTTGATCGCCCTCGCCGCCACGTACGAGCGGCGGCGGCGTGACCTGACCCGGCTGCGCGCGGCCGTCGGACGGATGGGCTGAGGTAGGGGCAACACCACCACGAATCGGGGTGTTGCCATGATTACCAGGCGCAACCGCCGCCGCGAGAATCAAGGAGGGCCCGCCAACGGGTGCGGCCCCGACCGAGGACTGGGAGTGGAGATGGCGCCTTCAGCGGTGGCGGACCAACCGGTACGACGCGGCAGTGACTACGCAGTGTTGTCCCGACGGATCAACGAGGCCGGCCTGCTGGAACGCCGTCCCGGCCGGTACGCGGCGCGGATCGCGCTGACCGCCGGCTTCTTCCTGGCGGGCTGGGCCGCCGTGATCGCGGTCGGGGACTCGTGGGCGCAGCTGCTGATGGCGGTGGGCATGGCGGTGGCCACCACCCAGGTCGCCTTCCTCGGCCACGACGCCGGGCACCGGCAGATGTTCCGCCGCCGGGGCCCGAGCGAACTGGCCGGTCTGCTCGCCGGAAACCTGGCGGTCGGGCTCAGCTACGGCTGGTGGGTCGACAAGCACAACCGGCACCACGCCAACCCCAACCACACCGACGAGGACCCGGACGTCGGCGGCGGCGCGCTGGTCTGGACGTACGAGCAGGCGGCGGCGACGCCGCCCTACCTGCGTTGGCTGGCCCGGCGGCAGGCCTGGCTGTTCTTCCCGATGCTGCTGCTGGAGGGCTTCCACCTGCACGTGGCCAGCATCCGGGCGCTGGTCGGCCGGTCGGGCGGCGGCTGGGCCACGCCGATGCGGCACCGGGGCGTGGAGGGGCTGCTGCTCGTCGCGCACACCGTCGGCTACCTGGGGCTGATCTTCGCCGTCATGTCGCCGGCGAAGGCGCTCGCCTTCATCGCCATCCACCAGGGGCTCTGGGGTCTCTACATGGGCTGCGCGTTCGCCCCGAACCACAAGGGCATGCCGATGCCGACGGAGGCAGACAACCTGGACTACCTGCGCAAGCAGGTGCTCACCTCGCGCAACGTGCGGGGCGGCCGGTTCGTCGACGTGGCGCTGGGCGGGCTCAACTACCAGATCGAGCACCACCTGTTCCCGAACATGCCCCGGGGCAACCTGCGCCGGGCGCAGCCGATCGTGCAGGCGTACTGCGCGGAGCGCGAGGTGCCGTACGTCGAGACCGGGCTGGTCGAGTCGTACCGGCAGGCGCTGGCACACCTGCACGAGGTGGGCCGGCCGCTGCGCGGCTGACCCTCGTACGCAGGACGGGGCGGCACCGGTCACGGTGCCGCCCCGTCGCGTCGGGGTGCGGGGCGGTCAGCCGCCGAACGCCTTGATCAGCTCTTCCGGGGCCTCCTGGGTCTGGCTGGCCGGCGGCTTCTGCGGGGCGACGGCCGCGCCGAAGTCCGTGTAGGTGGTCTTGAGCTTGCCGGCCGCTGGGGACAGCACGGTGGTGTCGACGACCAGCTCGATCAGCCGGCCCTGGTCGTCGGTCTTCGCGGTGAACGGCACCGCCTTGGCCTTGGCGCCGAGCGCCTTGATGCCCTTGTCGTCCGGCTTGGCCTTCGTATAGTCGAGAGTGCCGGCGAAGGCGTGCTCACCGGTCTTCTCGACCTCGGTGACCCCCTTGATCATCTGCTTGGCGCCGCCCGGGTCGCCGTCCGGCATCAGGTTCATCTGACCGCTGGCGCCGAGCTTGGTGGCGTCCATGTGCAGCCACTTCTTCGGTGCGCCCGCCATGCCGCTGATCTTCATCCAGGCGTCGTCGCCGAGCGTGATCATCCGGACCTTGCCCTGGCTGCCCATGTCGAGGGTCATGTCCATCGCCTTGGTCCGCGGGTCCATCAGGCCACCGCCGCTAAGCACCGACGAGGTGATGGTGGCCCGGACGCTGTCCTCGTTGAGCTTGAGCGCGGCGGCGGTCAGCTCGTCGAGCGGAGCGACCGACGCGCTGCTGCTCGGGGCGCCGCTCGCGGCGCTTCCGCCGGCGGCTGGAGTGTCCGCTCCGTCCTGGTTGCCGCAGCCGGTCAGCAGACCCAGCGCGGCGACGAGCGCGACCCCCGTGGTCGCCAGCCGTCGAGTGTTCATTGTGGATTTCTCCTCGTGAAGGGTGGGCCGGTGCGGCGCGTGCTGCCCGCCACCGGCCGGGCCGTCGGTCAGCGTAGCGGGCGAATGCGACAGTCGGGTGTCGATGTCCGTCCGCCGTCGCCGTCGGTGCCCGGCCCGGCACACCCGGTCAACCGATCCCGACCCGCCTCCGGCGCGTCGGGCCCGCCCAGGCCGGTGCCGGTAGGGTCGGGCCATGACAGACCTGCTCACCGCCGAGGCGGTGCGAGAGAAGCTGGGCGGGCTGGCGGACTGGTCGGGTGACCCGACCCAGATCAGCCGCACCGTCGAGCTGGGCAGCTTCCCGGCCGCCATCGCCGTGGTCGACCGGGTGGCGGAGGTGGCCGAGCGCCTCGACCACCACCCCGACATCGACATCCGGTGGCGGACCGTGACCTTCCGCTGCGTCACCCACTCCGCCGGTGGGGTCACCGACCGGGACGTGGAGCTGGCGCGCCAGATCGACGACATCGTCCGGAGCGCCCGATGAGATTCGAGATCAGCAAGGTGCTGGACGCCATCGAGGGGCGGGTCTGCACCGACCCGTCCCTGGCCCGGGCCGTCCTCGACCTGGCCGAGGTGATCCGCTACCAGGACCTCGACGGTGGCCGGCCGGCCAGCCTGCTGCGGCTCGGCATGGTGATCGACGCCCTCTCCCGCGAGCTGGAGGAGGACAGCGTCCCGGTCTACGCCGTGGTGCACCGGGCGTTGCTCTCCGACGCCGACCTCACCTCCAACGAGCGGATGGTGGTCCGGCGCTGGGCCGACGACGGCCTGGTCGAGGTGCTGGACAACCCGGGCGACCGGATGCTGGAGGTGGCCGACCTGCTCGGCCTGCCGGTGCTCACCCGGGTCCGGTTCGACAGCCTGCGCGGTCGGTTCCCGTGGCTGGTGGAGCAGCCGGGCCGGGTGCTCGCGCCGGTGCCCGGCGCCGGCGGTCCGGTCTTCGTCGCGCACGTCGGCGGCGGCTCGACCCCGGTCGAGGGGGACCGCTCGCCGGTCGGGGCGAAGCTGCTGGCCCGGCAGTGGCGCTGCCCGGAGCCGGGCTGCGCCCTCTTCGGCGGCGGCGGGGGCGGTGGCGCCTTCGCCGACCTGGCCCGGGTCGAGCGAGCGCCGGCCGGCCAGCCGCCACCCGCGCTGCGCAACGGGGTGCCGACCTGTCCCCGGCACGGTGCCCGGCTCGGTGACGCCGGGCCGCGCCCCCGCACCGAGGTGCTGGCGGTCCGGATCGGTGGCCTGGTCCGGCGGCGGTTCGTGCTCACCGAGGAGCAGCCGGTGTTCGTCGGGCGGGCGCCGGAGGCGAGCGGCGGGATCGTGCTCGGCCAGTGGCTCAACGACGAGGCCCGGCGCTGGATCAGCCGCAGCCACCTGAAGCTGGAGCTGCGGGTCGGCGAGGTGATCGTGACCGACGTGAGCACCAACGGCTCCGGCATCCGCCCGCACGGGTCGATGACCGAGGCGGAACGGATCCCGCTCGCGCCGAACCAGTCCCGGGTGCTCGGCGGCGCCGACATGGTCGAGCTCTACCCGGGCGTCCAGGTCGGTCGCGCCGGCGAACTGCCCACCGGCGCCCCGTTCACCCCCACCTCCGTGATGGCCGAGGCGCCCACCATGGCGATGCGCCTGCCCCGTAACTGACCCACCAACGACGAGCGGGCGTCGGGACCGTGGTCCCGACGCCCGCTTCGCGCGTACGAGGTCAGCCGGCCAGCACGGCGGCGAGCTGGGCCACCGCGTGGTCGATCTCCTCCTCGGTGATCACCAGCGGCGGGGCCAGCCGGATGGTGGAGCCGTGGGTGTCCTTGGCCAGGACGCCGCGCTCCATCAGCCGCTCGCAGGCCTGCCGGCCACTCATCAGCGCCGGGTCGATGTCCACCCCGGCCCAGAGGCCGCGGACCCGGACGGCGACCAGACCCTTGCCGAGCAGCCCTTCCAGGCCGGCGCGCAGCCGCGCGCCCAGCTCGGCGGAGCGGCGCTGGAACTCGCCGGTGGCCAGCAGCCGGACCACCTCGGTGGCGACCGCGCAGGCCAGCGGGTTGCCGCCGAAGGTCGAACCGTGCTGGCCCGGCTTCAGCACCCCCAGCACATCGGCGTTCGCGGCGACCGCGGAGACCGGCACGATGCCGCCGCCGAGCGCCTTGCCCAGCAGGTACATGTCCGGCACGACGCCCTCGTGGTCGCAGGCGAAGGTGTGCCCGGTCCGGCCGAGGCCGGACTGGATCTCGTCGGCGATGAAGAGCACGTTGCGCTCGGTGCAGACCCGGCGGACGCCCGGCAGGTAGCCCTCCGGCGGCACCACGACGCCCTGCTCGCCCTGGATCGGCTCGAGCAGCACGGCGACGGTGTTCTCGTCGATCGCGCCGGCCAGCGCGTCCAGGTCGCCGTAGGGGACCACCGTGAAGCCCGGGGTGTACGGCCCGAAGTCGGCGCGCGCGTCCTCGTCGGTGGAGAAGCTGACGATGGTGGTCGTCCGGCCGTGGAAGTTGCCCTCGGCGACCACGATGTTGGCCTGGCCGGGGGTGACGCCCTTGACCTGGTAGCCCCACTTGCGGGCGACCTTGACGCCGGTCTCGACCGCCTCGGCGCCGGTGTTCATCGGCAGGACCAGGTCCTTGCCGCACAGCTCGGCCAGCTCCTTGCAGAAGTCGGCGAACTGGTCGTGGATGAACGCGCGGCTGGTCAGCGTCAGCTTGTCGAGCTGCTCGTGGGCGGCCCGGATCAGCGTCGGGTGCCGGTGGCCGAAGTTCAGCGCCGAGTAGCCGGCGAGGCAGTCCAGGTAGCGACGGCCGTCCACGTCGGTGAGCCAGGCGCCCTCGGCGGAGGAGATCACCACCGGCAGCGGGTGGTAGTTGTGCGCGGTGTGCTTCTCCGCGTCCCGTACCGCGGCCGGAGTCCGCAGCATGTCCTCGATCACTTGCTCGCCTTTCCCTGACGGAGTCGCAACGTGCAGCACTTCGGTCCGCCGCCGGCCTTGCGCAGCTCGGACAGGTCGATCCCGATGGTCTCGTAACCCCGGTCCCGCAGCTTCGCGGCCAGGTCGGTGGCCTGCGCCGGCAGCACCACGTGCCGGCCGTCGCTGACCGCGTTCAGCCCCAGCACCTCGGCGTCGGCCATGGTGGCGTGCACCGCGTCCGGGAAGAGCCGGCGCAGCACCGCCTGGCTGCCGGGGGAGAACGCCTCCGGAAGGTACGCCACGGTCCGCTCGTCGAGCACGGTCAGGGCGGTGTCCAGGTGGTAGAAGCGCGGGTCGACCAGCTGCATCGTGATCACCGGGTAGCCGAAGACCTCCTGCAGCTGCGCGTGCGAGGCGTGCGCGGTGCGGAAGCCGGTGCCGGCCAGCAGGTAGTCGCCGACCAGCAGGACGTCGCCCTCGCCCTCGTTGACGTGCTTCGGGTCGTACATCTCGAAGCCGGCGGCCTCGAACCAGGCGCGGTAGGCGGGGGCCTCGTCGGCGCGCTGCGGGTCGCGGAACTGCACCGCCATGGCCTTGTCGTCGATCACCGTGCCGCCGTTGGCGGCGAAGACCATGTCCGGCAGGCCGGCGACCGGGTCGATCAGCTCGACGGAGTGGCCCAGGTCGAGGTAGGTCTGGCGCAGCTGCTCCCACTGCCGGATGGCCAGGTCGGCGTCGACCGGCGCGGTCGGGTCCATCCACGGGTTGATGGCGTAGTCGACGGCGAAGTACGTCGGCCGGCACATCAGGAAGCGCTGGCTGATGGCGTCCATCGTCATGTCCTGCTCCTGGGGGTCGGGCGCGCCCGGCCACCTCGGCCGACGGGCTGGCGCCGTCCGTCAACGGTATGCGGCATCGGCCGACGACATCCACCGCCGAGGCTTGCGTACGCCGACGAAACGTTGCGTCTGGCGTCGGCCGTGCGGTGATCTGTTGCGTTCCCGCCCGCCACCCGGATGCCGAAGGGGCCGCCACCCCCGGAACGGGAGGTGACGGCCCCTGGACGCGCTTCGGGGGCGGCGAACCGCCGCCCCCGAAAGGATGCGTGCCCGGCTGGTGAACCACCAGACTGATCGGGCGTCGCCGGCGTACCACCGGCGAGCGGAAAGGTGCCCGTCAGAACCGGTCGACAAACTGTGAGTCGAGCCACTCCCGGAACCGGGACACCCAGTCGCCGTCGGCGGTCGGCCAGTCGAACTGGCCGGTCATCGCGACCACCCCGACCACCACCGCGGCCAGGCCCAGCAGGATGCCGATCAGCGCGTCGGTCTTGCCGGCGACGTGCCGCCGCCGGGTCGCCATCAGGCCGAGGACGGAGAGCACCGCGCCGGCCGCGCCGACCGCGATGCCGTACCCGGCCAGCGTGCCGGTGAGCACGAACAGGGCACCGACCACGGAGACGATCAGGCCGAGGGTGGCCAGCAGGCTCGCCCGCGGCTTCGGGCCGGCGACCACCGGGGTCTCCCGGCGGGCCTCGTCCCGGTCGGGGACGCCGTCCCGGTCCCGGTCCAGGTCGACCGTCCGCTCGGCGGTCGGGTCGGCGAGGGCGGTGCCCGGCCGGGTGTCCCGGTCCGCGCCAGTGCGCCGGTCCGACGTCGTACGCCGGGGCTCGTCGTCGATCGGGGCGACCCGGCCGGAGGGGCCGCGGGTCGACTCGGAACGGGCGGTGGCCGCCCGGGCCAGCGCGGCGCGCTCCGCGGCCCGGCGCTCCGTCTCGGCGTCGCGCTCGCCGTCGGTGGCCGGCGCGTTGCTGCGGTACGTCGTCTGCTCGGCGTCCCGGTCGGTGACCACCGGCGGATCGGCCGGGCGGTCGACCGGGTCGACGGCGCTCCGGTCGCGTCCGTCGACGCGCCCGTCGCCGTTACGGTCGGTCGTGGGCGCCGGCTCGGTCCGGCGCGACAGCGAAGGAATCTTCATCACGAACACCTCCTGATCGATGCGTGGAGGCCTCGGGAAGCGCCGGTGGGCAGCCACGCGTATCACCGCTGTGGTACCCAGCGGCCCGATCCGCCACACCCGGCTACCGTTGCCGTCGTGCCAGAGGGACACACCATTCACCGCCTGGCGGCCCGGCACGCCGAGCTGTTCGCCGGCGACAAGGTGACCGCCGCCAGCCCGCAGGGCCGCTTCGCCGAGGGCGCCGCCCGGCTCTCCGGCACCGTCCTCGACGGCACCGAGGCGTACGGCAAGCACCTGCTGCACCACTACGCCGGCGAGCTGACCCTGCACGTGCACCTCGGCCTGTACGGCAGGTTCAGCGACGGGCCGGGGGAGCCGCCGCCCCCGGTCGGGCAGGTCCGGTTGCGGCTCGCCAGCGACCGGCACTGGCTCGACCTGCGCGGCCCCACCGCCTGCGAGCTGCTCACCCCGCCCGAGGTCGCCGCGCTGCGCGACCGGCTCGGCCCGGACCCGCTGCGGTCCGACGCCGAGCCGCGCCGGGCCTGGGCGCGGATCCGGCGCAGCCCCACCCCGCTCGCCGCGCTGCTGCTGGACCAGTCCGTGGTGGCCGGCACCGGGCTGATCTTCGTCACCGAGGCGCTGTTCCGGGCGGGGTTGCCGCCGACCCTGCCCGGCCGGGAGCTGACCCCGGCCGGCTGGGACGCGCTCTGGGCCGACCTGGTCGAGCTGATGACGCTGGCCGTCGACCGCGGTCGGATCGACACCGTCCGCGACGCGCACCTGCCGGAGGCGATGGGCCGCCCGGCCCGGGTCGACCGGCACGGCGGCGAGGTGTACGTCTACCGCCGCCCCGGCGACCCCTGCCACGTCTGCGCGACGCCGGTGCGCCGGGGCGTGCTGGCCGCCCGCAACCTCTACTGGTGCCCCACCTGCCAGGCCGGCTGAGTTCGGCCCAGTCGCGGTCGACGCCCGGCTCAGTCGCCGTCGACGAGCCAGCGGACCGACTCGACCTGGTTCGGGAAGACGACCTCCCCGTCGGTGCTCCAGGCCAGCGTCTGGGCGATCGCCCAGCCCCGGACCCGGTCCCGGTCCAGCCCCAGCGCGCCGGTCAGTCGGTCGAGCCGCCGCCGCAGCGCCGCCGGCGAGTGACCCAGCTCGGGGCCGCGCACGATCGGCACCGCCCCGAACTCCCGCTCGCCGACCAGCGGCTTCGGGTCGATCACCAGCCACGGCTCGCGGGTCGCGCGCAGCACGTTGCCAGCGTGCAGGTCCTGGTTGACCAGCACCTGTTCGCCCTGGTCGTCGACGAGGTCGGCGAGCCGGCCGAGCGCGGCGTCGAGCAGCCGCCGCTCGTACGGCCGGCCGGCCCGCTCCCAGTTCACCGGCAGCCGCGCGCGCCAGCCGGCAGCCTCCTCGGCGAGCGTGGTGAACGGCCCGTCGGCCGGTTGCCACAGCCGGGGCAGCAGCCCGGCGACGACGTCCAGCGCCTCGTCGGGCGGCAGCTCGTGCACCGGCGAGCCGGGCAGGCACCGCTCGACCAGCAGCGCCCGCCGTCGCGGGTCGTGCGCGAGCAGGCGTACCACCCCGCCGCCGGCCCAGTGCGCGAGCGCGTCGGCCTCGCGGCGGCTGTCCTCGTCCGGGTACTGGAGCTTGAGCACCGCCGGGGTGCCGTCGGGCAGCGTGGCGGGCATCGCCAGGGAGGCGAACGCGTACGGGAACGGCGGCCCGAGCCGCAGGGACCAGCGCTCGGCGCACTCGTCCCGCCATCGGGGCAGCGCCGCCAGCCAGTCCCGCCCGACTGGCGTGCGACGCACCCAGGACAACCGCTCCGGAATCTCCACCCGGCCATCCTGCCCGCCCCGGCGGCGCCGGACCCACCCCATTCCGCCGCCTCGCCGGCCTGGCGATGCCGGCTTCGGGTGCGTTTCTTGTCGCCCCGACGACAGGAAACGCACCCACACCTCGCCGGTCAGGGGCGCCAACCGGCGGCCGTCAACGCGGCGCGTAGTTCGGCCGCCACTTCGTCGGGCCGGCGACGGACGTCGAAGGCGGTGAACCGGAGGATGCGGTCGCCCTCGATCCAGATCCGGTTCTGCCGGCGCAGGTCCGCCGCCCAGTGCCGGACGTCCATGTGGTGCCCGCCGTCGACCTCGACGTGCAGGCCCCATCGCCGCCAGTAGGCGTCCAGGTAACGCACCCGCCCGTCGGCGTCGCGCCGCCGTTCCTGCCCCTCGGGGAGGGGTAGCCGGTGCCGCCGGCAGAGCCGGACCAGGTTGATCTCCGACAGCGCCTCGGCTCCGCCGGCGATGTCCCGCAGGGTCTGCCGGATCAGGAGCCGGCGACGGGCCCGTGGCATCCGCTCCAGCACCACGCCGATCTCGTCCGGCGTCGCCCGGCGCTGCTGGCAGCCGGCCGCCAGGATCTCCTGCGCCTGGTCGTCCGTGCGGGCCCACCCGGCCGCGTCCACCAGGGAACGCGCCATCCCGGTCCGATCGGGGTGGCCGCGCTGGTGGTCCTCGGCCGGCAGGTCACGGGTGCGGCGGACCCGAACGGCCGGCAGCCCCGGTGGAAGCCGACGCAGCAGGTCCGCCGCCCGCCGGCCGTGGGGCACGAGCACGTCGACGACCTCGTACCGCCAGTTGCCGCGCAGCCCGGCGGCCTGCGCCGCGGCCAGTCCCGCGAGGACGGCGTCCTCCCCGGCGGCGAGCACCGCCACCCACCACTGCTGGTTTCGGTGGAACGCCGCGTGCGGGTCGCCCACCCGGAGCAGCCCTCGGCAGATCCGGTGCCAGCGTCCCGTGGCGAGGCGGTGCCGCACCGCCGACGGGCTCAGCTCGCCGGTCGCCTGCCCCCACGTGAGCACCCCCGACTGGGTGAACAGCAGCCAGTCCAGCCCTGACGCGTCGTCGCTCGGCATCCGCACCCCGCCATGGCACCGGACTTAGGGTGCGATGGTTGTCGTTCGGGTGACAAGAACCGCACCCGAAGTCGACAGGGCGGTTACTTGGCCAGCGCGTCGACGGCCTTGCGGGCGGCGATCAGCACCGGGTCCCACACCGGGGCGTACGGCGGGGCGTAGCCGAGATCCAGCGCGGTCATGTCGTCCACGGTCATGCCGTTCCAGAGCGCCACGGCCAGCGCGTCGATCCGCTTGGCCGCCTCGGAGCGGCCGACGATCTGGGCGCCGAGCAGCCGCCCGGTGGGACGCTCGGCGATCAGCTTGACGGTCATCGGGCGGGCCCCCGGGTAGTAGCCGGCCCGGCTCGTCGACTCCGCCCGCACCGTGACGAACTCGAAGCCGGCCGACGCGGCTTCCCGCTCCCGCAGCCCGGTACGCCCCACCTCCAGGTCGCAGACCTTGGTCACGGCGGTGCCGATGACGCCGGGGAAGGTGGCGTACCCGCCGCCGATGTTGATCCCGACGACCCGGCCCTGCTTGTTGGCGTGCGTGCCGAGCGGGACGTGCACGGCCATCCCGCTGACCCGGTGCAGCGTCTCCACGCAGTCGCCGGCCGCCCAGACGTCGGCCATCCCCGGCACCCGCATCCGCCGGTCGACGCGGACCCCGCCGGTGGTGCCCACCGGCAGGCCGGCGGCCGCGGCGAGCGCGGTGTTGGCGCGTACCCCGAGGCCGAGGACCACGACGTCGGTCGGCAGCGAACCGGCGTCGGTGACCACCGCGACGACCCGGCCGTCGCGCTCCTCGATCCCGGTCACCCGGACGCCGGTGCGGATCTCGATGCCGAGGCCGCGCATCGCCGTGGCGACCAGGGCGGCCATGTCCGGGTCGACGGTGGACATCGGCTGTTCGCCCTGCTCCACCAGGGTGACCGAGAGTCCTCGCTGGACCAGCGCCTCGGCCATCTCCACCCCGATGTAGCCGCCGCCGACCACCACCGCCCGGCGTGGCTTCGGCTCGGCGTCCAGCCAGTCGCGCACCGCCGCGCCGTCGTCGAGGGTCTGCACCCCGAAGACCCCGCCCACGTCGTCGCGGGCCCAGTCGGGCTTCGTCGGCACCGCGCCGGTGGCGTACACCAGGGTGTCGAACCGCTCGCGGACCTCGCCGCCGCGGTCCAGGTCGCGGGCGACGACCTCGCGGCGCTCCAGGTCGATGCCGGTGACCTCGGTGCGGGTCCGCACGTCGATCTGGTGCTCCTCGCGGAACGTCGCCGGGGAGCGGACGATCAGGTCGTCGCGGTCCTCGACCGTCCCGCTGATCCAGTACGGGATGCCGCACGCCGAGTACGACGTGAAGTGGCCCCGCTCGAACGCGACGATCTCCAGGTCGTCGCGGCCGCGACGGCGGCGGGCCTGGGACGCCGCCGCCATGCCCGCGGCGTCCCCGCCGATGACGATCAGCCGTTGTGCCACGGTGACCAGTCTTCCACGCAGGGGGTCAGCCGCGGGTCTGTCGCGCCACGTCCGCCACCACGTCCTCCAGCCGGCCGGTCCGCTCGAAGACGGCCCGCTGCCGGGCGGCGCCGCTGCCGTGCCGGCGCAGCGCGCCCAGCAGCTCGGTCACCTCGGCCAGGTCGCCGTGGCTCTCTAGCGCCGGGCGCACCCGCTCGACCAGGGCGTCCAGCAGCTCCCAGGCCGGCCGCAGCTCGCCGTTGGTGAGGTCGACGCCGGCGCCCTCCAGCCCGTCGTGCGCGGCCCGCCAGTGCGCGGCGACCAGCAGGTGGTGGTCGGTGTTGACGGCCGGGCGCCCCTCGGCGATGTCCGTCATCGCGGTCGCCACCATCGCCCGGACCATGGCCGCGACCAGCACCGCGTCGTCCACCGACGGGCAGACGTCACCGATGCGGATCTCCACCGTCGGGTACTTCGCCGACAGCCGGGCGTACCAGTAGAGCATCCCCTCGTCGAGCATGACGCCGCTGGCGATGAGCTGCCGGATCAGCCGCTGGTAGTGCTCGTGCGACGCCAGGAACGGGGTGGGGGCGACCGACGGCCAGTGCTCCCACTCAACCGAGCGCCAGCTCGCGTAGCCGGTGTCCGCGCCCCGGGCGAACGGGGAGTTGGTGGTCACCGCGTGCAGCACCGGCAGCCAGGGGCGGACGTGGTTGAGCACCTGGACGCCGGTCTCCGGGTCGGGAACGCCGACGTGCACGTGCATGCCGTTGTTGCCGGGGCCCGGCACCAGCAGCCGGAACCGCTCGATCATCTGGTCGAAGCGGGGCTTGTCGACCACCGGCGGGACCGGGCCGTCGACCGGGCCGGTGCCGATGGCGAGCAGCCGTACGCCGGCCCGCTCGGCGGCGTCGGCGAGCGCGGCCCGCAGCACGCCGAGGGAGTGGCGGATCGACCGGAGCTCCAGCCCGGGCGGGCTGCCGATCTCGATCTGGCTGGTCTGGAACTCCCGCTCCACCTGGCCGCGCAGCTCCGCCGGCACCTGTTCCATCACCAGGTCGACGGCGGGCACCGCGGCGCCGGTGTGCGGGTCGACGAGCAGGAACTCCTCCTCGACGCCCACCGTGAGCAGGTCGGTGCCGTTCGGGGCCGCCGGGCTCGCCTCCGCCACCTGGCTGGTCATCGCCACCACCGTCCGTTCGCCCCGGTCACGGTCCGTCCGCGCCGGTCGGGGCTCTGGTTACCCAGGGTGGCGGCGGCGGAAAACGCCGGACCGGCGCGTCGGGGCGGCGTGTCGCCGATCCCGCCGGTGGAGTGGACGGCGGACCCTAGGCTGATCGCGTGCCGGGTCTGCTGGTGGCGGTGACGGGTCTGTGGGCGTACGCGCTCACCGAGCTGACGTTGCTCGGGCAGCGTCCGGTGGAGCTCCTCGCCGGCGCGGCGGTGGTGGCCGCGCTGCTGCTCGCGACGCTGCTGGCGGCGCGTCCCCGCCGGGTGGGCGGCCCGGCCCGGGGTGGCCGGCGGGCGGTGGGCCTGCGGGAGCGGGCCCGGCGCCGGCGGGTGCCGCGCCAGGTCGATCCGGACGCGGCCGGTCGGCCCCGTCCCCGGGCCCCGGGGTGGCGTCCCTCGGCCGGGTGGCGCCCGGTCGCGGGCTGATCCCGCGCGTCGCCGCCCGGCCGATTCCGTCGTCATCGGTCCCACCGGCCCCGGCCGGGGGACATCCGGAATCGGACCGAGGGGTCACCTGATGCTCGCCTTCTCACCCGTGCACGACGCGGTGGCTGCCGCCGGCGCCGCCGTCACCTGGCTCTCCGACGTGCTCGCGCCGCTGACCGGCGGGACGGCCACCGCCGCCGCCATCGTCCTGTTCACCATCGCCGTCCGGCTGCTGATCTCGCCGCTCACCCTGGCGCAGGTCCGTGGGGAGCGGCGCCGCGCGGCGCTCGCCCCCGAGGTCCGCCAGCTCCAGCAGCGGTACGCCGACGACCCCGCGCGGTTGCAGTCCGAGCTGTTCGGGCTCTACCGGCGGGCCGGCGCCAGTCCGGTCGCCGGCTGCCTGCCGGCGCTGCTCCAGGCGCCCTTCTTCCTGGTCATGTACCGGCTCTTCGCCACCGGTGAGGGCGGTGGCGGGCTGCTCGACGAGCGGCTGGGCGGGGTGCCGCTGGGCTGGCACCTGGGCGACGGGCTCTCCGGCCCGGTGGTGCTGGTCTTCGGGCTGCTGCTGGCGGCGCTGACCGGCCTGGCCTGGTTCTCGTCCCGGCGGGCCAAGCGCGCCGCGGCGTCGACCGGCACGGTGGCCGGTACGCCGATCGAGGGACCGGGCGCGGCCACGCTCGGCCGGCTGATCCCGCTGCTGCCGTACGTCACCGTGCTGGTGGCGCTGGTGGTGCCGCTGGCGGCGGTGATCTACCTGGTGACCACCACGGCATGGACGGCGCTGGAACAGGTGACACTGCGCCGGCCGCAGCGGGATCCCATCGACAAGCGTTGACATCTGTCCGGCCGGCGGCGTACAAATCGCTGTCAGAGAGCGCTCTCTCGACCCGTCCCCCGCAGAGAGGCACCCCCGATGAACCCTGCCCCGGCGGCCTCCGCCGCCCCCCGTGCATCCCGGTCGCGCCGACGCCTCCCGCTGGCCGTCGCGCTGGCCGTCGCCACCACCGCGCTGACCGGCCTGACCGTGACCGCGCACGCCGCCGTCCCGCCGCCGCCGTCCGGCTGGAGCCTGATGTGGAGCGACGACTTCACCGGCTCCGCCGGCACCCTGCCGTCCTCGGCCAACTGGATCATCGACACCGGCACCAGCTACCCGGGTGGCCCGGCCAACTGGGGCACCGGCGAGATCCAGACGTACACCGCCAGCACCACCAACCTCGCCCACGACGGCGCCGGCAACCTGCGGATCACCCCGGTCCGCGACGGCGCCGGCCGGTGGACCTCGGCCCGGATCGAGACCGTCCGCACCGACTTCAAGCCGCCCGCCGGGGGAGTGCTCGCCATCGAGGGGCGGATCCAGATGCCCAACGTGACCGGCGCGCAGGCCGCCGGCTACTGGCCGGCGTTCTGGGCGCTCGGCTCGCCGTACCGGGGCAACTACCAGAACTGGCCCGGCGTCGGCGAGTTCGACGTGATGGAGAACGTCAACGGCCTGAACCAGGTCTGGGGCGTGCTGCACTGCGGGTACGCCCCGGGCGGCCCGTGCAACGAGTTCAACGGCCTCGGCAACTCCCGGGCCTGCCCCGGCAGCACCTGCCAGTCCGCCTTCCACACCTACCGCTTCGAGTGGGACGCCTCGGTCGCCCCGCAGCAACTGCGCTGGTACGTCGACGGGCAACTGTTCCACACCGTCGGCCAGAACCAGGTCGGCGAGCCGTACTGGACCCAGATGACCGGCCACGGGGGTTACTTCCTGCTGCTCAACGTCGCGATGGGTGGCTCGTTCCCGAACGGGGTGGCCGGCTACGCCACGCCGACCGCCTCGACCGTCTCCGGCCGGCCGATGCTGGTCGACTACGTGGCGGTCTACCGGCGGGGCACCTCCACGCCGCCGCCGACCACCCCGCCGCCGTCCGGCGGCATCGACGCGTACGGGACGATCCAGGCCGAGGCGTTCACCGCGCAGAACGGGGTGATCGTCGAGGCGTGCGCCGAGGGCGGGCAGAACATCGGCGCCGTGCGTAGCGGTGACTGGGTCCGCTACGACAACGTCGACTTCGGCGCGACCCCGCCCCGGGACTTCGTCGCCCGGGTGGCCTCCGGGGCGGCCGGCGGGGTGAGCGGGTTGGTCGAGGTGCGCCTGGACAGCCCGACCAGCGCGCCGATCGGCAGCTTCGCCATCGCCAACACCGGCGGCTGGCAGAGCTGGCGCTCGGTGCCCGGCAACGTCGCCGCGGCGACCGGGCGGCACACCGTCTACCTGACCTTCAGCAGCGGCCAGAGTGCCGACTTCGTCAACGTCAACTGGTTCACCTTCCGGCGCTGAGCGCGATCGGGGCCCGCGTCGATGGACGCGGGCCCCGATCGATGGGTCGACCACTCTGGACAGAATCAGTTAACAGTCTTAATAATAAGCGCGCACGTCGACATCCATGGATCGACCGCAGTCCGGAGGGTCGCATGACGCGTTCCAGAACCCTGCTCCTCTCCCTGGTCGCCGCGCTGGTCGCGACCCTCGGCGCGGCGTGGGTCGCGCTGCCCGCGTACGCGGCCGGGGCGACCGCCAGCTTCGTCAAGACCTCCGACTGGGGTAGCGGCTGGGAGGGGAAGTACACGATCACCAACGGCGGGGGCAGCACCATCTCGGGCTGGACGGTCTCCTTCGACCTGCCCGCCGGGAGCACCGTCGGCAGCTACTGGGACGCGCTGCTCACCAGCTCCGGCCAGCGGTACACCTTCACCAACCGGTCCTGGAACGGCACCGTCGCCCCGGGCGCCTCGGTGTCGTTCGGCTTCCTCGGGACCGGGACCGGCTCTCCGACCAACTGCCTGCTCAACGGGGCGCCCTGCGGTGGCGGCAGCACCCCGCCGAGCCCGACGCCCACCACCCCGACCCCGTCGCCCACCACCCCGGCGCCGACCACCCCGCCGCCCACGACCACCCCGCCGCCACCCACCGGCGCGCTGCCGAAGCACCTGCTCACCGGGTACTGGCACAACTTCGACAACCCGGCGGTCGAGCTGCGACTGCGCGACGTGCCCGCCGAGTACGACATCGTCGCCGTCGCCTTCGGCGAGGCCACCGCCACGCCCGGCGCGGTCGGGTTCGCCGTCGACCCCGGCCTGTCCGCCGCACTCGACGGCTACACCGACGCGCAGTTCACCGCCGACGTGCAGACCCTGCGCTCGCGCGGCCAGAAGGTGATCCTCTCCGTCGGCGGCGAGGCCGGCCGGGTCGCGGTCAACGACGCCACCTCGGCCGCCGCCTTCGCCGACACCGTCCACGCGCTGATCCAGCGGTACGGCTTCGACGGAGTCGACATCGACCTGGAGAACGGGCTCAACCCGACGTACATGGCCCAGGCGCTGCGCGCCCTGCGGGCGAAGGTCGGCGCCGGCCTGATCATCACGATGGCACCCCAGACCATCGACATGCAGTCGCCCACCACCGGCTACTTCAAGCTGGCGCTGGACATCCGGGACATCCTCACCGTGGTCAACACCCAGTTCTACAACTCCGGCGCGATGCTCGGCTGCGACCAGAACGCCGCGTACTCGCAGGGCACGGTGAACTTCATCGTCGCCCTGGCCTGCATCCAGCTGGAGGCGGGGCTGCGCCCCGACCAGGTCGGCCTGGGCCTGCCCGCCGGGCCGGGCGCCGCCGGCGGCGGCATCGTCGCGCCGAGCGTGGTCAACGCGGCCCTGGACTGCCTGGCCCGCGGCACCAACTGCGGCAGCTTCCGCCCGCCGCGCACCTACCCGGGCATCCGGGGCGCGATGACCTGGTCGGTGAACTGGGACGTCAGCAACGGCAACGGTTTCGCCCGCACCGTCAAGCCGCACCTGGCCACCCTGCCCTGACGGGCGTGGCCGGTCCGCCGTCCCGCGGACCGGCCACGCCGCACCACCCGGCCCACCCCGGCCGGTCCGTCCGCACCGCCGGCCCACCCCGGGCCGGCCAGTCCGCACCCGGCCCACCCCCCGGCCCGGCTCGTCCGCACCGCCGGCCCACCGCAGCGGCGGGCCGGTCCTCCCGCACCACCGACCCGCCCCCTGCGGGCCGGCGACCCCGCCCACCCCCGGGCGGTCCCCCACCACAGGTCCCTGGAGGCCACCGTGAAACTCCGCTCTCCACGCGCGGCGACGTTCGCCGTCGCGCTCGCCGCCGCCCTGGTCGCGGCCACCGTCGTGGCGCCACCGGCCGCGTCCGCCGCCACCGCCGCCTTCGTCCGCACCTCCAGCTGGGGCAGTGGGTACGAGGCGAAGTTCACCGTCACCAACGACAGCTCGGCCAGCATCAGCTCCTGGAACGTGCAGTTCGACCTGCCCGCCGGCAGCTCGCTCGGCACCTTCTGGGACGCCCGGCTGACCACCTCCGGCCAGCACGTCACCGCGGTGAACCAGTCCTGGAACGGCACCCTCGCCCCCGGTGCCAGCACCTCGTTCGGTTTCGTGGTCAGCGGTAACGGCGACCCGACCAACTGCACGGTCAACGGCGGCTCCTGCACCGGCGGAGGCGGCGGCAACCCGTCCGCCCCGGCCACCCCCGGCGGCCTGCGGGTCACCGGCACCACGGCCTCCTCGATCGCGCTGGCGTGGAACGCCGTCGGTGGCACGGTCACCGGCTACCGGGTGTACGAGGGCTCGACCGTCCGGGCCACCCTCACCGGCACCTCGACCACGGTCAGCGGGCTGGCCGCCTGCTCGGCGCACAGCTACACGGTGGCCGCGTACAACTCCGCCGGCGAGTCGGCGAAGTCCGCGCCGGTCTCGGCCACCACCACCGGCTGCACCGGCGGCACCGCCCCGATGGCCGCCGCGCCCTACCTCTACCCGGGCTGGGGCGACCCGCCCGCGCCGTCGACGGTGATGGGTGCGACCGGGATCAAGTGGTTCACCATCGCGTTCGTCCTCTCGGGCGGCGGCTGCACCCCGGCCTGGGACGGCAGCGGCCCGCTCACCGGCGGCGCGCACGCCAGCACCATCGCCGCTATCCGGGCCGCCGGCGGTGACGTGATCCCGTCCATCGGCGGGTGGAGCGGCAACAAGCTTGGCCCGAACTGCTCCTCCGCCGCCGCTCTGGCCGGCGCGTACCAGCAGGTGATCAACGCGTTCGGGCTGAAGGCCATCGACATCGACATCGAGAACAGCGACGAGTTCGAGAACGAGGTGGTGCAGGACCGGATCCTCGGCGCGCTGAAGATCGTCAAGCAGAACAACCCGGGGATCAAGACGATCGTCACCTTCGGCACCTCGACCACCGGGCCGAACTACTGGGGTACCCGCCTGATCAACCAGGCCGCCGCGCTCGGCGCGAACATCGACACCTTCACCATCATGCCGTTCGACTTCGGCGGCGGCGCGAACATGTACCAGAGCACGGTCAACGCCGCGGAGGGCCTGAGGAACGCGCTGAAGACCGCCTTCGGCTGGTCGGACGCCACCGCGTACGCGCACATGGGCATCTCCGGCATGAACGGCCTCTCCGACCAGCAGGAGCTGACCTCCCCGGCCACCTGGACGCAGATCCGGGACTGGGCCAAGGCGCGCGGCCTGTCCCGCTTCACCTTCTGGTCGGTCAACCGGGACCGCCCCTGCCCGGGTGGGGGAGTCGTCTCCAACTGCTCCGGCATCGCCCAGAACACCTGGGAGTTCACCTCGATCACCGCGAAGTACTGAGCGACGGCGTCGCGGTCAGCGACCGGTGGTCACCGACTGCCGGTCGCGCCGTGCCCGCCGCTTGCGGACCTTCTTCACCACCCAGCTCGCGATCATGACGGCGAAGACGGCGAAGATCGCGTAGTTGAACCAGCTGCTGTACCGGTCGACGTCCTCCCAGCGCGACCCGAGCGCGTAGCCCAGCCCCACGATCAGCGTGTTCCACACCCCGCTGCCCAGCGTGGTCAACAGCACGAACTCGCCCAGCGGCATCCGGTTCGCCCCGGCCGGGACCGACACCAGGCTGCGGACCACCGGCACCACTCGGCCGATCAGGACTGCCCACCGGCCGTACCGTTCGAACCAGCGGTCGGCCTTCTCCAGGTCGTCGGAATCCACCAGCGGGATGTGGTCCAGCCAGCGCTTCAACCGCTCCTCGCCGAGCGCCGCGCCGAGCCAGTAGAGCACCAGCGCGCCCAGCAGCGAGCCCGCCGTCGCGGCGAGCACGATCACCACCAGGTGGAACCGGCCCTCGCTGGCGAGGTAGCCGGCCATCGCCAGCACGACCTCGCTGGGGATCGGCGGGATGATGCTCTCCAGGGCCACCAGCAGCGCCACCCCGACCGCGCCCAGCGAGTCGATGACGCTCGCCACCCATCCGGTCAGCCCGGTGAACTGCGACGGGTCGACATTCTGGGCGAGCGCCATGGTCGTCCTTTCGCAGGTGCCGGGGATCGGACGGTGATACCCCGGACGGGCCCGCCCACACCTGCGGGTGAGGCGGGCCACGCTGATCCGGCGGTCAGTCCTCCGGGTGCACCGCGGTGTCGGCCGGGCCCTGCCGCCAGCCGCTGAACCGGACGGCGAGCCCCGCGCGCAGCGGCGCGCAGCAGAACGGGCCGGCCGTGGCCTCGGCCGCCGGTTCCAGCGGGGCGAGCCGGACCAGCCGCCACGGCTCGTCGTCAACCCGGGCCCGGATGGTCAGCGCGTCCCCGGCCCGGCTGACCCGGACGGTCACCTCCCGCCCCGCCCACTCCGGCACCGGCGCGAGCGACCAGTCGGAGAACTCCCGGGTCACCACCGCACCGAGTTGCAGCTCACCGTCGCTCAGCTCGACGCCGGTCTTCACCCAGGTGCGCTCGTCCACCCGGACCAGCACGCCGGCCTGGTCGAACTGCCCGGTGAGGTCGAGGGTGAAGCTCACCTCCATGGCACTGCCGACCGGTAGCGGTGCCAGCAGGGCCGGCCCGTTGTCGTGCACGAAGCCGTAGCTGGTCCGCCGCCAGAAGTCGCTCTCCGCCGCCGGCTCGACCACCAGTTCGCCCGCCGGGCCGCGATCGGCGCGCACCGGTGGGTGCAGCCACGTACCCCGGGTCCAGTCCAACGGTTCGCTCGGCGGTACCAGTCCGGTCTCCATGATCAGCACGGTACCGGTCGAAGCCGGGGCGGACCGGCCCTGCGGCGCCGGCCGGGTTTGCGGCGGCGATCGATCGGAGAAGTTCATCCGGCATGGGTGACAGGTGGTATTCCGAGGCCGTCGTCTACTGCCTCGACATCGACACGTACGCGGACTCCGACGGCGACGGGGTCGGTGACATCCGAGGGCTGATCGGCCGGCTCGACTACCTGGCCCGGCTCGGGGTGACCTGCCTGTGGCTGCACCCGATCCACCCGTCACCGAACCGGGACGACGGCTACGACGCCACCGACTTCTACAACGTGGACCCCCGCTTCGGCACCCTGGGCGACTTCGCGGAACTGCTGCACCAGGCGCAGAACCGGGGCATCCGGGTGATCATCGACCTGGTGGTCAACCACACCTCCGACGAGCACCCCTGGTTCCAGTCCGCCCGCTCCTCGCCCGACTCGCCGTACCGGGACTGGTACGTCTGGTCCGACACCGAGCCGGACGACCGGCACCAGGGCATGGTCTTCCCCGGCGAGCAGAACGAGACCTGGAGCTACGACCGCACCGCGAAGGCGTGGTACTACCACCGGTTCTACCCGTTCCAGCCGGACCTCAACTTCGCCAACCCGGAGGTCCGCGCGGAGATCAAGAAGGTGATGTCGTTCTGGCTCCAGCTCGGCGTCTCCGGTTTCCGGATGGACGCGGTGCCGTTCATCATCGAGCTGACCGAGCCCGGCAACCCCGACTCGCCCAAGGACTTCGAGTTCCTCACCGAGATGCGCCAGCACGTGCAGTGGCGGCGCGGCGACGCGGTCCTGCTGGCCGAGGCGAACGTCGAGCCGGACCAGCTGCCCACCTTCTTCGGCGACGCCGGCGGCTCCGGCAACCGGATCCACATGCTCTTCGACTTCATGCTCAACGGCCGGCTCATGCTGGCCCTGGCCCGGCAGGACCCGGAGCCGGTGATCGAGGCGCTGCGCGACACCCCGGCACTGCCCGCCGACGGCCAGTGGGCCACCTTCCTGCGCAACCACGACGAGATCGACCTCTCCCGGCTCACCGCCGAGCAGCGCAACCAGGTGTACGCCGAGTTCGGCCCGGACGAGGACATGCGGATCTACGACCGGGGCATCCGGCGCCGGCTGGCCCCGATGCTCGGCAACGACCGCCGCCGCATCGAGCTGGCGTACGCGTTGCAGTTCTCGCTGCGCGGCACGCCGGTGCTGCGCTACGGCGAGGAGATCGGCATGGGCGAGGACCTGTCGCTGCCCGGCCGGGAGGCCATCCGCACCCCGATGCAGTGGTCGTACAAGCCGAACGCGGGGTTCTCCACCGCCGACCCGGAAAAGCTGGTCCGGCCCGTGATCGACAAGGGCGAGTTCAGCTACGAGAAGGTCAACGTGACCGCCCAGCGCCGTGACCCGAAGTCGCTGCTGGGTTGGTTCGAGCGGATGATCCGTACGCTGCGCGAGGCCCCCGAGATCGGCTCGGGCGCGACGACGCACATCGATGTGCCGATGCCGGCCGGGGTGCTGGCGCACCGCGCCGACGGGCCGACCGGGACGATGGTCTTCCTGCACAACCTGGGCACCGAGGACGTCGAGGTCGACCTGAGCATGCTCGCGCCCGAGGCGGACCTGCCGAATGACGTCCTCGCCGACCGGGGCTACGGCGAGGTGGGCAAGCTGGACAACCTCAAGCTGGCCGGCTACGGCTACCGCTGGATCCGGCTCTGCCGGGGCGAGGCGGTCTGACCCTCCCGCCCGACCGCAGCCCGGGCCCGGCGGTGTCCGATGCGCTCGGCGACCCGGCCCGCGTCCGACGGCGCGGACCGCCGTTGCGGGCCGGTCCGGGTGGGCGTACCCCTGGGTTAAGCTCCTTCGATCGAGCCACAAGTTACCGGGAGGTAATCATGTCGGAGGAGCCCCGCGTCGCCATCGTGACCGGAGCCGCGCGCGGCATCGGCGCGGCCACCGCCCGCCGGCTGGCCGCCGACGGCATGGCCGTCGCCGTGGTCGACATCGACGAGTCGGCGACGAAGGAGACCGTGGACGCGATCGCCGCCGACGGCGGCCGAGCGCTCGGGGTCGGCGCCGACGTGTCCGACCGGGCCCAGGTCGAGGCGGCCGTCGAGCGGATCGCCGCCGAGCTGGGCGGGCCGACCGTGCTGGTCAACAACGCCGGCGTGCTCCGCGACAACCTGCTGTTCAAGATGTCCGACGCCGACTGGGACACGGTGCTGGGCGTGCACCTGCGGGGCGCGTTCCTGTTCAGCCAGGCCGCGCAGAAGCACATGGTCGACCGGAAGTGGGGCCGGATCGTCAACCTCTCCAGCACGTCGGCGCTGGGCAACCGGGGCCAGGCGAACTACTCGGCGGCCAAGGCGGGCCTGCAGGGCTTCACCAAGACGCTCGCCATCGAGCTGGGCCCGTTCGGCGTGACGGTCAACGCGGTCGCGCCGGGCTTCATCGTCACCGACATGACCGCCGCGACCGCCGCCCGGATGAAGGTCGACTTCGAGGCGTTGCAGCAGCACGCCGCCGCCGAGATCCCGGTCCGCCGCTGCGGCCGCCCGGAGGACGTCGCCCACACCATCTCGTTCCTCGCCAGCGAGGGCGCGTCCTTCGTCTCCGGCCAGGTCATCTACGTGGCCGGCGGCCCCAAGTCCTGACCCCGCCCCCTCACCCCTCACCCCGCGAACTGGCCACTCTTTCCGAGAAAGAGTGGCCATTCCGGTTTCCATAGCCACTCTTTCTCTGAAAGTGCCGCCGCACGCGACCGGTGGTGGGGTCAGGTGGGGGTGTGGCGGGTGCGGTAGAGCCAGAGGAGGCCGAGGATGGGCAGGACGAGCGGGATGTAGCCGTAGCCGCTGCCGAATCCCGACCAGACCGTCTCGTCCGGGAAGAGTTCCTTGTCGACCAGGCTGAGCACGCCCACCCCGACGACCCCGATCAGCTCCACCGAGCAGCAGGCGAGCGCGACCCGGCGGCCGGCGTGGCCGGCGCGGGCCAGCCCGACGGCGGCGACGATGTAGATCACCGCCGCGAGCGCGGAGAGCAGGTACGCCACCGGCGCCTCGTCGAACTTCGTGGCGATCTGGAGCCCGGCCCGCGAGGTCGCGGCGATCGCGAAGAGCAGGTAGACCGCGATCAGTAGTCGACCCGGACCCTTGTTCGTGGCCTGTGCGGAGGTGCCGGTCTCAACCACCGAGGATCTCCCAGGTCTGCTGGAGCCGGACGACGACCACCGGGGTGACCAGGCAGATCGCGCAGACGATCGCCGAGCCCCAGCGGGTCGGCTCCATCCTGGCGAGCACCCAGGCCAGCGGCGGCAGGCAGACCAGCGTCACCAGGTAGCCGAAGAAGGCGCCGGGCTCGCCCGGCCGCTCGCCGCCGCCGAGCGCGACCAGCGCCGCCACCGCCAGCGCGAGCAGCGCCACCTCCAGCACCGCCAGGCCGACGAACTGGAGCCGGTCCGGCGCGCGGTGGCGCAGCGTCGCCACCAGGCTCCAGAGCGCGAGTACGAGCGACAGCACGATCGGTGCCGTCGCGAGGATCCCGTCCACCGGCGAGCCGGCTGAGGCTGCGCTGATCATCGCGGGCACACCGTCGGAGTCTCGGTCACCGGCACAGCCTACTAACCGTCGTAGTAATCGCCCTCGCCCCGGTCGCTCGGCCAGGTCGGCCGGACGGGCCCGGCCGCGGACGACTAGGTTGGATCACGCCACGGCACCGCCGTGGCGGACGACGACACCGGGGGTACTCGTGCTGCGGTTCGGCTTGTTTGGCACCGGTCACTGGGCGGCGGAGACGCACGCCGCCGCGATCGACGCGCACCCGCGCGCCGAACTGGTCGGGGTCTGGGGACGTAACCCGGAGCGGGCCGCCAAGCTGGCCGACCGGCACGGCGTACCGGCGTTCGGCGACGTCGACGCGCTGCTGGACGAGTGCGACGCGATCGCCGTGGCGCTCCCGCCCGACATCCAGGCGGACCTCGCCGTACGCGCCGCCATCGCGGGCCGGCACCTGCTGCTGGACAAGCCGCTGGCGCTCACCCTCGCCGACGCCGACCGGGTGGTCGCCGCCGCCCAGCAGTCCGGGGTGGCCTCGGTGGTCTTCTTCACCCAGCGTTACCACCCGAACGTCACCGGCTTCCTCGCCTCGACCGCCGCGGCCGGCGGCTGGCAGCACGCGCGGGCGACCATGTTCGCCTCGATCTACCAGCCCGGCAGCCCGTACGGGGACTCGCAGTGGCGGATCGAGCACGGCGCACTCTGGGACATCGGTCCACACGCGCTGTCGATCATCCTGCCGGTGCTCGGCCGGGTCACCCGGGTGGCCGCGATGAACGGCCCGAGCGGCCTGGTCCACCTGCTGCTCACCCACGTCGGCGGCGCCACCAGCGCGATCTCGCTCACCCTGGACGCGCCTCGTGAGGCGACGACCCGCGACTTCGTCTTCTTCGGCGAGAACGGCACCGAGACGGTGCCGCCGGGCGACGGCGACGCCATCAGCGCCTTCGGCACGGCGATCGACCAGCTTCTCGAGGAGATCGACGCCGGCACCCGGGATCACCGCTGCGACGTGCGCTTCGGTCGGGAGGTGGTGGAGATCCTGTCCGCCGCCGAGGTCGCCCGCGCCGAGGGCCGCACCGTCGAGATCTGAGCCCCCCCTTGTCCGGTCGGGTCCCTGAGTCCGGCCGATCCTGACCGCAGCGGTGCGTGCCGGCCGGGCGTGTCGCCGGTCGCAGGGCATATGAGTCTTGAGCGATATACCTCTGAGGCATTTTTATGCCTCAGAGGTATCGCTCGCTGCGGAGAGTGGGGGTGGACGCTACCCTCCGTGGCCGGTGGCCGGTGGCCGGTGGCCGGTGGCCGGTGGCCGGTGGCCGGTGGCCCGCGGTCCCGGTGGCCGGTGGCCGGTGGCCCGCGGTCCCGGTGGCCGGTGGCCGGTGGCCCGCGGTCCCGGTGGCCGGTGGCCGGTGGCCCGCGGTCCCGGTGGCCCGGTGGCCCGCAGCCGGGTGGCCCGGTGGCCGATGGCCTGTGGCTCGTGGCCGCTGGCCCGGAGTCCGTAGCCGGGCGCCCGGAGCCCGGAGTCCGTAGCCGGGCGCCCGGAGCCCGGAGTCCGTGGCCGGGCGCCCGGAGCCCGGATTCCGTGGCCGGGCGAGCCGCCGACAGCCCGCTGGCCGGCAGCCGGCAACCTCGGTGGCGACTCGGCGAGTCGAACAGCCAGGTGAGCGGCGGATGGCGACGGCCCGGGCGCTTCCGGAAACCCCTCGCGGGGCGACCGGCCCGCCACTAGCCTGGCCGACATGTTCACGCACGCCCTGATCGACGTGGCCGCCGCGCCGGCCGTGCGGGGCCTCCTCCTGGTTGCCCGCCCGCGAGTCCGGCGCCCGGCCCTGGCCGGCCGGGACGCTCACCGCGCCTGACCTGACCTCCGCACCGTCGCCGACCGGTCCACCGACCGGTGCCCGTGCGTCGCGTCGCACCCGGCGTCGCCACGCCGCTGACCGCTGAACCTCGCGGTCGGCAGGCGCGCGTCCGCGTCCCCCGCCGAATCTCCAGGGTCGTCCGAGTCCCGATCCGCTCGGACAGGCCCGCCGTGCGCGCTGCCTGTCCGTACCCGTCGCCGACCGGCGACAGACAGGACGATCCCGTGGCGCCCCGCCGATCCCGCACCACCGCACGCGACCGGTCCCGTCGCGTACTGTCCCAGAACTTCCTGACCGAACCGGCCGCCGTCGCGCGGCTGGTCCGGGCCGCCCGGCCCGGCCCCGACGACCTGCTGCTGGAGGTCGGCGCGGGCCGCGGTCAACTGACCCGGCCGCTCGCCGCCCGCTGCGCGCGGCTGGTCGCGTACGAGGTCGACCCGGCCGCCGCCGGTGACCTGGCCGCCCTCGCCGCCCAACTGCCCCAGGTCAGCCACCGACAGGAGGACTTCCTCGCCGCGCCGCCGCCGGACGAGCCGTTCTCCGTGGTCGGCAACATCCCCTGGTCGCTGACGGCCGCGGTGGTCCGCTGGTGCCTGGCCGCCCCCGGCTTGCGGGCCGCGACGCTGCTCACCCAGCTGGAGTACGCCCGCAAGCGCACCGGCGACCACGGCCGGTGGAGCAGGCTGACCGTGCTCACCTGGCCGGAACACCACTGGCGGCTGGCCGGGCGGGTGCCCCGTGCCGCGTTCCGGCCGGTGCCCGGCGTCGACGGCGGGATCCTGCGGGTCGAGCGCCGCCCCGAGCCGCTGCTGCCCCCGGCGGCGCTGCCGGCGTACCGGAGGATGGTCGAGCTCGGGTTCGGCGGCGTCGGCGGCTCGCTCGCCGCCTCGCTGCGCACGGCGCACCCGCGCGGCCGGGTGGACGGCGCGCTACGGGCCGCCCGGCTCGACCCGGCCACGCCGGTCGGGCTGGTCTGGCCGGAGCAGTGGCTGGTCCTGTTCCGTCTGCTGCACGCCCGCGACCCACGCGATCGGCACCCACGGGCTCGGCTGCCGTGAGCCAGGCATGCTCAGGCGAGCGTGGCGAGCGCTTCGTGCAGCTCGGCGGGGTCGTTGAACTGTTCGGCGGGCAACGCCCGCAACATCTGCAACAGCTCGGTGCTGGCCCCGTTCTCCTGGCCCCAGCGGATCAGGTCCTCGCGGGAGACCGGGTAGTCCAGCCCGGCCAGGTAGTCCTGCAACTGCGCCCCGGTGACGGTCATGCCGCCCGGCTACCCGTCCTGCACGCCGGCACACCGGGTGATGGGGGTGAGACCGGGGCGGCCATCGACGTCCGCGGCCACGGTCCGAGTTTGGTCGCCGACCCGCCGGGTAGCCGCGGACATGCTGGTTCAGCGGCTCGGCGCGCCGAGCGACTTCGATCCGTTGCTGGCGCGCGTCGGGGACGCCCGGGTGGTGATGATCGGCGAGGCGACGCACGGCAACTACGACTACTACCGGCTCCGCGAGCAACTCACCCGCCGGCTCATCGCCGAGCACGGCTTCTCCTTCGTGGCGGTGGAGGGCGACTGGCCGGACTGCGACCGGGTGAACCGGTCGGTGACCGGCGCGCCCGGCGGCGCCGCCGACCCGCGGCTCGCGCTGGAATGCTTCGAACGCTGGCCCACCTGGATGTGGGCGAACGCCGAGGTGAACCGGTTCTGCCGCTGGTTGCGGGCCTGGAACATGGAACGCCCGGCGGGGGAGCGGGCCGGCTTCCACGGCCTGGACGTCTACAGCCTGTGGGAGTCCATGCAGGCCATCTTCGACTACCTCGGCGAGGAGGACCCGCAGTCGCTGGAGGCGGCGCAGGAGGCCTACCGCTGCTTCGAGCCGTACGGCAAGCAGCTCGAGGAGTACGGCGCTGCCAGCCGGTTCGTCTCCGCGCGCTGCGAGGAGGAGGTGGTGCGCCTGCTGGCGCGTACCCGGGAACACGCCGCCTCGGACGGCCCGGACGCCTTCGCGGCCTGGCAGAACGCGGAGGTGGTGGCCGGCGCGGAGCGCTACTACCGGACGATGGTGCGCGGCGGCCCGGAGTCGTGGAACGTGCGGGACATCCACATGACGGACACCCTGGACCGCCTGCTGGAGCACTACGGACCCCAGGCGCGGGGGATCGTCTGGGCGCACAACACGCACGTGGGGGACGCCCGGGCCACCGACATGGCCGCCGACGGGCTGGTGACCATCGGCCAGTTGGGCCGGGAACGGCTGGGCCGGGACGGCGTCGTGCTGGTCGGCTTCGGCAGCTACCGGGGCACGGTCGTCGCCGCGCCGCGCTGGGGTTCGCCGGCCGAGGCGATGGTGGTGCCGCCGGCCCGGGAGGGTTCGGTGGAGCGGCGACTGCACGAGCTGATGCCGGAGCGGGCCGTGCTGGTCTTCGGCGGTGCGGACGAGCCGGAGTGGATCACCGGCACCGTCGACCACCGGGCGATCGGGGTGGTCTACGACCCGACGTTCGAGTCCTGGGGCAACTACGTGCCGACCCGGCTGGCCGAGCGGTACGACGGATTCATCTGGTGCGACGAGACCACCGTGCTGCATCCGCTGCCCGCGCTGAGCGCGCTGGGTGAGATGGAGACCTACCCGGCCGGCGTGTAGGCCGGCCGGGCAGGCCCGTCCGTCAGGCGTCGACCGGCTCCCGGTCGAGGTGGGCGCGCAGCCCCTCACCCTCGATGTCCACGTTGGGCAGTGCCCGGTTCAGCCAGCGGGGCAGCCACCAGGCCGTCCGGTCGAGCAGCGACATCACCGCCGGCACGATGGTCATCCGCACCACGAACGCGTCGATGGCGACGCCGATCGCGAGCGCGAAGCCCATCGACTTGATCACCGGGTCGTCGAGGAAGACGAAGCCGCCGAAGACCGAGATCATGATCAGCGCGGCGGCGGTCACCACCCGGGCGCCGTGACCCATCCCGTTGATGGTGGCCTGACGCGGGGTGTCGCCGTGCACGAAGTCCTCCCGCATCCGGGAGACCAGGAAGACCTCGTAGTCCATGGCGAGCCCGAACAGGATGCCGATCAGCAGGATCGGCAGGAAGCTGATCAGCGGGCCCGGGGTGTCCAGCCCGACCAGATCCGCCAGGTGCCCCTGCTGGAACACCGCGACGGTGATGCCGAAGGTGGCGGCCACGGTGAGCAGGAAGCCCAGCGCCGCCTTGACCGGCACCAGGATAGAGCGGAACACCAGCATCAGCAGCAGGATCGACAGCCCGACGACGAGCAGCAGGTAGACCGGCAGCGCGTCGGAGAGCTTCTCGGAGACGTCGATGCCGATCGCGGTGACGCCGGTGAGCAGCACCTCCGCGTTGCCGATCGCGCCGACGCCGTCGCGGATGTCGTGGACCAGCGTCTCGGTGGCCGCGTCGGTCGGCCCGGTCCTGGGGATGACGCCGAGCAGCGCCGTCCGGCCGGAGGGGTCCACCTGCGGCGGGGCCACGGCCAGCACGCCCTCGGTGCGCTGGATCAGCGCGGTGACCTGCGGTACGGCCGCCGCGGTGTCCTGCGGGGAATCCGAGGTGACCACCACGGCGAGCCGGCCGGTGAAGCCGGGCCCGAAGCCTTCGCGGATGACGTCGCTGCTGACCCGGGCCGCGCTGCCCTCGGGCGCGGTGGCCGCGTCCGGCAGGGCCAGCCGCATGTCCTGCGCCGGCAGCGCGAGCAGCCCGAGGCCGAGCAGCCCGACCAGGATGACCGGGATCCGCAGCCTGGTGACCCAGTGCGCCCAGCGGAAGCCGAAGCCGGAGCGGTCCTCCGCCGCCGGGGTGTCGCCGGCGGCCGGTGCGGCCTCGGCCCGACGCAGCTTGCGGGGGAGCACCTTGCGGCCGGCGAAGCCGAGCAGCGCCGGCTGGAGCGTGATCGCGACGAGCACCGCCACGGTGACGGTACCGGCGGCGGCCAGCCCCATCACGGTGAGGAAGGGGATGTTGACCACGGCCAGGCCGGCCAGCGCGATGACCACGGTGGCGCCGGCGAAGACGACGGCGGAGCCGGCGGTGCCCACGGCCCGGCCGACCGCCTCGTCCGGCTCCAGCCCGTCGAGCAGGTTCTGCCGGTGCCGGGAGGTGATGAAGAGCGAGTAGTCGATGCCGACGGCCAGGCCGAGCATCAGGGCCAGGATGGGTGCGGTGCTGGTCAGCTCGACCGCGCCGCTGAGCGCGTACAGGCCGGCCATACCGACGGCGACGCCGATCAGGGCATTGAGCATGGTCATCCCGGCGGCGACCAGCGAGCCGAACGTGACGATCAGGACGATCGCGGCGACCAGCACGCCCAGCGCCTCGGTGGAGCCGACCTCCGGCTCGGTGTTGAGCACCTCACCCCCGGGCGCGATCTGCCAGCCCTGCGCCTCGGCCTGCGCGCCGACCTTCTCGTACGCCTCGCGCTGCTCGTCGGTTACCTCGTCGGCGCCCGTCGCGAACTGCACCTGCACCAGGGCGTACCGGCCGTTGGGGGAGACCGCCTGGACCTGGAACGGGTCGACGGCGCCGACCACGCCGGGCAGGGTCGCGGCCTCCTGTACGACGCCCTTGACCAGCGTCTGCCCCTCGGGCGTGGCGAGCTGGCCGTCCGTCGGCGCCTTGACCGCGATGGTCCCGGTGGCGCCGCTGGCCGCCGGGAACCGCTCGGCCAGCAGGTCCAGCGCCTGCTGCGACTCGGTTCCGGGCATGGTGAAGTTGCTCGCCGTCGGGCCGCGCAGGGTCGCCGCGGCGAAACCGAGGCCGACGAGTACGACGAGCCAGACGGCGACGACGAGTCGCCGGTGGCGCAATGAGGCCCGGCCGAGCCGGTACAGCAGGGTCGCCATCAGATCCTTGTCCTCATTCGGGGTTGGGTGGGTCGAGCGGTGGCAGCGCCCGGGTGGCGATCGCCAGCAGGGCGGGGCGCAACTCGTCGTCGGGCACGTCGACGAACTCGGCGCACGCCTCCGGCACCCCGGCCAGCACGACCATCGCCGCGATCCGGCCGCCCGGGCCCTCGCAATGCCCCGCGAGCGCGTCGAGCAGCCGTTCGGAGATGCGCTGGACGTGGGCGAAGGCCGGTTGCGCCAGCAGTTCGGGGAACTCGCCGCGCAGCAGCGCGATCTCCCGCCGGAAGCGGACCGCGAGGTCCACGAAGCCCTCGGCGGCGGCGCGCTGGGCGGCGGCGCCGTCGAGGGCGGCGATCCGTTCGTCGAGCTGGCGCAGCACCTCGAGCGGCCTGGCCATCAGCTCGGCGAGCAGGGCTTCCTTGCTGGCGAAGTGGTAGAGCACGGCCGCCTTGGAACAGCCCACCTCACGGGCGATGTCCTGCAACGAGGTGCCCTTGTAGCCGGTCGCCGCGAACCGCCGTGCCGCCGCGGCCAGGATTTCGCCATGGGTCTGCGGGGTCGTCCGTGCCATGCGTTCCAGCATGCCTGACCGATCGGTCAGAGCCTGACCGATCGGTCAGACTCCTCGGGTGGCGTTCGCCACACCGGTCACTCCCCGGCGCCGTCCACCCCGCCGGTCCAGCCGGCCAGCCACTCGCCGGACCAGGTCAGCGTCCCGGCCCGCAGGTCGGCGGCGAGGCCGCGGACCCACTCCAGCTCGGTGCGCAGCAGTGCCAGCCGGTACTCGTCCTCGACCAGGAAGAGCCGCGGCAGGTCGACCCGGGCCAGGACGGCCTCGCGTTCGCGCAGGCGCGCGGCGAGGGTCTCGGCGCGTCGTTCGAGCTGCCGGGCCGCCTCGGCCGGCGGCAGCAGCGGCAGGAAGGAGAGCGCGGCGGGGAACTCGGGGAACTCGCGCGCCGGGGTGGCCAGCGCCTCGGCCAGCCAGCCGTCCAGCGTCCGCCGGCCGGCGTCGGTCAGTTCGTAGACCGTGCGTTCCGGCCGCCGCTCGTCCCGGGCGGTGTGGCTGACCCGCACCAGCTCGTCGCGCCGCAGCCGCTCGATGGCCTGGTAGATGCTGTTGCGCTGCGCGACGTTGACCACGTCCTGCTTCTCGCGCTCCTGGATGAGCTGCTGCATCCGGTACGCGTGCATCGGCTGCTCGACCAGGAGGGCGAGCACCATCATCGCCAGCGGTGAGTGGCGGTGTGCGCGGGCGGCCATGGCCTCACCTTAGGTGACGGTCTTCCCTGTGATAGTCATTCTATGTATAGTCATGCCATGACTAAGACATTGATCATCGGTGGCGGTATCGCGGGCCCGGTCGCCGCCCTCGCCCTGCGCCGCGCCGGCATCGACTCGGTGATCCACGAGGCGTACGAGCGGGACGCGGTCGGCGTCGGCTCCTTCCTGACCCTCTCGGTCAACGGGATGGACGCGCTGCGGGCGATCGGCCTGGACGAGCTGGTCGCCGGGCTCGGCCACCCGACTCCCCGGATGGCGATGTTCAACCACCAGGGTCGCCGGCTGGGCGAGTTCGGCACCAGCGGCACCCGTACCCGGGGGCGGGGCAGCACCACGGTGCGGCGGTCCGACCTCTACCGGGCGCTGCGGGACGAGGCCGCCCGGCAGGGCGTACCGGTCGTGCACGGCGCCCGGCTGGTCGCGGCCGAGCCGACCGGGGCGGGCGTACGGGCCCGCTTCGCCGACGGCCGGAGCGCCGAGGGTGACCTGCTGATCGGCGCGGACGGGCTGCGCTCGCGGACCCGGGAGATCATCGACCCGGCGGCGCCTGCGCCCCGCTACGTCCCGCTGCTCAACGCCAGTGGCTTCACCCGCGGCCTGGGGCTGCCCGGCGAGCCGGGCGTGATGAACATGGTCTTCGGTCGGCGGTGCTTCTTCTGCTGGATCCCGGTGGGCGACGACGAGATCTGGTGGTTCGCAAACCCGCCCCAGCCGGCGGAGCTGACCCCGGACCAGCTCGCCGCCATCGGCCCGGAGGAGTCGCGCGCCCGGCTGCGCGCCCTCTTCGCGGGCGACGCCGGACCGGCCCTGCGCATCGTCGAGGCCACCGACCCGATCCGGTACGGCTGGCCCACCTACGACCTGCCGTCGCTGCCGATCTGGCACCGCGACCGGATGATCGTCATCGGTGACGCGGCGCACACCGCCGCCCCCTCCTCCGGGCAGGGCGCGGCGATGGCGTTCGAGGACGCGGTGACGCTGGCCCGGTGCCTGCGCGACCTGCCCGAGGTGCCGGCCGCGTTCACCGCGTACGAGCGGCTGCGCCGGGAGCGGGTCGAGCGGGTGGTGGCGCAGGGGCGGCGCAACAGCGGCACCAAGGCCGCCGGTCCGCTCGCCCGGCTGGTGCGGGACGTCGCCCTGCCCCTGTACGCCAGGCGGATGGCGAAGACCGGCGGCTCCTCCCTCGCCTGGCTCTACGACCACCACGTCGAGTGGGACGCGCCGGTCGCCGCCGGCGTCACTGCGCCGCGTGCTCCCGGTCGTACGCGGCCCGCGCCTCGCTGATCGCCCCGCGGTGCCGTTCGGCCCAGTCGGTGAGCGCCACCAGCGACTCGTAGAGCTCCAGGGCCATCGGGGTGGCGGTGTACTCCACCTTCGGCGGCACGGTCGGGTACACCCGCCGGTGCAGCAGGCCGTCGCGCTCCAGGTTGCGCAGGGTGAGGGTCAGCATCCGCCGGCTGATCCCCTCCACCTGTCGTTCCAGTTCGGTGAAGCGGACCGGCCCCTTGGCGGCCGCCACCAGGATGCCGATGCTCCACTTGCCACCGACCCGGTCCAGCGCCTCGCGGACCGTGCAGGCGCGGGCCTGGGCGCGTCCGATGGACACACAGCTGTTCCCCTGGGACACCAAAGTGCCTCCTTCCGCTCGGTCTGATGGTCACAGACGATGGCCTTGGTAACAAACCGTGCACCAAGGAGACGTCGATGACGAACCGATGGGCGGCGCTGCTCGTGCTCTGCGCCGGCAGCCTGATGATCATTCTGGACGGGAGCATCGTCGCGGTGGCCCTGCCCGCCATCCAACGCGACCTCGGCTTCGCGGCCGCCGACCTGCCCTGGGTGGTCAACGCCTACCTGGTCGCGTTCGGCGGGCTGCTGCTGCTCGCCGGGCGGCTCGGCGACCTGGCCGGCCGCCGCCGGGTGTTCCTCGCCGGGGTCGCCCTGTTCACCCTCGCCTCGGTGGCCTGCGCGCTGGCCGGCGACCCGACCACCCTGGTCGTCGCCCGCTTCCTCCAGGGCGCCGGTGGGGCGCTCACCACCGCGGTCGGCCTCGGCATGGTCGTCGGGCTCTTCCCCGCGCCCGCCGAGCGGGCCCGGGCCATCGCCGTGTTCAGCTTCACCGGCGCGGCCGGCGCCTCGGTCGGCCTGCTGGCCGGCGGGTTCCTCACCGAGCTGGCCGGTTGGCCGGCGATCTTCCTGATCAACCTGCCGATCGGCCTGCTCATCGTGGGCGGTGCGATCCGGTGGGTGCCGGCAGATCGGGGCATCGGGCTGCGGGCCGGCCTCGACCTGCCCGGCGCGGCGCTGGTCACCGCCGGCCTGATGGCCACCGTGGTGGCGATCGTGGGCGCCGGCGAGCACGGCTGGACGTCCCCGCGCACCCTCGCCGCCGCGCTGCTGGCCGGGGCGCTGCTCGGCGCGTTCGCGCTCCGGCAGGCGGTCGCCGCCACCCCGCTGCTGCCGCCCCGGGTGCTGCGCACGCCGGACCTGGTCGCCGCGAACCTGGTCCAGTTCCTCACCATCGCCGCGTTCTTCGGCTTCCAGTTCCTGCTGGCGCTGGAACTCCAGCTCGTGCTGGGCCTGGCGCCGGCCGCCACCGGGCTGGCCTTCCTGCCCACCCCGGTGGTGATCGCCGTGGTCGCGCTCGGCCTCGCCGGACGGCTGATCGCCCGGTTCGGCGGCCGGGCGGTGCTGCTCACCGGGCTGGCGCTCGCCGTACCCGGGTTCCTGCTGCTGGCCCGGCTGCCGGTGGACGGCGACTACCCGACCGACGTGCTCCCGGCGATCCTCGTCTTCGGCCTGGCCGGCGGGCTGACCCTGCCCGCGGTCACCACCCTCGCCATGGCGGGCGCGGACCCGGCCGACGCCGGCCTCGCCTCCGGGCTGGCCAACACCACCCAGCAGGTCGGCGGCGCGCTCGGGTTGGCCACGCTGGCCACCCTGGCCGCCCACCGCACCGAGGTGCTGGGCGCCGCCGGCCGGGCCGGGTCCGACGCCCTCGCCGCCGGCTACCGCGCCGCGTTCGCCGCCGCGGCCGCCCTGGTCGCCGCCGCGCTGCTGGTCGCCCTGGTGGCGCTGCGCCGAGGTCAGGGCCGGGTGGCGACGGTACGCAGCACCGTGGCCAGCTCGTCCAGTGCGGCCGGATAGCGGTACGCGGGCGGGGTGGCGTACCCGACGACCAGCCCCGGCGGGCCCGCCCCGGGGCGGTGCCGGTGGGCGTCCAGCCCGGTCAGCGCCAGTCCCCGGGCGGCCGCGGCGGCCAGCACCTCCGCCTCGGTCGGCCCGCCCGGCGGCAGCGCGACGGTGGCGTGCAGCCCGGCGGCGACCCCGCCGACGGCCACCCACCCGGCCAGCCGTTCCAGCAGCAGGTCACGCCGCTGCCGGTAGCGGCGGCGGACGGTGCGCACCTGGCGGTCGTACCCGTGACTGGTGATCAGGTCGGCGAGCGCGAGCTGCCCGACCACCTCGGTCTGCACGTCCAGGTGGCGCTTGGCCTCCACCACCGGCTCGACCAGCCGGGCCGGCAGCACCAGCCAGGCCAGCCGCAACGCCGGGCCGAGGGTCTTCGCCGCGGTGCCGACGTAGGCGACCTGCTCCGGAGCCATGCCCTGCACCGCGCCGACTGGCTGCCGGTCGTAGCGGAACTCGCCGTCGTAGTCGTCCTCCACCACCAGGGCGGCGGCGTCCCGGGCCCAGCCGGTCAGCGCGTGCCGGCGCTCCGGGCGCAGCGTCACCCCGGTCGGGTACTGGTGGGCCGGGGTGACCACCGCCGCCGCCACCTCGGCCAGCTCCCCGACGCCGAGCAGATCGGTGCGGGCCCCGCCGTCGTCCGCCGGCAGCGGGAGCACCCGGCCGCCCTGGCGGCGCACCACCTCGCGGTGGAAGGGCAACCCCGGGTCCTCCATCGCCACCGTCGGCGCGCCGGCCTCGGCCAGCACCGTGGTCAGCAGCACCAGCGCCTGGACGTACCCGCTGGTGACGACGATCCGCTCGGGATCGGCCAGCACGCCGCGGGCCCGGCCCAGGTAGCCGGCGAGCGCGGCCCGCAGCTCGGCCCGCCCGCGGGGATCGCCGTAGCCGTACGCGCTCGCCGGGGCGACGGCCAGCGCCCGGCGGGTGGCCCGCAGCCAGGCGGTGACCGGGAAAGCGCCCACGTCCGGGCTGCCCGGCCGCAGGTCGTACCGGGGCGCGGCCGGACCGGGCGTCGGCGGGGCGGCCGGCGGCCCGGCCGGCCGCAGCGGGCTCACCTCGGTGCCGGAGCCGACCCGGGCCACCAGCCAGCCCTCGGCGACGAGCTGGTCGTACGCCGCGCTGACCGTGCCCCGGGCCAGGCCCAGCTCGGCGGCGAGCGCCCGGGTCGCGGGCAGCCGCGTCGACGGCGGCAGCCGGCCGTCCCGGATGGCCGCGCGCAGCGCGCGTTCCAGCCCGGCCCGCCGGCCGCCGCTGGCGTCCAGCTCCAAGTGCAGGTCGACGCCGAAACCGGCCCAGTCCATCGGCACGGGATTGGAGCTTAGGGGTGGGCCACCCGCCGGCCGAGAATCGACCCATGACGTCGACCCGTTCCGCCGCCGTGCTGCGCGCCCTGCACCGCCCCGGCGACCCGCTGATCCTGCCGAACGCCTGGGACGCCGGCTCCGCCCGCGCCGTCGCCGCCGCGGGCTTCCCCGCCGTCGCCACCAGCAGCGCCGCCGTGGCGGAATCGCTCGGCCACACCGACGGCGAGGCCACCCCGGTGGCCGAGATGCTCGCCGCGGTGGCCCGGGTCGTCCGGGCCGTCGAGGTGCCGGTCACCGCCGACCTGGAGCGGGGCTACGGCCTGCCGCCGGCCGAACTGGTCGAGCGGCTGCTCGCCACCGGGGCGGCCGGACTCAACCTGGAGGACTCCGAACCGGGTACCGGACGGCTGCGCGAGGTGGACGAGCAGGCCGACCTGCTCGCCGCCGTCCGCGCGGCGGCCGGGCCGGACCTGGTGGTCAACGCCCGGGTGGACGTCTTCCTGCGCGCCGCCGGCGATCCGGCCGGCGCGTTCGACGAGGCGGTCCGCCGGGCCGATCGCTACCGCGCCGCCGGCGCCGACTGCGTCTACCCGATCCTGCTGGCCGACCCGGAGCTGGTCGGGCGGTTCGTCGCAGCGGTCGACGGGCCGGTGAACGTGCTGCTGCGCCCCGGCACGCCCGGGGTCGGGGAACTGGCCCGCCTCGGCGTGGCCCGGATCAGCCTCGGCTCCGGCGTGTACGCCGCCGCCCGGGCCCGGGCCGCCGGGCTGCTCGACGCGCTGCGCGGCGGTGGCGACCCGTTCGCGGGCTGACCGCCGCGTCGGCTTGCGGCGGCACGACGCAGCCGGGAAGGTGGGCTGATGAGCGGGGCGGAGGAGACCCGGGACGGGGTCGGGCTGACCAACCTGGACCAACCGCTGCTCGCCGGCGGTGACGTCACCAAGCGGGACCTGGTCGACTACCTGGACGCCGTGCGCGAGCGCATCCTGCCCGGCCTGCGCGACCGGCCGCTCTCGGTGATCCGGCTGCTGCGCGGGCAGGACCCGTTCATGCAGAAGAACCTGCCGAAATACACCCCGGACTGGGTGCGCCGCACCTCCGTCTGGGCGGAGGCGTCCCACCGGCAGGTGTCGTACGCCCTCTGCGACGACCGGCGCACCCTGCTCTGGTTCGCCAACCAGCGGGCGATCGAGTACCATCCGACGCTGAGCACGCTGGCGCACCCCGAGCACCCGACCCACCTGGTGCTCGACCTCGACCCGCCGGAGGGAGAGCCGTTCGGGCTGGTCGTCCGGGCCGCCGCGCTGGTGCGGCGGGCGCTCGACGACGTCGGCCTGGCCGGGGCGGTGAAGACCAGCGGGGCGAAGGGCGTGCACGTCTTCGTACCGGTCGACCCGGCGACCACCGCCGAGGAGGCGGCCGCCGCCACCCGGGCCCTCGCCGTGCACGCCGAACGGCTCGACCCCGCCCTGGCCACCACGGCCTTCATCCGGGAGGACCGGGGTGGCCGGGTCTTCGTCGACGCGACCCGGGCCGGCGGGGCGACCGTGGTGGCCACGTACAGCCCCCGGGTCCGGCCCGGCCTGCCGGTCTCCTTCCCGGTGGCCTGGGACGACCTCGACGGCATCACCCCGGCCGACTTCACGGTGCGGACGGTGCCGGCGCTGGTGGCCGACCGGGACCCGTGGGCCGACGCGCTGCCGGCCCCGCAGCGGCTCCCGGCCGACCTGGTCGCCGAGGGGCGGACCATCCCGGTGGCCCGGGTGCAGGCCATGCACGAGGGGAAACGCCGGGCCCGGGCCCGACGGGCGGCCGGCTGACCCGGGTCGCGCCGACGATCCGACGGCGCTGGTCGAGGTCCGGCCGGCGAACGAGTTGTCCGGGGGGTTTGCGGTGACCGCACACGACGCCGAGGTCCACGGATACGGGCCTCACGACTACGACGCGCTCTACCGCGACGCCGCCGGCTCGGGCGGGCCGCCCTGGGACATCGGCGGTCCGCAGCCGGCCCTCGCGGCGGTGCTCGACCGCGGGGTGAAGGGTCCGAAGGTGCTCGACATCGGCTGCGGCCCCGGTGATCTCGCGATCGCCCTCGCCCGCCGCGGCTACCAGGTGACGGCGGTCGACATCTCGCGCGTGGCGATCGACATGGCCCGCGCCAAGGCCGCCCGCGAGGGCCTGACGGTGCGCTTCGAGGTGCAGGACGCCACGGATCTGTCGTTGCCGTCGGCACCGTTCGACTCGGTGTTCGACTCCGGTCTGCTGCACAGTCTCCATCGGCGCGGCGGCGGCGCGGTGGAGGCGTACCTCGCGCTGCTGCCGGGCCTCGCCGCGCCGGGCGCGACCGTCTTCGTCCTGGCGGTTGCCTTCGCTGCGGACCAGGGCTGGGGCGTCACCGAGGAGTTGCTGCGGGCGGGCTTCGCCGAGCCGCAGTGGGTCGACACGGAGATCGAGGAGATCGACGTGGCCGCGGAGACCGGCGGCCGGCCGCTCTCGCTGCCCGGCTTCCTGTTCCGGGCGGTCCGCGCCTCCGACACCTAGCCGGCGGCGCCGGCGTGCAGCGGGTCCGCCAGGAGCGTGTCGAAGGCCAGTTCGGCCGCGCCGATCAGGGCGGCGTCGCGGCCGAGCGCCGCCGCGCGCAGGTGCACGATCTCGCGGCAGGGCGGCAGGACCATCGTGTCCAGGCGGCGGCGGACGGTGCCCGCACCGGCGAGGTAGATCTCGCGCAGCGAGCCGCCGAACACCACGGTGTTCGGGTTGACCACGTTGACCAGGTTGGCCACGCCGAACCCGAGCCAGTCGGCGACCCGCTCCACGGCCGCCACCGCCGGCTGCTCCCCGGCCGCCGCCGCGCGCAGGACCTCGGCGACCGCGTCCGGGTCGCCCGGCTCCCGGCCGGCGTGCCGCAGCAGCGCCGCCTCGCCGATCTCGGTCTCCCAGCAGCCGCGTGAGCCGCACCCGCAGGGCAGGCCGTCCGGGTTGACCACCATGTGGCCGACCTTGCCGCTGCGCCCGCGGTGGCCGAGCACCAGCCGGCCGCCACTGATGATGCCGGCGCTGACGCCCAGGTCACCGTGCAGGTAGACGACGTCGTTGACCCCCGCCGCCACGCCCCGGACGTGCTCGGCGAGGGCGGCGATGTCGGCCAGGTCGCCGGTGACGAACCGGGGGCCGGCCGCGAACTCCGCGCTGAGCGCGGCGTGCAGCGTCTCGTCGGCGCCGCCGATCCGGATCCGGCCGTCGGCGTCGCGGGTCGTGTCGACCACGGCGACCGCGCCGCCGGCCAGCAGCGCGTCACCGGGTACGGCGCGTTCCATGTCGCGGACGAGGTCGGCCAGCGGGGCGACGGCGTCGGGGGCGGCCATTCCGGACGGCCGGTCGACCTCACGCAGGTCCAGGATGCGGCCGCCGAGGCCGACGCGGGCGGCGCGCAGCCGGTCGGCCTCGATGCTCAGCGCGTGCGCGTAGACGCGGTCGGAGCGGGGGCTGACCACCAGCGAGGGGCGGCCGGCGCGGCGGGCGGTGGTGGGCGCCTCCTCGGTCACCAGGCCGGCGGCGGCGAGGTCGGCGGCGAGCGCGCCGATGGTGCTCCGGTTGAGCCGGAGCCGACCGGTCAGCTCGGCGCGGGTGGTCGGGCCGTGCACGTGGACGTAGCGCAGCACGGCGCCGAGGTTCTGCCGGCGGATCTCCTCCTGGCTGGCGCCGGGCGCCGAGGTTGGCAGGAGGTCCGGGTTGCGGCCCTGCCGGGGTGGCCCGGACCGCATGGGTGTCGCCACGGTCAGGCCGCCTCCCGGTCGGTTGGTTGATGCGTTGCTGCCGGGGAGTACAACGAAGGGTCCCGGAAACGGACTTCCGGGACCCGACGTCGTGACTACCCTGACGGTGCTTACTTGGTGAGCGGCGCCAGCTTCGGGTCGTTCGCGTACGCCTCGGCCGCGTTCGCCTTGGTCACGGCGACCGGCGGGAGCAGGTACGTGTCGACGACCTTGCTGCCGTTGTTGTACGACTTGGTGTCGTTGATCTCCGGCTTGTCACCGGCCTGGAGGGACTTCACCATCGCGATGGTCTGCTTGACCAGGTTCCGGGTGTCCTTGTTGATCGTCATGTACTGCTCGCCAGCCATGATCGACTTGACCGACTCGACCTCGGAGTCCTGACCGGTCACGACCGGGATCGGCTTGCCGGCACCCTTGATCGAGGTGATGATCGCGCGGGCCAGCGTGTCGTTCGGGGAGAGGACGCCGTCCAGCTGCTTGCTGCCGTAGGTCGAGGTCAGCAGCTGGTCCATGCGGGCCTGCGCACCCTCGGCCTTCCAGCCCTGGATGGCGGTCTGCTTGACGTCGGTCTGCTTCGAGGCGACGACGACGTTGCCCTTGTCGATCTCCGGCTTGAGCACGCTCATCGCGCCGTTGAAGAAGACACCGGCGTTGTTGTCGTCCGGCGAACCGGAGAACAGCTCGATGTTGTACGGGCCGTTCGGCTTCTTGGCCTTCATGCCGTCCAGCAGGGCCTGGCCCTGGAGCTGGCCGACCTTGAAGTTGTCGAACGCGACGTAGTAGTCGAGGTCCGGGGTGTTGGTGATCAGGCGGTCGTACGCGATGACCTTCGCGCCGGCCTGGTGCGCCGCGGCGACCTGGGTCGACAGCTGCGCGGCGTCGGTCGCGCCGATGACGATGACCTTGGCGCCCTTGGTCACCATGGCGGTGATCTGGGCCTGCTGGTCGGCAACGGTGGTCGACGCGCCGGCGTACTGCACGTCGCTCTTGAAGCCGGCCTCCTTCAGGCCGTTGGTGAACAGGTCACCGGCGAGGACCCAGTTCTCCGAGGTCTTCGACGGCAGGGCGACGCCGATCAGGCTGTCGGCCGCGAAACCCTTGGTCGGGGTGTCCGAGCCGCCGGACTCACCGTCACGGCCGGAGCCGCAGCCGGTCAGGGCCAGCGTCGCGATGGCGCCGATGGCCACCGTCTTGGCAAGCAGATTACGCATGAGAGGGTAATGCCCTTCTTCAGTGGTGACAGGGGAGAGGTCGGTGGCCGTCAGCCGGACACCGTCGTCGTGGCGGGCTGACGCTCCGCGTCGGACGAGGACGGGGGAGCGGCGGGTGGTGCGTCTCGGCGGAACGTGCGGGTGATGCTGCCGATGACGGAGAACCGCCCCTGGCTCTTGTTGTAGACGTCGATCGCGACGGCCAGGAGCAGGACCAGGCCCTTGATGATCTGGACCTTGTCGGTGCCGACGCCCATCAGTTGCAGGCCGTTGTTGAGCACGGCCATGACCAGACCACCGACGATCGAACCGCTGATGGTCCCGATACCGCCGGAGACCGCCGCACCGCCGATGAAGACCGCGGCGATGGCGTCCAGTTCCCAGCCGTTGCCGTCCTGCGGACCGGAGGCCGCCGAACGGGCCACGAAGATCATGCCGGCCAGGGCGGCCAGGACGGACATGTTCATCATGACGAGGAAGTTGACCCGCTTGAGCTTCACACCGGAGAGCTCAGCGGCCCGCGAGTTGCCACCGACCGCGTAGATGTGCCGGCCGCCGGCGGTGTTGCGGGTGTAGAAGGAGTACGCCAGCACCAGCGCCACCAGGATGATGCCGGAGACCGGGAAGCTGGTGCCGACGCGACCGCTGGCGAAGCGCAGCGAGGCGAAGACGATCACACCGACCATGACGGCCAGCCGGAGGACCGAGATCCACATCGGTGCCGGGTCGGCGTCCATCTCCCGACGGGTCTTGCGGGACTGCAGCTCCCGCCACACCACGGCCACACACGCGGCCAGGCCGAGCAGCAGGGTCAGGTTGTTGTAGCCGGTGTTCGGGCCGACCTCGGGCAGGAAGCCGGAGCCGATCGTCCGGAACTCCTCCGGCACCGGGATGGTGTTCGCGTTGCCGATGTACTGGTTGCCGCCCCGGAAGAGCAGCATGCCGGCCAGGGTGACGATGAACGCCGGCACCCCGATGTAGGCCACCCAGAAGCCCTGCCAGGCGCCGATGATCGCGCCAATGGCCAGGCCGAACAGGATGGCGACCGGCCAGGGCAGGTCCCACTCCGCCATCGACTTGGCGACCAGGATGCCGGCGAAGGCCGCGACCGAGCCGACCGAGAGGTCGATGTGCCCGGCGACGATCACCATCAGCATGCCGATGGCCAGGATGAGGATGTACGAGTTCTGCTGGAACAGCGCGATCAGGTTGTCCGACCGCAGGGTCAGCCCGTCCGTCCAGATCTGGAACAGAAGGACGATCGCCACCAGGGTGAAGATCATCCCGAACTGCCGGGCGTTGGAGGTGGTGCCTCCGAAGAGGTTCTTCTGCAGGTCCTTGATTCGGCTCATCGTGTCTGCATCTTCTTCGTAGAGGTCATCTGCTTCATGAGGGTCTCCGGGTCCGCATCCTCGCGGGCGATCTCGCCGGTGATGGTTCCTTCGAACACGGTGTAGATGCGGTCGCAGAGCCCGATCAGCTCAGGCAGTTCCGAGGAGATGACGATGACGCCCTTCCCCTGGTCGGCGAGCCGCTGGATGATGCCGTAGATCTCGTACTTGGCGCCCACGTCGATGCCGCGGGTCGGCTCGTCCAGGATCAGCAGGTCGGGGTCGGTGAACATCCACTTCGCCAGGACGACCTTCTGCTGGTTGCCGCCGGAGAGCTTGGAGACGCTCTCGTCGACCGAGGGGGTCTTGGTCCGCAGCTCCCGGCGGTACGACTCGGCCGCCTTGTACTCCGCGACCTGGTCGAGGACGCCGTGCCGGGAGATCTTGGACAGCTTGGCGGCCACCGTCGACGCCTTGATGTCGTCGAGCAGGTTGAGGCCGATCGCCTTGCGGTCCTCGCTGACGTACGCGAGCCCGTGGTGGATCGCGTCCGCCACCGACTTCAGCACGATCTCCTTGCCGTCCTTGATGATCGTGCCCGACTCGTACACCCCGTAGGAGCGGCCGAAGACGCTCATCGCCAGCTCGGTGCGGCCCGCGCCCATCAGGCCGGCGAAGCCGACGATCTCGCCGCGCCGCACCACGAAGCTCTCGTTCTTGCAGACCTGGCGCTCGGCGGAGATCGGGTGCCGGACGTTCCAGTCGCGGACCTCGAAGAAGACCTCGCCGATCTTGGGCGTGTGGTCCGGGAAGCGGCTGCTCAGCTCGCGGCCGACCATGCCCCGCACGATCCGGTCCTCGTCGACCGCGCCTTCCTGGACGTCCAGGGTCTCCACCGTCCTGCCGTCGCGCAGGATGGTGATCTGGTCGGCGATCGCCTCGATCTCGTTCAGCTTGTGCGAGATCATGATCGAGGTGATGCCCCGCGCGCGGAAGCCGCGCAGCAGGTCCAGCAGGTGGCGCGAGTCCGCCTCGTTGAGCGCGGCGGTGGGCTCGTCCAGGATCAGCAGCTTGACGTCCTTGGCGAACGCCTTGGCGATCTCCACCAGCTGCTGCTTGCCGACGCCGATGTCCTTGATCAGGGTGTCCGGGTCCTCCTGGAGACCGACCCGGGCCATCAGGTCGAGCGCCATCCGGTTCGCGGCCTTCCAGTCGATCGCACCCCGCTTGCGCGGCTCGTTGCCGAGGAAGATGTTCTCGGTGATCGACATGTGCGGGATGAGCGCGAGCTCCTGGTGGATGATCACGACGCCGGCGGCCTCGCTCGCCCGAATGTCGGAGAAGCGGGTCTCGGCTCCCTGGTAGACGATGTCGCCGTCGTACGTGCCGTACGGGTAGACGCCGCTGAGCACCTTCATCAGCGTCGACTTGCCCGCGCCGTTCTCGCCGCAGATGGCGTGGATCTCACCGGCGCGCACCACGAGGTTGACGTCGGAAAGAGCTTTGACTCCCGGGAACTCCTTGGTGATGGAGCGCATCTCCAGGAGGATGGGCGCGTCACTCATGACTTGCTGCACCTCGCCAACATCATGGATGCCTCTCGCTGGGTTAGGCCTCACGAGGTTTTGTTGCGTACCACAACTTATTCACGCGCGACGGCGATCCGCAAGTTTCCGTTGGCCGGCCGTTGTAACAATCCGGCAATATGGCGCCCGGTCCCTGCCCCGGCTGGCGGCGCTGTCTGGTTCCTCGGCCGCCGGGTGACACGGTAGACATCGGCGGCTGTGGCGCCGGTCTCCGGCCCGGGTCGGTCCACCCCGGCTCCCGGCCGGATGAGGTGATGCTGCTGGCGGTGTGATGATCCTGGACGTGTCCTGCCGTGCCAGCGCGTCGCGGCCGGGCAGCGTCAACGACCTGCTGGCCGAGCCGGTGTTGTACGCCGGGACGGGACGGGCAGGGCGACCTCACCCCTCGCGCGCCGGGCGCGACACGGCCGACGCCGCGTATTTCGCCGTCCGGCGCGTGCCAGACGTGGTACTCGATCTTGCGGGCGGGTGCCGATCCGGAAACGAAAAATTCCCCGGCTTACCCGCCGGGGAATCCTTGTTTCGTCTTGTCGCGGAGCCCGCTTCTGCGATGTTGTGTGCCCCCGGCAGGATTCGAACCTGCGCCCCCGCCTCCGGAGGGCGGTGCTCTATCCCCTGAGCTACGGGGGCTCAGCGACCCGAGAAGAGTACCAAACCCCGTCCCGAACACCGAATCGACACCCGGCGCACCCCTCCGCGTCCCTCGAATCCCGCGTTGATCATGAAGTTGTTGTCCCGACACGCCGTGCCCGCCGACAACAACTTCATGATCAACGCGGGAAGGGGTGGGGTCAGGCGGCGGCGAGGGCGCGGCCGCAGCTGGGGAGGGGGTGCAGGACGATGCGGCGGGGGAGGCGTCGGGGCCACTCGTTCTTGGGCCACGAGCCGTCCACGATCAGGTGCACGGTGCGCTCCTCGGCGCCGCTGAGCCGCAGCACGAAGTCGCGGGGGAGCGGAGCGTCCACGCCGGGCGTGGTCACCATGAACCGGACCCGGCCCCGGGACGACACCGCGGAGATCACGTCCGCGGCCGGCATGGTGCCGCGCAGGCGTACCCGGCCGATCCAGTAGACCTCCGCGGAGTGCTCCTGGGCGGCCCGGGTGATCGCCGGGTACTCGCTGCGTACCCAGCGCTCGACCGCGCCGACGCAGAGCCCGCAGGCCCGCTCCCGCGGCTCCCGCGGACCCAAACCCCAGGCCCGCAGGTACGCCCCGACGGTGCCGGCGTCCATCGCCAGGTCGAACTGGCGCTGGATCAGCGTGGTCAGGCTCTGTCGCGTCCACAGCTCCTCGTCCAGCCCGAACTCGTCGGGGTGGACGCCTCGCAGGGCGTCGATCAGTTCGAGTTCCTGTTCGCGGCTGAGCGTTCCGGGCTCGCCCTGCCGGTGTCCGCGACGGACGGCTGCCACCGCTCCGTCACCGCCGATGGTGTGGCGCCGGCACCAGCTGGTGACGGAACGCCGCGCGTCTCTCAGTGCAACCCCCACGTCCTGCGCAACGAGCCCGAATCGCAACTGGTCACGATATGTGGGGAGAAAAGTCTCCAACGACCGCAATCGGTCGGAGCGACCAAAGGCCGCGAAAGCCATCTAAACGGACAGGGGCGCGGGCCGGAACGGACGGAGGCCCGTGTCCGCCGCAGCGGTACACGGGCCTCCGTCGAGCCGGTTGCCGGGATCAGCCGCCCAGGCGCCTGAGGGCGTTCTGGAGGTTGACCAGGTCCGTCTGCTGGGTGTTCTTCATGGTCTGCGCGACGGTGAGGACGTCGTCGTCCCCGCCGTGGTCGAGGATGCCCTGGATCATGTGGATCCCACCCAGGTGATGCTTGATCATCATGCGCAGGAAGAGCACGTCGAGGTCGTGCCCCTGCGCCGCGCGCAGCTGCGCCATCTCCTGCGGCGTCGCCATGCCCGGCATCAGCCCGTCCCGGAGGCTGTCCCGGCCGTCCGGCATCCAGGCCATCGCCGGCTCGGAGCCGGTCGGGTCCAGCCCCCACGACCGCAGCCAGGTCTGCATGGTGCCGATCTCGCCCTGCTGGCCGGTGGCGATGTCGCCGCCGACCTGGCGTACCTCCGGGTCGCTGCCCTTCTGGAAGGCGATCAGCCCCATCTCCACCGCCTGGGCGTGATGGCTGGTCATGTCCCGGGCGAAGCCCGCCTCGGCCGAGCTGTCACCCGGTCGGGTGAGGCTCGGCGTCAGCAGGCCGCCGGCGTACCCCAGGAGGAGACCGACCACGACGGCGACGGTCAGCGCGAGGACGCCGTAGCGGCGCGCGGACCGCCGGCCACCGCCGTCGGTGGCCGGGGCCTCGTCGGGCGCGCTGTCCGTCGTCACGGGAGCGGTCATCGCCGTCCTTACTGCTGGGTGGGCTGCGGGTCGCGCGGGGTGGTGCCGGTGGCCGTGATGCCCTGGCCGCAGTTGGCGTTCGGGCCCTCGACCGAGGCGTTCACCCGCAGGGTCTTGATGAAGTCGTCGATCCGGCCGTCATCGGCGTTGTCGACCTTGAGCTGGTAGCCCCAGGCCTGCAGCGAGATCGGCTTGTCCAGCCCGTCGAACGGGCTGAGCATCAGCTTCTCCTTGCCCTGGACCTTGGTCTTGAGCTTCGTCACCTGGTCGGCCGGCAGGTCGGGGCGGTACGTGATCCAGACCGCGCCGTGCTCCATGCTGTGCACCGCGTGCTCGCTGGCGATCGGGGCGTCGTAGACGTCACCCATGCAGTTCTGCCAGGCCGCGTTGTGCGGGCCGGCGACCGGCGGGTTGACGTCGTACTTGATCACGCCCTGCTGGTGCTGGCCGCCCTGGACGAGCTTGGCGTCCTTCTTGCGGAAGTCGACGATGCCGTCGATGTCGGCGGCCCGCTTCTCCCACGGCTTGGAGCCCTGGAAGGCCGCGTACGCGCCGTACCCGATGATCGCCGCGGCGAGCACGCCGACGGCCACGAAGAGCGCGATCGGGCCCCAGGACCGGCCCTGGCTCACCTTGACCGGCGCGATCGGCTTGCGGGGGCCCTTGCCACCCGAGGTCTGGCGGGGGGAGCCCGCCGACTTGCCGGCCCCGGGCTTGGCGCCGGACGCGGGCCGGCCAGCCGCCGGCTTCTTGCCGGTGCTGACCACGGTCGGACGGCGCTCCGGGCCGCCCGGGGTGCTGATGCTCATGGTGCCTCGTCAGGTCGGTCGGTCAGGGGATTGGCGGGCAGGGTGACGCGCAGGGTCGCCGCCGAGTGACCGAGTCTACCCCCGATAACATGGTTCAGTGACTCCCGCAGAACTCGCCGAGGTCGTCCTCTCCGCAGCCCACGCCGTCTTCACCGAGCGCGGCCTGGACCCTGCCGCGCTCCCGGAGCGGACGGCGGTGGAGCGACCGCGCAATCCGGAGCACGGCGACTACGCCTCGACGCTGGCGCTGCAGCTCAGCAAGAAGGTGGGGGTTCCCCCGCGGGAGCTGGCCGCCGCGCTGGCCGACCAGCTCGGCCGGGCCCCGGGGGTCAAGTCGGTGGAGATCGCCGGCCCCGGCTTCCTCAACATCCGGCTCGACGCCGCCGCCGCGGGCCAGCTCGCCCGGTCGATCGTCGAGGCCGGCGCGGAGTACGGCCGCAGCGACGCCCTCGCCGGCCAGAAGATCAACCTCGAGTTCGTGTCGGCCAACCCCACCGGCCCGGTGCACATCGGCGGCGTCCGCTGGGCGGCCGTCGGCGACGCGCTGAGCCGGCTGCTCCGCGCCACCGGCGCCGACGTCGGCACCGAGTACTACTTCAACGACGCCGGCTCCCAGATCGACCGGTTCGCCCGGTCGCTGCTCTCCGCCGCGAAGGGCGAGCCGGCCCCCGAGGACGGGTACGGCGGCGCGTACATCGCCGAGATCGCCGAGCAGGTCCGCGCCGTCCGGCCGGACGTGCTGGAGCTGGACGACGCCGCCGCCCAGGAGGTCTTCCGGGTCGAGGGCGTCGCGCTGATGTTCGCCGAGATCAAGTCCTCGCTGCGCGCCTTCGGGGTGGAGTTCGACACCTACTTCAACGAGAAGGACCTGCACGACCGGGGCGAGCTGGACCTCGCCCTGGAACGGCTGCGCGAGCAGGGCCACCTCTTCGAGGCCGAGGGCGCGACCTGGCTGCGCACCACCGACTTCGGCGACGACAAGGACCGGGTGCTGCGCAAGTCCAACGGCGAGTGGACGTACTTCGCCGCCGACTGCGCCTACTACCTGGACAAGCGCGAGCGCGGCTTCGAGCGGGTCGTGATCATGCTGGGCGCCGACCACCACGGCTACATCGGCCGGATGAAGGCGATGGCGGCCTGCTTCGGCGACGACCCGGACCGCAACCTGGAGATCCTCATCGGCCAGCTGGTCAACCTGGTCCGCGAGGGCGCCCCGGTGCGGATGAGCAAGCGGGCCGGCACCGTGGTCACCCTGGAGGACCTGGTCGACGCGATCGGCGTGGACGCCTCCCGGTACGCGCTGGCCCGCTACTCCAGCGACTCCCCGATCGACATCGACGTCGAGCTGTGGACGCGGGCCACCCGCGACAACCCGGTCTACTACGTGCAGTACGTCGCCGCCCGCACGGCCAGCGTCGGGCGCAACGCCGCCGAGGTCGGGCTGACCCGCGGCGACGCCGCCGGCTTCCGGGCCGAGCTGCTCGGGCACGAGAAGGAGAACGAGCTGCTCAAGGCGCTCGCCGAGTTCCCCGCCGTGGTGGCCACCGCCGCCGAGCTGCGGGGGCCGCACCGGGTGGCCCGCTATCTGGAGGAGCTGGCCGGGGCGTACCACCGGTTCTACGACAACTGCCGGATCCTGCCGCGCGGCGACGAGGAGGTCACCGACCTGCACCGGGCCCGGCTCTGGCTCAACGACGCGACCCGGGTGGTCATCGCCAACGGCCTGCGCCTGCTCGGCGTCACCGCTCCGGAGAGGATGTGAGCATCGATGCGCGCGCATGAGGCCGGTGCCCTGCACGGCGACATCGGCAGCCGGGGGCCGGCGTGGCTGCGTAGCCCGGCCGACGTCAACGCCCTGGTGCCGCAGCTGTGGCCGCGCAACGTGACGCGCGGCGACGACGGCGCGCTCGCCGTCGCCGGCCTGGGCGTCCGCGACATCGCGGCCGAGTACGGCACCCCGCTGTACGTCCTCGACGAGGACGACCTGCGCTCGCGCTGCCGCGACTTCCGCGCCGCCTTCCCGGATGTGGACATCTACTACGCGGGCAAGGCGTTCCTCTGCCGCGCCGTGGTCCGCATGATCGCCGAAGAGGGCCTGCACCTCGACGTCTGCACCGGCGGTGAGCTGGCCACCGCGCTGTCGGCGGGGATGCCGCCGGAGAAGATCGGCTTCCACGGAAACAACAAGTCCGTGGCCGAGCTGACCCGGGCGCTGGACGCCGGGGTGGGCCGGATCATCCTCGACTCGTTCACCGAGATCGACCGGCTCACCGCGCTGGCCCGCGAGCGCGGCGTACGCCCCGGCGTGCTGATCCGGGTGACCGTCGGCGTCGAGGCGCACACCCACGAGTTCATCGCCACCGCGCACGAGGACCAGAAGTTCGGCTTCTCGCTCGCCGGCGGGGCGGCCGCGGCGGCCGCCTTCAAGGTGCTCGACGAGGGCGTGCTCGACCTGCGCGGCCTGCACTCGCACATCGGGTCGCAGATCTTCGACGCCAGCGGCTTCGAGGTCTCCGCCCGCCGGGTGCTCGCCCTGCAGGCGCAGATCCGCGACGCCCGCGGCGTGGAGCTGCCCGAGCTGGACCTCGGCGGCGGCTTCGGCATCGCGTACACCACCCAGGACGACCCGGCCTCGCCGCAGGAGCTGGCCAAGCGGCTCCGCAAGATCGTGGACGGCGAGTGCGCGGCGGAGCGGCTGGCCGTGCCGCACCTGTCGATCGAGCCCGGTCGGGCGATCGTCGGCCCGGCCGTCTTCACCCTGTACGAGGTCGGCACGGTCAAGGACGTCGACGGGATCCGCACCTACGTCAGCGTCGACGGCGGGATGAGCGACAACATCCGCACCGCGCTCTACGACGCCTCGTACTCGGCCACCATGGCGAACCGGGCGTCGGTGGCCGAGCCGATGCTCGCCCGCGTGGTGGGAAAGCACTGTGAGTCCGGGGACATCGTGGTGAAGGATGAATTCCTGCCCGCCGACGTGCAGCCCGGAGATCTTGTCGCGGTGCCCGGCACGGGCGCGTACTGCCGCAGCATGGCCAGCAACTACAACCACGTGCCCCGCCCCCCGGTGGTCGCGGTGCGGGACGGCCGGGCCCGGCTGATCGTCCGGCGGGAAACCGAAGAGGACCTGCTCGCTTTGGATGTGGGATGACGTCACCTGTGCGTTTGGCGCTGCTCGGCTGCGGGACCGTGGGCAGCGAGGTGGTCCGGTTGCTGCACGAGCAGTCGGCCGACCTCGCCGCCCGGATCGGCGCCCCGCTGGAGATCGCCGGCATCGCCGTACGCCGGGTCGGGCGCGACCGCGGTGACCTGCCGGTCGACCCGGCGCTGTTCACCACCGACCCGCTCGGGCTGATCAAGCGCGACGACGTGGACGTGGTGGTCGAGGTGGTCGGCGGCATCGAGCCGGCGCGCGGCTGGCTGGTCGAGGCGCTGCGGGCCGGCAAGAGCGTGGTCACCGCCAACAAGGCGCTGCTCGCCGAGGACGGGGCGGCCCTGCACGACGCGGCCGCCGAGGGTGGCGCCGACCTCTACTACGAGGCCTCGGTGGCCGGGGCGATCCCGCTGTTGCGCCCGCTGCGCGACTCGCTGCACGGAGACCGGATCAACCGGGTCACCGGCATCGTCAACGGCACCACCAACTTCATCCTCTCCGCGATGGACGCCACCGGCGCCGGCTTCGCCGAGGCGCTGGAGGAGGCCACCGAGCTCGGGTACGCCGAGGCGGACCCGACCGCCGACGTGGAGGGCTTCGACGCCGCCGCCAAGGCCGCCATCCTCGCCTCGCTGGCGTTCCACACCCGGGTCACCGCCGCCGACGTGCACCGCGAGGGGATCACCGAGGTGACCGCCGCGGACGTGGCCAGCGCCCGGGCGATGGGCTGCACGATCAAGCTGCTCTGCATCGCGGCCCGGGGCGCCGACGCCGAAGGCCGGGAGACGGTCAGCGTCCGGGTGCACCCGGCGATGATCCCGCTGACCCATCCGCTGGCCAGCGTCGGCGACGCGTTCAACGCGGTCTTCGTCGAGGCCGAGGCGGCCGGGCAGCTGATGTTCTACGGCCGGGGCGCCGGTGGCGCGCCGACCGCCAGCGCCGTCCTCGGCGACGTGGTGGCGGTGGCCCGCAACCGGCTCGCCGGGGCGCGGGCGGCCAGCGAGTCCGCGTACGCCGACCTGGCGGTGCGGCCGATGGGGGAGGCGCTGACCCGCTACCACATCAGCCTCGACGTGGCCGACCGTCCGGGTGTGCTGGAGGCGGTGGCCGGGGTGTTCGCCCGGCACGAGGTCTCCATCGCCACCGTCCGGCAGGGCCCGGCGGGCGGCGGGCCGGCCGGTCGGGGCTCCGACGCCGAGCTGGTCATCGTCACCCACGTCGCGCCGGACGCGGCGCTCGCCGCGACCGTACGGGAGCTGCGCGGGCTGGACATCGTCGGATCGGTGACCAGCGTGCTGCGGGTGGAGGGCGGGCAGTAGGGCGTCCCGTCTGGTGGGTGGCGGCGGGTGCGCCGGTCGTCGCCCCGGTCGGCTGGTCCAGGCTTGAGACACCCCCGACTGGGACGGGGCGAGGCGAGGAGAGCGACATGTGGCGCGGTCTGATCGAGACGTACCGGGACCGGCTGCCGGTCACCGACGCCACCCCCGTCGTCACCCTGCACGAGGGGAACACCCCGCTGCTGCCCGCGCCGGTGCTCTCCGCCCGGCTCGGCTGTGACGTGCACCTGAAGGTCGAGGGCGCCAACCCGACCGGCTCGTTCAAGGACCGCGGCATGACCGTCGCGGTGTCCAAGGCGGTCGAGGCGGGCGACAAGGCGATCATCTGCGCCTCCACCGGCAACACCAGCGCCTCCGCCGCGGCGTACGCGGCCCGGGCCGGGATCACCTGCGCGGTGCTGGTGCCGCAGGGCAAGATCGCGCTGGGCAAGCTCGCCCAGGCGCTGGTGCACGGGGCGAAGCTGCTCCAGGTCCAGGGCAACTTCGACGACTGCCTGTCGCTGGCCGCGAAGCTCGCCCAGGACTTCCCGGTGGCGCTGGTCAACTCGGTCAACCCGGATCGGCTGCACGGCCAGAAGACCGCCGCCTTCGAGATCGTCGAGGCGCTCGGCGACGCCCCCGACATCCACTGCCTGCCGGTCGGCAACGCCGGCAACATCTCCGCGTACTGGATGGGCTACGGCGAGGACCTGGCCGCCGGCAACGCCACCCGCACCCCGAAGATGTACGGCTTCCAGGCCGCCGGCGCCGCGCCGATCGTGACCGGCCAGGTGGTGCACGAGCCGTCCACGATCGCGACCGCCATCCGGATCGGCAACCCGGCGAGCTGGACGAAGGCGATCGACGCCCGGGACGCCTCGCAGGGCCTGATCGCGGCGGTCACCGACCGGGAGATCCTGTCGGCGTACCGGCTGCTCGCCCGGGAGGTGGGCGTCTTCGTCGAGCTGGGCAGCGCGGCCAGCGTGGCCGGCCTGCTCCAGCAGGCCGCGGCGGGCCGGATCCCGCCCGGCTCCACCGTCGTCTGCACCGTCACCGGCCACGGCCTCAAGGACCCCGAGTGGGCCATCTCCACCGCCCCCGCGCCGCTCACCATTGCCAACGACGCCCTGGCCGCCGCCCGCTCCCTCGACCTCGCCTGACCTCCCCGGCCCCGCCGGGATCGAGCGTTGATCATGAGGTTGGCGGCATGGAACGCGCTTTCCTCCCACGTAACTTCATGATCAACGAGCGGGCTGCCGGTGGGTGGGGGCGCACGTGGGGCGGTGGGGGTGGGGGAAAGTGAATCGGGCACACTTTGGTCACCCCGTCGACCTCCTGCAGGAGTGAGTCCGCCGATGTCGCTGCTCGCCAGATCCAGCCTCGCCAACCGGGGACTGGTCGCCCTGATCGCGGTGGTGACCGCGGCGTTCGGGGCGTTCGCCGTCCCCTCGCTCAAGCAGCAGCTGCTGCCGTCGCTGGAGTTCCCCGGCGCGTTCGTCGTCGCGGTCTACCCCGGCGCCGGGCCGGAGATCGTCGAGTCCCAGGTCACCGAGCCGATCGAGAACAGCCTCCAGGGCCTGCCCGGGCTGGAGAAGGTCACCTCCACCTCGCGGGAGGGTTCGGCGACCGTCTCGGTGCAGTTCGAGTTCGGCACCGACGTCGACGACGCGGCCAACAAGATGCAGACCGCGCTGGGCCGGATCGACGCGCAGCTCCCCGCGGAGGTGGACCCGCAGGTCCTCACCGGGAGCACCGACGACCTGCCCGCGGTGGTGCTCGCCGCCAGCGGGGGCGGCGACGAGAGGGCGCTGGCGGAGAAGCTGCGCAGCACCGTCGTACCCGAACTGGAGGGGATCGACGGCGTCCGTACCGTCGAGGTGACCGGCACCCGCGACCAGGTTGTGACGATCACGCCGGACCCGGCGAAGTTCGCCGCCGCGAAGCTGGCCCCGACCGCCATTGCGACGGCGCTGAAGACCAACGGGATCTCCGTGCCGGCCGGCGCGGTCACCGACGGCACCCGGGCGCTCCCGGTGCAGGTCGGCGCCCCGATCACCACGCTGGACGAGCTGCGCGGCATCGTGCTCACCCCGAGCGTGCCCAAGGCGCCGCCGGTCCGCCTCGGTGACGTGGCCGCGGTGCAGCAGCAGCTCGCCCCGGCCACCGCGATCACCCGCACCAACGGCATCGAGAGCCTCGGCGTCCAGGTGATCGCCGCCCCGGACGGCAACGCCGTGCGCATCTCGCACGAGATCCGGGACCGGCTCGACGCCCTGCGCTCCGCCTCCGGCGCCGAGCTGACCGTCGTCTTCGACCAGGCGCCGTTCGTCGAGAAGTCCATCGAGAGCCTGACCACCGAGGGCCTGCTCGGCCTGCTGATGGCCGTGGTGGTGATCCTGGTCTTCCTGCTGTCGGTGCGTTCCACCCTGGTCACCGCGGTCTCCATCCCGTTGTCGGTGGTGGTGGCGCTGCTCGCGCTCTGGGTCGGCGACTACTCGCTCAACCTGCTCACCCTCGGCGCGCTCACCATCGCCGTGGGCCGGGTGGTCGACGACTCGATCGTGGTGCTGGAGAACATCAAGCGCCACCTGGAGTACGGCGAACCCAAGCGGGACGCGATCGTCGCCGCGGTCCGCGAGGTGGCCGGCGCGGTGACCGCGTCGACCCTCACCACGGTCGCGGTGTTCGCCCCGATCGCGCTGGTGGGCGGCTTCGTCGGGCAGCTCTTCGCCCCGTTCGCGATCACCGTGACGGTGGCCCTGCTCGCCTCGCTGCTGGTCTCGCTGACCGTGATCCCGGTGCTGGCCTACTGGTTCCTCACGCCGCGCCGGGCCGGGGCGGACGACGCCGAGGTGCGCCGGGCCGCCGAGGAGAAGGAGCTGCGCAGCCCGTTGCAGCGGACGTACCTGCCGACGATCGGGTTCGCCACCCGCACCCGCAAGACCCGCTGGATCACCGTCGCGGTGGGGCTGCTGGTGCTGCTCGGCACGTTCGGCCTCGCCCAGAAGCTGGAGACCAACTTCCTGGACGACTCCGGCCAGGACACCCTGAACATCACCCAGGAGCTGCCGGCGGGCGCCGGCCTGGCCGCCACCGACCAGGCGGCCCGCCGGGTCGAGGAGGTGCTCGGCCGGACCGACGGCGTCGAGACGTACCAGGTCACCGCGGGCGGCAGCGACCAGCCGTGGCTGGGCGGCGGGGGCAACAACACCGCCCGCTGGTCGGTGGCGCTGAACGGCGACACCGACGCCAAGGAGATGAAGGAGATCCTGCGGGAGAAGTTCGACGCCCTCGGCGCCGAGGGCGGCGAACTCACCTTCGGTCAGGGCCAGGGTGACCAGCTGGAGCTGGTCGTCCAGGCCGCCGACCAGGAGACGCTGGCCAGGGCCGCCGAGGAGGCTCGCGCGGCGATGGCCGGCACGCCCGACGTCGCGGACGTCTCGACCAGCCTGGCGACACGGGTGCCCCGGGTCGACGTCACCGTCGACCGGCTCGCCGCGGCCCGGGTCGGGCTGAGCGAGGCGGCGGTCGGGCAGCTGGTGTCGCAGGCGTACCGGGGTTCCCCGCTGGGGCGGGTGACCCTGGACGGCGGCCAGCAGGACGTGGTGCTGCGGGCCTCGGCCACCCCGCCGACGACCGTGGAGCAGCTGCGCGCCCTGCCGGTCGGCCCGGTCAAGCTGGACGACATCGCGGACGTCACCCAGGGCGAGGGACCGCAGCAGGTCACCCGCATCGACGGTGAGCGCAGCGTGTCCGTCACCGGCACCGCCACCGGTTCCAACCTGGGGGCGATCACGAAGGAGCTGCGGAAGCGGGTCGCCGAGATCGACGTGCCCGGCGCGACGGTGGCCGTCGGTGGGGCGAGCGCCGAGCAGGAGGACGCCTTCGGCGACCTGGGCCTGGCGGTGCTGGCCGCGATCGCGATCGTCTTCCTGATCATGGTGGCGACCTTCCGCAGCATCACCCAGGCGCTGATCCTGCTGATCTCGATCCCGTTCGCCGCGACCGGCGCGATCGGCCTGCTGCTGGTCACCGGCACCCCGCTGGGCGTGCCGGCGCTGATCGGCGTGCTCATGCTGGTCGGCATCGTGGTGACCAACGCGATCGTGCTGCTGGACCTGGTCAACCAGTACCGGGCGCAGGGGATGGGCGTGACCGAGGCTGTGGTCGAGGGCGGCCGGCGGCGGCTGCGTCCGATCCTGATGACCGCGGTCGCCACCATCTTCGCGCTGCTGCCGATGGCCCTCGGGCTGACCGGTGAGGGCGGTTTCATCTCCCAGCCGCTGGCCGTGGTGGTGATCGGCGGTCTGCTCACCTCGACGCTGCTGACCCTGGTGCTGGTGCCGACGCTCTACACCATGGTGGAGCGCACCAAGGAGTCGCTGCGGGCCCGCCGGGCCCGGCGCTCCGGTGACCCGGCCCCGGTCGAGCCGGCCGCGCCGGCCGGGGACGAGGCCGACGCGCCGGTCCCGGTGGGGGTCGCCGCCACCGGTACGCCGGCCGCCGGGTCGCCGGCCCGGCCGGCGCCCTCGGCCGCGCTGCTGGACGGCACGGACCAGTTCGAAGTGCTGCGGCTGCCGAAGAGCCGGCGCTCGCCGCTGCCGCCGACCGAGGAGTAGTCCGACCCACCCGCAGCGCCCCCGGCCCCGTACCACCGGCCGGGGGCGCTGCGCTGTCGACCCTCCGACAGCCCAGCGTGACCTTCGCCCTGTGCCGGCGTTGCGGCCGCCCCCTACCGTCGGTTGTCGATCATCCACTTCGGACGACACGGGCGGGGGCGGGGCATGCCGGGCGGGGACGGTGCGCGGTGGGGACGACGGACGGTGCTTCGCGGCGGCGCGCTGCTGGCCGGTGGCACCGCGGTCGGCGCCGTCGGGATGTCCGAGACCACGTACCTCGCCGACCGGCGGCTCCCGCTCGCCGGCGGGCCGGCCAGCGCCACCGTGGGAAACCGCCGGCAGCAGGTCGGCGGCGGCGCGCTGGAGGTGGTCTGGCATGTCCCGACCGAGAGCCGGACGGTGGCACTCACCTTCGACGACGGCCCGCTGCCACAGTGGACGCCGACGGTGCTGGACACCCTCGACGAGCACGACGTGCCGGCCACCTTCTTCCTGGTCGGCCAGCGGGTCCGCCGGCACGCCGGCCTGATCCGGGACCGGCTGGGCCGGCACGAGGTGGGCAACCACAGCTGGCGGCACCGGGACCTGGCCCGGATGGACGCCGCCGAGGTCCACGACGACCTGCGGCGCTCGCACGACGCCATCACCGACGTCACCGGCCGCCCGCCCCGGGTGGCCCGCCCCCCGTACGGGCACCTCGGCGGCGCGGTCCTGCACGCCGCCGTACGCCTCGACTACCGCCTGGTGCTCTGGTCGCTCCAGATGGTCGAGAGCGAGTTCCCGAACGACCCGGCGGGGCACGCCCGGCGCATCGTGGCCGACGTCGTGCCGGGCGCCATCCTGCTCGCCCACGACGTGGGGGCCGAGCGCCGCCAGGTGGCGCTGCGCGGCCTGCCCGCGATGATCGACGGGCTGCGGGACCGCGGCTACACCTTCGTCACCGTCTCCCAGCTGTTGCGACGCGCCACTGCGGTGTGAGCGGCCGGGTAAGGTTCGGGCACGTGTCGCCCACCTTCTCGGTCCTCACCCGCAACCGGAACTTCCGCAACCTCTTCCTGGCCGAGCTGGTGGTCTTCGGCGCCGACTGGTTCGTCATGGTGCCGCTGTTGGTGCTCCTGCCGAAGCTGACCGGCAGCGGCGTCTGGGGCGCGCTGGTGCTCGCCCTGGACACCGGGGTGGTCGCGCTGCTGCTGCCGTACACGGGAACCATCGCCGACCGGTTCGACCGTAAGAAGATCATGATGGTGGCGAACGCCGCCGCCCTGCTCGGGGTGCTGCTCCTGCTCGGCGTGCGCACCGCCGGCACCGCGTGGCTGGCCATGCTGGCGATCGCCGCGGTGGCGGTGGCCAAGGCGTTCTACTCGCCCGCCGCGCAGGCCGCCCTGCCCAACGTGCTCGACCCGGACGAGCTGGCCGCCGGCAACGCGGTCGCCGGCTCCGCCTGGGGCACGATGACCGTGGTCGGCGCCTCGCTCGGCGGCGTGCTGAGCGCGGCGGCCGGGCCGTACGCCTGCTTCTGGGTGGCGGCCGTCGGCCTGGCGCTGGCCGCGGGCCTCGCCGCGCTGATCCGCCGGCCGCTGCAGGCCCCCCGGGACGCCGACCTGCCGACGCCGCGCACCTGGGCGGCGATCCGCGAGGCCCTGGGCTACATCGGGCACCGGCCGCGGGTGCTGGCGCTGGTCACGGTCAAGTCGGCGGTCGGGCTGGGCAACGGCGTGCTGACCGTCTTCCCGCTGCTCGCCGGCGTGTACGGCGTCGGGCCGGTCGGCGCCGGCCTGCTCTTCGCGTTCCGGGGAGCGGGGGCGCTGGTCGGGCCGATCCTGATGCGCCGGGTGCTCACCAACCGGGCCTGGCTGCTGCCCGGCCTGGCCGCGTCGATGTCCCTGTACGGCCTGGCCTACCTGGGCACCTCGGTGGTCGGCTGGTTCCCGCTGGTGCTGGTCCTGGTCTTCGTCGCCCACTTCGGTGGCGGCAGCAACTGGGTGCTGTCGAACTTCGCCCTCCAGGGCGAGGTGCCGGACCGGCTGCGCGGCCGCGTCTTCGCCACCGACATGATGCTGGCGACGCTGGCCATCTCGGTCAGCCAGCTGGTGGTGGCCTCGGTGGTGGATGTGGTCGACGAGCGGGTGGTGCTCGCCGGCTGCGGCCTGGTGACGCTGGTCTACGCGGTGGGCTGGCGGATCGCCACCCGTCGCCTCTCGCTGTCCGACCCGGCCACCGAGGCGGCGCCCGCGCCGGCTCCCTGACCGCCGGCCCGCCCTCCCGATGCCCCGTGGCGGCCGGCGTCACCCGGCGGATCAGGTGCGGTCGGGCGGGGGCGCGGGGAGGTCGGTCACGCCCCACTGGGTGGCGGCGGGGGCCGGCGACAGCGGGCCGGGGTCCGGGTGGTCCGCGTCGTCCCCGGCCGGCGGCGTCCAGCCCGCCCAGTCCACGGCGGGCGCGGCGATCGGCCGGCCGGCGAACACCGCGGCGACGAGCAGGCCGAGCCCGACCGGATATCCGATCGCCCACAGCACACCGACGGCGAGGCTGAACAGCCGTAACCGGCGGTACCCGCCGCCACCGGCCCAGCCGACATCGAGCAGGTGCGGCAGGACAAGGTTCAAGGTCAGACTGAGCAGGCTGACCGCCAGCAGCACCGCAATGCCCGAGATCATCAGCGCCCGGGCCCGGCGGGGCAGCCGGCCGCGGCGCGCCACGGCCAGCACCAGGCCGGTCACCAGCACGGCCAGAGTGGGCAACTCCCCGGCGAAAATCGACAAACTGAAGAGTTCCATGCCGCCTCCGTCTGACCGTGGGTCGGGTCAGGCTAGCCGAAATGATCAGTTCCCACGCTCCGGGCGGAACCCCGCCACGTCGGTCCCGGGCCCTAGCATGAGCCGGTGCCGTTGACTTTCGCCGCCGGGCCGGTCCGCGTCCGGGTCCCCGCCACCAGCGCCAACCTGGGCCCGGGCTTCGACGCGCTGGGCCTCGCCCTCGGGCTGCACGACGACGTGGCGGCCGAGGTGACCTCGGGCGGCGTACGGGTGTCGGTGACCGGCGAGGGCGCCGGTGAGCTGCCGGAGGACGACCGGCACCTGGTGGCCCGCGCCATGCGTGCCACCTTCGACCTGCTCGGCGGCCAGCCGCCGGGGCTGGCGCTGGAGTGCGTCAACCGGATCCCGCAGGCCCGTGGCCTGGGCTCCTCCTCGGCGGCGATCGTGGCCGGGGTGCTGCTGGCCCGCGCGCTGGTCACCGACGGGCCGGAACGGCTCGACGACGACGGGGTGCTCCGGCTGGCCGCCGAGATCGAGGGCCATCCGGACAATGTGGCCCCCTGCCTGCTGGGCGGGTTCACCGTGGCCTGGACGGAGCCCGGCGGCGCGCGGGCGGTGTCGCTGCCCGTCGCCGCGGGGGTCCGGCCCACCGTCTTCGTCCCGGCCGAGCGCGGGCTGACCGCGACCGCCCGGGCGGCGCTGCCGGTGACCGTCCCGCACGCCGACGCCGCGCAGAACGCCGGCCGGGCGGCGCTGCTGGTGCACGCCCTGACGGCCGAGCCGGCGTTGCTGCTGCCGGCGACCGTCGACCGGCTGCACCAGGACTATCGGGCGCCCGGGATGCCGGGGACGGCGGCCCTGGTCAGCGCGTTGCGTGCGGCGGATGTGGCGGCTGTGGTCAGTGGGGCGGGGCCGACCGTGCTGGCGTTGGGCGAGCTGCCGGGCGGCTTTCAGGCGGGAACAGACTGGCAGGTCTGGCGGTTGTCGGTAGAGGTGCGCGGCGCAACGGTCGCGCGGGGTAGACTGGGACACGCCGAGCGGGACCCTGTTGCCGCAGGTCGGAAGAGTTGATTACGCTCTAGACTTAGCACAGCCGCGAAGCATGCGATCTCCCTGCGGGTCGGCGCACCCCCGAAGCTCTCGGCGGTAAGCCCGTCACCCCTGCCAAGGCCCACGCCGCACCGCAGTTTCCACAGGTCGCCGCAGACGGCGAGACCTGCTCACCGATGTTGGTGAGTCGGGAAACCGACCAGCTGCTGTGCCACAGACTCCCGCGACGTGTCCATGCGAGGCGGGTGCACCGAGGCCGCCCGGCCACCTGAGCTTGTCGACTCCGGGCAGTCCCGGCCTATCGAGGGAAGGAATCCATTGAGCGACACCACCGACGTGACGTCGGATGTTTCCAACGTCGCTGGCGATGCCACCACCGCTGCCCCCGCCCGTCGTCGACGCAGCGGCACCGGTCTGTCGGCGATGCTGCTGCCAGAGCTGCAGAGCCTGGCCGCGTCGCTCGGCATCTCCGGGACGGCGCGCATGCGCAAGGGCGAGCTGATCAGCGCGATCACCGAGCGGCAGCAGGGCGCCGCCGGCACCCCTCGACCCCGGGCCGAGGTCGCGGCCGCGGCCGCCCCCGCCCGTGAAGAGGTGCACGCCGAGGTTCGCGAGACCGGTGAGCGGGCTGCCGAGCAGGCTGCCGCCGCACCGGCCGCCGGCGAGGCCGAGGGCCGTACCAGGACCCGCCGCAGCCGGGCCGCCGCCGAGGGCCGTCCCGTCGAGGGCCGTCCCGTCGAGGGTCGTCCCGCCGAGGGGCGTGCCGTCGAGGGTCGTCCCGCCGAGGGGCGTGCCGTCGAGGCGCGGACCGAGGAGGCCGCTCCCGCCGAGACCGGCGAGCGCGCCGAGGGCCGTGGCCGGGACCGGGCCGAGCGCGGTGAGCGTGCCGAGCGCGGTGACCGTGCCGAGCGCGGTGACCGCAACGAGCGGGCCGATCGTGGCGACCGGGCCGAGCGCGGCGAGCGCAACGACCGCGGTGAGCGGGCCGAGCGTGACCGCACCGACCGGGGCGACCGCAACGACCGCGGTGGCGATCGGGCCCAGCGCGACAACGACACCGACGAGGACGGCGAGGGCGGCGGCCGGCGTGGCCGGCGCAGCCGGTTCCGCGACCGTCGGCGTGGCCGCGGCGAGCGCGCCGAGGGCGGCGACGGTGGCCGCGAGGGCGGTCGCGAGGGCGGTCGCGAGCCGCAGGTCAGCGAGGACGACGTGCTCGTCCCGGTGGCCGGCATCGTCGACATCCTCGACAACTACGCCTTCGTCCGGACCACCGGCTACCTGGCCGGCCCGAACGACGTCTACGTCTCGATGTCCCAGATCAAGAAGTACGGGCTGCGCCGCGGTGACGCGATCACCGGCGCGGTGCGGGCTTCCGCGCGCGACGGCGAGCAGCGGCGGGACAAGTACAACCCGCTGGTGCGGCTGGACACCATCAACGGCATGGAGCTGGACGAGGCCAAGCGTCGTCCCGAGTTCTACAAGCTCACTCCGCTGTACCCGCAGGAGCGGTTGCGGCTGGAGACCGAGCCGCACATCCTGACCACCCGGGTGATCGACCTGGTCATGCCGATCGGCAAGGGGCAGCGCGCGCTGATCGTGTCGCCGCCGAAGGCCGGTAAGACCATGGTGCTGCAGGCGATCGCGAACGCGATCACGCACAACAACCCGGAGTGCCACCTGATGGTGGTGCTGGTGGACGAGCGGCCCGAAGAGGTCACCGACATGCAGCGCACGGTCAAGGGCGAGGTCATCGCGGCCACGTTCGACCGTCCGCCGCAGGACCACACCACGGTGGCCGAGCTGGCGATCGAGCGGGCCAAGCGCCTGGTCGAGCTGGGCCACGACGTGGTCGTGCTGCTCGACTCGGTGACCCGGCTCGGCCGGTCGTACAACCTGGCGGCGCCGGCCAGCGGCCGGATCATGTCGGGTGGTATCGACTCCACCGCGCTCTACCCGCCGAAGCGCTTCCTCGGCGCGGCCCGCAACATCGAGAACGGTGGCTCGCTGACCATCCTCGCCACCGCGCTGGTGGAGACCGGATCCATGGCGGACACGGTCATCTTCGAGGAGTTCAAGGGCACCGGTAACGCGGAGCTGAAGCTGGACCGGAAGATCGCCGACAAGCGGACCTTCCCGGCGGTCGACGTCAGTGCGTCCAGCACCCGCAAGGAGGAGATCCTGCTCTCGCCGGAGGAGCTGGCCATCATCCACAAGCTCCGCAAGGTGCTGCACTCGCTGGACTCCCAGGCGGCGCTGGACCTGCTGCTGGACCGGCTCAAGAAGTCCCGCACCAACATCGAGTTCCTGATGCAGATCGCCAAGTCGACGCCGGGGGAGTGACCTCACCCGGGTGAGACCCGCGAAGGGCACGGCCACACCGGCCGTGCCCTTCGTCGTGTCCGGGGGCGGTGGGCGCTGGAATTTTCCTTCAATTAAGTCCCCGGGTATTGAAACTTCTGTGCACCGCCGGGTTGACTGTCGTCCATGCGTACCCGCAGCCGAACCGCCCGCCTTCCCGGCGTCCTGCTGTTGACGCCGCTGCTCGCGCTCGCCGGGGCCGTCCCGGCGTCCGCCGCGCCGCCCGCCGCCGGCACCGCCGCCGAGGACGCGCCCCCCGCCTCGTCGTACCCGGCCGCCGCGGTGGCGCTCGCCCCAGCCGCCGTCGCGCCGGCCGACGGACTGGAGACCGCCCGGACCATCCGGCCGGTCGCGCCGGGGCTCGACCTCACCTCCTTCGACCGGTACGACGCCGCCGGCTGGCTGCGCGCCGACGCGCTCACCGCCGACCTGAACGGCGGGCTGAGGGTCGACTACGTCAACTCCGGGGAGGTGGCCCGAGCCGAGCCGCTGCGCGGCGCGGTCGACCGGTCCCGGGCCGTCGCCGCGGTCAACGGCGACTTCTTCGACATCAACAACTCCGGTGCCGCGCAGGGCGTCGGCATCCGCGACGGGGAACTGGTCCAGTCGCCGGTCGCCGGCCACCACAACGCCGCCGCGATCACCGGTGACGGCCTCGGCCGGGTGGTCCAGGTGCACTTCGACGGCACCGCGACGCTGCCGTCCGGCCCGGTCACCCTGACCCAGTTCAACAACATGGTGCAGGCCAACGGCGTCGGCGTGTTCACCGCGCTCTGGGGGTCGTACCCCCGGCGGCGGGCGGTGGAGGGGGCGGCCCGGGTCACCGAGGTGGCGGTCCGGGACGGCCGGGTGGCCACCGTCGGCGCCGCGGCGGGCGAGGGGCCGATTCCGGCCGGGACCACGGTGCTGCTCGGCCGGGACGCCGGCGCGGACGCCCTGGCCGGCCTGCGCCCGGGCGACCCGATCGACCTGACCTGGAAGCCCAAGCCGTCCGAGGGCGGCGACCTGCGCGCCGCCGTGGGCGGGGGCAACGTCCTGGTCCGCGACGGGGCGGTGCAGACCATCGCCGACCCGACCCTGGCCCCGCGCACCGCCGTGGGCTTCTCCGCCGACGGGCGACGGATGATCCTGCTCACCGTGGACGGGCGTCAGGTGGACAGCCGGGGCGTCACGCAGACCGAGATGGGCGAGATGATGGCCGGGCTGGGCGCGTACCACGCGCTCAACCTGGACGGGGGCGGCTCGTCCACGCTGCTCGCCCGGGAGCCGGGCGCGGCGGCCGTGCAGGTGGAGAACAGCCCGTCCGACGGCACCGAGCGGGCGGTCCCCAACGGGCTGGCGGTCTACGCCCCCGAGGGCAGTGGCCGGCTCACCGGGTACTGGCTGGAGACGGCGAGCGACCCGACCGCCGCGCCGGGCGTCGCGCCGGTGCGGGGCGGCCGGCCCGACCGGGTCTTCCCCGGACTGACCCGCCGGCTCACCGCCGCGGGCTACGACGAGACGTACGGCCCGGCGCAGGGCACGCCGACGTGGCGGGCGAACCCGGCGGCGCAGGGCACCGTGGCCGACGGGGTCTTCCGCGCCGGCGCATCCGGCCGCAGCACCGTCACCGCCTGGCGCGGCGAGGCCCGGGGCACGCTCGACCTGACCGTGCTCGGTCCGCTGGCCCGAGTCGACTCCACCGTGGACCGGGTCGGCCTGAACCGGGCCGGCGACAGCGGGCTGTTCGGCGTGGTCGGCTACGACGCCGAGGGCAACACCGCGCCGATCGAGCCGGCCGACCTGACGTTGGAGTACGACCGGTCGCTGCTGGCGGTCACCCCCACCGCCGACGGCAACCTGTCGGTCAAGGCCCTCGGCGACAGCGGCTCCGCCCTGGTCACGGTCCACGTCGGCCGGCACGCCACGGTGCTGCCGGTGACCGTCGGGCTGACCGACGTACCGGTGGCCGGCTTCGACGACGCGGCCTCCTGGCGGTTCAGCCAGGCCCGGGCCAGCGGCGCGGTCGCCCCGGCGCCCGGACACACCGGCACCGGCCTGCGGATGACGTACGACTTCAGCCAGTCCACCGGCACCCGGGCCGCCTACGCCGACCCGCCGGCCTGGATCGCGGTGCCCGGCCAGCCGCAGGCATTCGGCATGTGGATCCACGGCAACGGCACCGGCGAGTGGCCCAGCCTGCACCTGCACGACGCGCAGGACACCCAGCACGTGCTGCGCGGCCCGCTGGTCACCTGGAAGGGCTGGCGGTACGTGGAGTTCGCGGTGCCGCCCGGCGTGCAGTACCCGGTGCGGGTCCGCCGGTTCTACGTGGCCGAGACCAACCCGGCGGCGCAGTACACCAGCGAGGTGGTGATCGACGACCTGGTGGCGAAGGTGCCGCCCACCATCGACGCGCCGGCCGAGCCGCCCCGCACCGACCGGGTGGTGCTGCGCGACGGCGCGGTGGACGGCGCGCCCTGGCGCTTCGCGGTGATGTCCGACGCCCAGTTCGTCGCCGCCGACCCGGACAGCGCCCTGGTCGCCCAGGCCCGCCGTACGCTGCGCGAGGTCAAGGCGGCGAAGCCGGACTTCCTGGTGATAAACGGTGACTTCGTGGACACCGCGTACCCGGCGGACTTCGCTCTGGCCAAGCGGCTGCTGGACGAGGAACTGGGCGGCGAGCTGCCGTGGTACTACGTCCCGGGCAACCACGAGATCATGGGCGCGCCGATCGACAACTTCCGCGCCGTCTTCGGCGACACCCAGCGCGTCTTCGACCACGAGGGCACCCGGTTCGTCACGCTGAACTCGTCCACCGGGTCGCTGCGCGGTGGCGGCTTCGACCAGGTCCGGATGCTGCGCGAGGCGCTGGACTCGGCCGCCGCCGACCCGGCGGTCGGTTCGGTGGTGGTACTGCACCACCACCCGCCCCGCGACCCGAGCCCGGCCAAGGCCAGCCAGCTCGGCGACCGCAAGGAGGCGGCGCTGCTGGAGCAGTGGCTGGCCGACTTCCAGCACCGCACCGGCAAGGGCGCACTGTTCGTCGGCGGGCACGTCGGCACTTTCCACGCCGACCGGGTGGACGGCGTGCCGTACGTGATCAACGGCAACTCGGGCAAGAACCCGTCGACGCCGCCGCAGCTCGGCGGCTTCACGGGCTGGACCGAGTTCGGCGTGGACCCGGTGACCCCGGCCGAGGCCGAACGGGCCCGCCGGGATCCGCTGGTCGAGGGGCCGCGCTGGGTCGCCGCGGAGTTCCACGCCCACACCGACCGGCTCGCGGTGAGCGCGCCGGCCGCCGTGCCGGTGGGGACGCCGGCCACGGTGACCGCGACGTTGACCCAGCCCGGCGGCCGTGCCGTGCCCGTGGCGGCGCCGGTCAGCGCCGACTGGTCCGCGTCACCGAACGTCCACATCGGAGATGCCGGCGGGGTGCGGCCCTGGCACGTGGCCCGCTTCGACCCGGCCACCGGGCAGCTGACCGCGCTGCGGGCCGGCGCGCAGGTGCTGCTCGCGGTGACCGTGAACGGCGTCCGGGCCGAGGCGACGGTCGCGATGACGGCGGCCGAGGCACCTGGGGAGGCACCCGCCGCCTGACGGCCCGGCGTACGCCGGGCGTCCCGTCCGCCGGTCGGCCCCCTGCGGCGAGGGGCCGACCGGCGGTGCGCTGCGGCCCGGTCGTCGGTCTCCCCGGCGAGGGCCGACCGGGCGGCGCGTCTCCACCTGGCCGAGGACGCTCCTTCCACCCGCTTTGCTCTGCTGCCCTCGGCGCGACACCGACCGTCCGGATACCGGACGTCGGGTGTCGCCGTGGCGGCAGCAGAGCAAAGCGTGCGGGGTGGACGTTGCCGGGGGCCGCGGTGCGCCGAGGCCTCAGAAGTCGCCCTCGGCGACCTGGAAGACGGTCAGCCCGAGCGCCCGCCACATCCGCACCACCTGCTGCCGGTCGTCGAAGACCCCGGCCACCCGGTAGCGGTCGCGCACCTCACGCTCGTAGATCTCCTGCTTCACCACGGCGTCCTTGCGGGAGTCGCCCACCGCGCGCAGGTGCAGACCGAGGTACGGCACCCGCACGTGCCGGTCCAGCCAGGCCTCCGTGGCGGCGCGGGCGGTGGCGTCACGTCCGGAGCAGAAGATCACCCCGTACCCGGCGGCATGCATCGCCCGGACCGCCGCGATCACCGCCTCGTTGGGCTCGTCCTCGCCCACCCGGGTCATGTCGTAGGGGCTGCGGGAGACGTTCAGCGCGACCGTGCCGTCGATGTCCACCAGCACGATCTCCGGCGGGCCGGCCGGGGTCGCGTCGACCGTGCCGGCCCGGCCGGTGCGGGCCGTCGGCACCGGCAGCGGCAGCGGCCGGTTGGCCAGGTAGCGCTCGTGCAGGCGACGGATGGCCGACTCGCCGACCCGGTCCGCCTCCGCCCGCACGGCGTCGCGGCGCAGGCACTCGTCCAGCGGTACGTCGGTGAAGTCGTGCACCTCGAAGTCCGCGTCGTACCGGGCGGCCAGGTCGGCCCAGTCGCGCAGGGTCCGCGAGCGCAGGTTGGTGTCGTCCACGCAGACGCTGACCCCGGCCCGCAGCAGCGCCTCCACCTGGGCCCGCTGGGCGAGCGTCACCTGGTACTCGGCCCGCTGGGTGAACAGCCGCTCACCGTGCAGCATCCGGCGTAGGTCGTCGCGGTTAACCCGGGCCACGCCCGGTTGCAGGGTACGGGCGAAACTGGTCTTGCCGGAGGCGGGCAGCCCGCGGGTGGCGATCAGTCGGGGCATCCTGCCCAGCCCACTCGGGTCGGGGACGAATCGGGCACGATCCCACCGTACGCCGGGGGCGGGAATGCTGGTCGGCGGTGGCGGGAATGCGAGCAGGGAGGCGGGCGTTTCCACTGCCGGACCGATCGTGCGGCCCGCTTACCGGGTCGGCTCACGCCCGTGGCACACTGGTCAATCGGCCACCGGTTCCGGTTCACGCCCGAGTCCGTCGCGCACCAGGCGACGGGGAGATCAGCGGCGACCCGGCGACCACCGACGAAAGGACCGAGGCGACATGAAGCCCAACATCCACCCGGAGTACGTGACCACCGAGGTCTCCTGCTCCTGCGGTAACACCTTCTCGACCCGCAGCACCGCCAAGGGCGGCTCGATCCACGTCGAGACCTGCAGCGCCTGCCACCCGTTCTACACCGGTAAGCAGCGCGTCCTCGACACCGCCGGCCGGGTCGCCAAGTTCCAGCAGAAGTACGCCAAGGTTCAGCCGAAGAAGGCCAAGTAGCTCCACCGACGACGCCCGTGTCCGGCTTCGGCCGGGCACGGGCGTTCGTCCGTTCCGCCCCCGGTTACGCCCGCCCGTCCGTCGAAGGAGCATCCCCCGCATGAGCAGCGAGCGCCTGGCTTCCCTCCTCGACGAGTACGCCGAGCTGGAGAAGCGGCTGGCCGACCCGGCCATCCACGCCGACCAGGGCACCGCCCGTCGGGTGGGTCGCCGGTACGCCGAGCTGGTTCCGCTGCACAAGGCCGCCGGTGAGCTGGAGCAGGCCCGCGCCGACCTGGCCGCGGCCCGCGAGCTGGCCGCCGAGGACCCGTCCTTCGCCGCGGAGGCGGAGTCGATCGCGGCGAGCCTGCCGGCACTGGAGGAGCGCCTGGCCGAGCTGCTGATCCCGCGTGACCCGCACGACGCCAAGGACGTGATCATCGAGATCAAGGCCGGCGAGGGTGGCGAGGAGTCCGCGCTCTTCGCCGGTGACCTGCTGCGGATGTACACCCGGTACGCCGAGCGGCACGGCTGGCTCACCGAGGTGATCGACGCGCAGGACTCCGACCTGGGCGGGGTCAAGGACGTCTCGCTGGCGATCAAGACCAAGGGCGTCCCGGAGGGCGGCCACGGCGTCTGGTCGCGGCTGAAGTGGGAGGGCGGCGTGCACCGGGTGCAGCGCGTGCCGGTCACCGAGTCGCAGGGGCGCATCCACACCAGCGCCGCCGGCGTGCTGGTGCTGCCCGAGGCCGAGGACGTCGACGTCACCATCGACCCCAACGAGCTGCGGATCGACGTGTTCCGCTCGTCCGGGCCGGGCGGCCAGTCGGTGAACACCACCGACTCGGCGGTCCGGATCACCCACCTGCCGACCGGCGTGGTCGTCTCCTGCCAGAACGAGAAGTCCCAGCTGCAGAACCGGGAGCAGGCGATGCGCATCCTGCGGGCCCGGCTGCTCGCCGTCGCCCAGGAGCAGGCCGACGCCGCCGCCTCGGACGCCCGCAAGGCGCAGGTGCGCACGGTGGACCGCTCGGAGCGGATCCGCACCTACAACTTCCCGCAGAACCGGATCACCGACCACCGGATCGGCTACACGGCGTACAACCTCGACCTGGCGCTCGCCGGCGACCTGGACGGCGTCCTGGACGCCCTCACCGAGGCCGACCGTGCCGCCCGCCTGGCCGGCGACCCCGAACTCACCCGCCGCTGACCCCACCTCCCACCGGGCGCCCCCACCCCATCCACGACGGCACTTTCCCGGAAAGCGTGGCTATTCGACGCCGAATAGCCACGCTTTCCGTGAAAGAGGCCTCAAGCGTGCGGGGAGGGGGGCGCGGGAAGGGGGCGGGGTCAGGAGGCGCGGGGGCGGGTTTTGGCGCGGAGCATCTCGCGGTCGGCGATCTCGAAGGCGGTGCCGAGGGCGTCGCGCAGGGCGCCGTGGGCGCCGTCCACCTCGGCGAAGCCGATGCTCACCCCGACCGGGGTGCCGGGCACCAGGGACTCCCAGTCCTCGGTGCGCACCGCCGCGTGGATCCGCCGGGCCACCTCGGCCGCCTCGGTCATCCCGGCCCCGGAGAGCACCACCACGAACTCGTCCCCGCCGTAGCGGGCGACGAAGTCGCCCCGGCGCATCACCCGGTTGATCACTCCGGCGATGCGTTGCAGGACCAGGTCCCCGGAGTGGTGGCCGTGGGTGGTGTTGACCGCCTTGAACCCGTCCAGGTCGCAGACGCCGATCACCACCCGCTCGCCCCCCGAGGTCACCGAGGCGATGTAGCGCTCCAGCCGGCGCCGGTTCGGCAGGCCGGTGAGCGGGTCGGTCAGCGCCTCGCCCTCGTACCGGGCGGCCTCGCGACGCATCTCCTCGTGGTCGATGCGGGCGGCGATGCCGTCGATGTACACGTCGCGCAGCCGGTCGTTGCGCTGGGCGGCCAGCCGGAACGCCATCCGGTCGGCCCGGTGCGCCGCCACGTGGTCGCCGGCCCGGGCGTACGCGATGCTGCGCAGCCGGGACGGCTCGGCCGCGCCGAGCGTCTCGTTGGAGACCAGCGCGGTGTCCAGCCGGGTGATCGCCTCGATCGGCCGGCCGTCGGCGACGGCCAGGCAGATCTGCCCGAGCTGCCGCATGTCGCGGGCGCGGGCGCTGTCGCCGCCGTGGGCGAGCAGCCGGACCGGGTCGGTCTTGGTGCCGGTCTCCAGCGGGTCGCCGAGGGCGGCCCGACGGGCGGCCGCGTAGCCGTACGCGGCCAGGCTGCTGGGGCGGATCCGCTCGCTCCGGCCGTCGCGGACGAACCGGTTCAGGTCGATGGCGATGTCCCGGAGCACCCGCAGGCAGCCGTCGCTGTCGCCGTTGTGGTCCAGGGCGACCGCGTTGCGCAGCCGGATCCCCGGCGCGGCGAAGACCTCCTCGGGGAGCCCGGCGGCCATCCCGTGCTGCCGGGCCCGCTCGATCGCGCCGAGGGCATAGCCGTGGAAGCTGAGGTACGAGTAGGCCATCGCCAGGTCGTGCCAGCCCCAGGCGGTGTCCCGGTCCCGCTCCTCGGCCGCGCCCAGCGCCCGGGCGGCGCGGACCAGGTGGGTGACGCACCGGTCCAGCGCGCCCTGGTGGTGCGCGGCGAGCGCGGCCAGCGCGTTGAGGTGCCCGTGCAGGTACGGCTCGGGCAGGTCACGGACGGCGGTGGACGCCTCCTCGATGGCCCCGGTGAACTCCGCCGTCCGACCGAGATTGATCAGCGCGCAGAGGCGCTGTACCAGCGCGTCGGCGCGGGTGTGCGGGTCGGTGGTGCTGCGCAGCACCTGCTCGAGCAGGCCGCACGCCTCGGCGGACCGGCTCGCCTCCTGCAGGGCCCGGGCACGCCGGAGGGCGTCAACCTGGTCATCGACCCGGTCGAGCCACCCCACCTGCGAACCTCCTGTCGGTGTGCGTCCGGCCGCACCGACTCGTGACGCGACCCGCGACGCTTCATGATTATGTCGTGACCTTCCTTCCGCGCCACCCCTCCGAAGGGACAGAACGCGAGCGGCCCTCGCTCGCCGTGACCCGCGCCACCCGTGCCCTGACCGCCGCCGGGGTGGAGTCGGCCCGCGCCGAGGCGGAGCTGCTCGCCGCGTACGTGCTGGACGTGCCCCGCGGCCGGCTGGCGCTGGCGGACGGCTTCACCGCCGCCCAGCGGGACCGGTTCGAGGCGCTGGTCGCCCGCCGGGCCGACCGGGAGCCGTTGCAGCACCTGACCGGGCGGGCCGGGTTCCGGCACCTGGAGCTGGCGGTCGGCCCGGGGGTCTTCGTGCCGCGCCCGGAGACCGAACTGCTCGCCGGCTGGGGGATCGAGGTGGCCCGGACCCGGCCGGCGCCGCTGGTGGTGGACCTGTGCAGCGGCTCGGGGGCGATCGCGCTGGCGGTCGCCCAGGAGGTGCCGGCCGCCCGGGTGGTGGCCGTGGAGCGGTCGTCCGCCGCGCTGGAGTGGCTGCGGCGCAACGCCGCCGAGCGGGCCGCCGCCGGGGACCGGCCGATCGAGGTGGTCGCCGCCGACGTCACCGACCCGGAGCTGCTGGCCACGCTGGTCGGCGAGGTGGACGTGCTGCTCTGCAACCCGCCGTACGTGCCCCGGGCGGTGGCCGTACCGCCGGAGGTGGCCGGGCACGACCCGGACGAGGCGGTCTTCGGTGGGACGGACGGGTTGAGCGTGATCCGGCCGGTGCTGGCCCGCGCCGGGGACCTGCTACGTCCCGGCGGCGGGCTGGGTGTGGAGCACGACGACACGCACGGGGCGGCGGTGCCGGCGCTGCTCGCCGCCGACGGCCGGTACGTCGACGTGGCGGAGCATCGGGACCTGGCGGGACGGTCCCGTTTCGCCACCGCGTCCCGGCGGGCGGACGGCCCGCACGCCGGTGTGGCCCCGGCGTGGCAGACTGGCTCCTCGTGATGCTCTACGACTGTCGGTCGCCCGCCGACCGGGACCGCGGCATCGCCGCTGCCATCGAGGCGGTCAAGAACGGCGAGCTGGTCGTCCTGCCGACCGACACGGTCTACGGGATCGGCGCGGACGCCTTCACCCCGTACGCGGTGAAGGCCCTGGCGGACGCCAAGGGCGGCAGCCGGCAGGCGCCGCCGGTGCTGATCGGCTCCCGGCACACGCTGGACGGCCTGGTCTTCTCGCTGCCGCGCGTCGCGCGCGATCTGGTCGAGGCGTTCTGGCCCGGTGCGCTGACCATCGTGGTGGAGCACTCGCCGAGCCTGGCCTGGGACCTGGGCGACGCCACCGGCACGGTGGCGGTCCGGATGCCGCTGCACCCGGTGGCGCTGGAGGTGCTGCGGGAGACCGGGCCGATGGCGGTGGCCTCGGCGAACAAGGCGGGCCAGGCGGCCGCGCTGACCGCCGAGGAGGCCCGCGACCAGCTCGGCTACTCGGTGCGCGCCTACCTGGAGGCCGGCCCCTGCCCGGACCCGGTGCCGAGCACGATCGTCGACCTGACCGGCGAGGTGCCGCGGGTGCTCCGGCTGGGCGCGATCGGGCTGGACAAGCTCCGCGACGTCGCGCCGGACATCCTCGACGAGCGGGGGGCCTGAGTGCCGCCGTTCACCGTCCTGCACGTGTGCATGGGCAACATCTGCCGCTCGCCGATGGCGGAGCGGCTGCTGGTGCTCGCGGTCCGGGATCGGCTGGGCCGGCTCGGCGTCGACCCGACCCGCTCCGACGAGCTGCTGCACAGCCACAGCGCCGGCACCGGCGGCTGGCACGCCGGCGAGGAGATGAACCCGCCGGCGGCCCGGCAGGTGCTCTCGCGCGGGGGTGACGTGGACGGCTTCGCCGCCCGCAAGTTGCGCTCCGATCTGATCGACGCCGCCGACCTGGTCCTCACCGCCACCGCCGACCAGCAGGAGTACGTGGTGGCGCTGCGTCCCGACGCCGCGGCCCGCACCTTCGTGCTCGGCGAGTTCGGCCGGCTGCTCGGGCTGGTGGACGCCGCCGCCCTGCCACCGGCGGAGGCCACCGGCGAGGCGGTGTACGCCCGGGGCGTGGCCCTGGTGGCGGCCGCCGACGCGGCCCGGCAGGGGGCGTCGGCGCTGCACTCCGACGACCTGGACGACCCCTGGGGCCGGGGCGACCAGTGCTTCAGCCGGGTGGCCGACGAGATCGAGGAGACCGTGCACCCGCTCACCGCGGCGCTGTTGCCCTGACCCCCCGCCCGGGTGAACCGGGCGGCGTGTCCGGTGCTCCGCGCCGCGTCCCGCTCGCGAGTTTCCTCCGGGTTTCGCGAAATATGAGGGCCGAAGGGGCATAGCGGGTCATTCTGAACGGGTCCTGACGGCTCCTGCGGGGAGTGCTGATGATCCGGGCCCATCTCGACAAGTTGTTCACCGTGGTGATCGCCGGCGTGCTCGCCGGGCTGGTGCTGGCGGCCGCGGCCCTCCCGGTCGCCCTGGTGCTCGGGTTGGGCTTCGGCGCGCTCTCCGCGCCCTACTCCGAGCTGCCGTCGAGCCTGCGCACCCCACCCACCGCGCAGCGGTCGAACCTGTACGCCAACGACGGCCGCACGCTGATCACCTCGTTCTACACCGAGGACCGCGTCGAGGTGCCGCTGGACAAGGTGGCGCCGGTGATGCGCCAGGCCATGGTGGCCGCCGAGGACACCCGCTTCTACCAGCACCGCGGCGTCGACCTGCGCGGCGTGGTCCGGGCCTTCACCGTCAACCGGCGCGACGGCGCGACCCGGCAGGGCGCCTCCACGCTGACCATGCAGTACGTGCGCAACGTGCTGGCCAGCGATCCCCGGCTGACCCGCGAGCAGCGGACCGCGGCCACCGAGATCAGCGCCGCCCGCAAGCTGCGGGAGATGCGGTACGCCCTGTCGCTGGAGCGGGAGCTGGACAAGGACGAGATCCTCCGCCGCTACCTCAACATCGCCTACTTCGGCGCCGGGGCGTACGGCATCGCGGCCGCCAGCAAGCGCTACTTCTCCACCTCGCCGGCGAACCTCACGCTGCCCCAGGCGGCCCTGCTCGCCGGTCTGGTCCGCTCGCCGGACACCGACGACCCGATCAACGGCGACGCCGACGCGGCGCTGCGCCGCAAGGCGTACGTGCTGGACCGGCTCGTCGACGCGGGGCAGGTGCCGGCGGCCGAGGCGGCGCAGGCGAAAGCCGCCCCGCTGTCACTGCGCCCCAGCCAGACCCCGAACGACTGCACCGCCGTGCCCCGCGAGCAGAGCGACTGGGGCTTCTTCTGCGACTGGTTCACCCAGTGGTGGAGCGCCCAGCCGGCCTTCGGCGCGACCGCCGCCGAGCGGCAGGACACCCTGCGCCGGGGTGGCTTCCGGATCGTCTCGTCGCTGGACCCGGCCGTGCAGCGGGCCACCCTGCGGCAGGTGCTGGACATCTACCCCGGCACCGATCGGCGGGCCGTGCCGACCGCGGCGGTCCAGCCCGGCACCGGCCGGGTGCTGGCGATGGCGGTGAACCGGAACTACAGCGTGGCCGAGAACCCGGGCGGCCGGAAGAACTACCCGAACACCGTCAACCAGCTCGTCGCCGGCGGCGGCGGCATCGAGGGCTACCAGGGCGGCTCGACCTTCAAGCTCTTCACCATGCTGGCCGCCCTGGAGTCCGGGCTGCCGCTGGACACCCGCTTCGACGCCCCGACCCGGATCGTCACCCGGTTCCCGGTCGACGGGGGACGGGCCAGCTGCGACGGCAACTGGTGCCCGGCCAACGCCACGCCGGACTGGATGGACGGGCCGCACACCATGTGGACCGCCTTCGGCCGCTCGGTGAACACCTACTTCGCCTGGCTGATCGAGCGGGTCGGCGCGGACAAGGTGGTGGAGATGGCCGAGCGGCTGGGCATCGTGTTCCGGGCCGAGGACGACGCCCGGCTGGCCCGCTCCGGCGCGCGGAACTGGGGCGCGTTCACCCTCGGGGTCTCCTCGACCACCCCGCTCGACCTGGCCAACGCCTACGCCACGATCGCCGCCGAGGGGACCTGGTGCGCGCCGCTGCCGGTGGTGTCGATCACCGACAGCGCCGGGCACGAGGTGGCCGCCGGCCGCCCGGACTGCCGGCAGGTGGTCGACACCGACGTGGCCCGGGCGGCGGTGGACGCGGCCCGCTGTCCGGTCGGCGACCAGAGCATGTACCACCGCTGTGACGGCGGCACCGCGGAGCGGCTCCGGCCGCTGCTGGGCCGCCCGGTGGCCGGCAAGACCGGCAGCTCGGAGGGGTACGAGAGCGAGTCGGTGGTCGCGTTCACCCCGCAGCTCGCGATCGCCTCGATGGCGGCGAACCCGGACGACCCGCGGGACGCGGTCGGCAAGGCGGTGCAGGCCCAGATGGTGGACGCGGTGGGCCGGGTGCTCCTCACCGCGCTCAAGGACCAGCCCGTCCGCGACTTCGTCCCGCCCAGCGCGGCGGTCACCTATCGCCAGACCGGCCCCCGCGACGGCAACTGATCCGCCGCGGAGCGGGTCAGCCGGTGGCGTGTTCGGCCCCCCGGGCGATGTTGCGGGCCATCCCGCCGAAGACGACGGCGTGGAAGGGGGCGACCGAGCCCCAGTAGGCGTGCCCGGCCAGGCCGCGGGGGAGGAAGACGGCGCGCTGCACGTACCGGCTGCGACCGTCGGTGGTGGGCTCGACGCGCATCTCCAGCCAGGCCCGGCCGGGCAGCCGCATCTCGGCGCGCAGCCGCAGCAGCTCGCCCGGCACGATCTCCTCGACCCGCCAGAAGTCCAGCGCCTCGCCGACCTGGAGCCGGTGCGGGTCCCGCCGGCCCCGGCGCAGCCCGACCCCGCCGATCAGCCGGTCCAGCCAGCCCCGCACCGACCAGGCCAGCGGGAACGAGTACCAGCCGTGCTCGCCGCCGACCCCCTCGATCACCCGCCACAGCGCGCTGGTCGGGGCGTTGACGTCGCGTTCCCGGACGTCGGTGTAGACCGTGCCGCCGGACCACTTCGGGTCACTGGGCAGCGGCTCGGCCGGCGCGTCCGGGCCGCTCGCGGTGGACCAGCGGGTCTCCACCTCGGCGTCGCGCACCTTGGCCAGCGCCAGCGCCACGGCCTCGTCGAAGCCGGTCAGCCCGCCCGGCGGGTCGGGGATGAACCGGGCGATGTCGTGCTCGTGCGCCACCGCCTCGTGGACCAGGCTCTCCACCAGCGGCCGGGCGATCTTGTTGGGCACCGGGGTGACCAGCCCGACCCAGTACGAGGAGAGCGACGGGGTCAGCGGCCGCACTCGCAGGATCACCCGGCGGCGCAGCCCGGCCACCCGGGCGTACCGCTGCATCATCTGCTCGAAGGTGAGCACGTCCGGGCCGGCGATGTCGAACGCCCGGTCCACCTCGGGCGGCAGCGTCGCGCCGGCGACCAGGTAGCGCAGCACGTCGCGGACCGCGATCGGCTGGATCCGGTTGCGCACCCAGCGCGGGGTGACCATCCCCGGCAGCCGCTCGGTGAGGTAGCGCAGCATCTCGAACGAGGCCGAGCCGGACCCGATGATCACGGCGGCCCGCAGCACCACCGTCGGCACGCCGCTGGCGAGCAGGATCCGCGCCACCTCCGCCCGGGAGCGCAGGTGCGACGAGGGGACCGCGCCGTCCTGCTTCGGCTCCGGGCCGCCCAGATAGACGATCCGGCGTACGCCGGACCGGGCGGCCGCCGCGGCGAAGTGGATCGCCGCCTCCCGGTCGGCCGCCTCGAAGCCGGCCTGCCCGAGCGAGTGCACCAGGTAGTACGCGACGTCGACGCCCTCGAACGCGGCGGGCAGCGTCTCCGGCCGGCGCAGGTCGCCCTCGACCACCTCGGCCCGCGCCGCCCAGGGCACGTCGCGCAGCCGTCCGGCCTTGCGGGCCAGGCAGCGCACCTGGTACCCCTCGGCGAGCAGCCGGGGCGCGAGCCGTCCGCCGATGTAACCCGTGGCTCCGGTGACCAGGCATCTCACGGTTTCCAGTCTGCGGCCCCATAGACTCCTTCGCTGTGGAGAACGCGAGCAACACCTTCTGGGGGCCGGACTTCCAGCAGCTCAGTACCGCCGACCCGGAGATCGCCGGGGTGGTGCTGGGCGAACTGGAACGGCTGCGCGGCGGCCTGCAACTGATCGCCAGCGAGAACCTCACCTCCCCGGCGGTGCTCGCGGCGCTCGGCTCGACGCTGACCAACAAGTACGCCGAGGGCTACCCGGGCCGGCGCTACTACGGCGGCTGCGGCGAGGTCGACCGGGCCGAGGAGATCGGCATAGCCCGGGCGAAGGAGCTCTTCGACGCCGAGCACGCCAACCTCCAGCCGCACTCCGGGGCCAGCGCCAACCTCGCCGCGTACGCCGCCCTGGTGCAGCCCGGCGACACGGTGCTGGCGATGGACCTGCCGCACGGCGGGCACCTCACCCACGGCAGCCGGGTGAACTTCTCCGGCAAGTGGTTCCATCCGGTCGGCTACACCGTCCGGCCGGACACCGAGCTGATCGACTACGACGAGGTCCGCGACCTGGCCCTGGCGCACCGGCCCAAAATGATCATCTGTGGCGCGACCGCCTACCCCCGGCTGATCGACTTCGCCCGGTTCCGGGAGATCGCCGACGAGGTCGGCGCGTACCTGATGGTGGACGCCGCGCACTTCATCGGGCTGGTCGCCGGCCGGGCCATCCCGTCGCCGGTGCCGTACGCCGACGTCGTCTGCTTCACCACCCACAAGGTGCTGCGCGGCCCGCGCGGCGGCATGATCCTCTGCCGCGAGTCACTGGCCGCCCGGATCGACAAGGCGGTCTTCCCGTTCACCCAGGGCGGCCCGCTGATGCACGCGGTCGCGGCCAAGGCGGTCGCGCTGCGCGAGGCCGCGCAGCCCGAGTTCCGGGCGTACGCCGGGCAGGTGGTGCAGAACGCCAAGGCGCTCGCCGCCGGGCTGGCCGCCGAGGGGATGCGCCCGGTCTCCGGCGGCACCGACACCCACCTGGCCCTGATCGACCTGCGCGAGACCGGGGTGACCGGCGCGGCGGCCGAGGCCCGCTGCGACGCCGCGACCATCACCCTGAACAAGAACGCGATCCCGTACGACCCGCAGAAGCCGATGGTGGCCTCCGGCATCCGGGTGGGCACGCCGAGCGTCACCACCCAGGGCATGGGGGTCCCGGAGATGCGTCAGGTCGCCTCGCTGATCGCCCGCGCGGTACGCACCGATCCGGCCGCGCCCGGGGGAGCGGACACGCTCGCCGGGATCGCCGGCGAGGTCGCCGAGCTGGCCGCCGCCTTCCCGGCGTACCCCCGTGGCTGAGCCCGGGGTGCGCGCGGCGGAGCTGGCCGCGGACCGGCGCTGGCGGCTACGCCACCTGCCGGTGCTGCTGATCGCCTCGGTGCTGCTGGGCGCGGTGGCCGCCCTGGTGGGCGGGGTGGCCGGCGGTGGCGACGCCGCGCTGGGCGCGGCGGCCGGGGTGGCGGTGACGGCGGCCAGCTACACGCTGACCACCGTGGTGCTGGCCTGGGCCGACGCGGTCAACCCGCAGCTGGTGCTCCCGTTCGGGCTCGGCCTGTACGCGGCCAAGTTCACCCTGCTGGGTGTGGTGATGGTGGCCGTGGCGTCGACCGGCTGGGCCGGGCTGCTCCCGCTCTGCCTCGGCATCGCGGCGGGCGTGGCGGTCTGGACCGGGGTGCACATCTGGTGGCTGACCAGGGTGCACCGGCGCGAGGTCGCCGGCTGACCGGTCTGGCGCACACCGAGCGTGGTGGATCTGTAGCGCCGTCCCACCTGGCGGGCGACGCGCGCGTCTGTCCACCTTCGGTCATTTTCTGGCCGGCGGAAGGGGAGTAGCGTGCCTCCAGACGACGCGCCCGCCAAAGGCCCACACAACGACGGTTGTGCGGGGGGTGAGGCACAGCCTCGTCTTCCCGGCTGATATCGTTCGCCCCGTCATGGCTGATGACCAAACCCCCCGATCCAGCGGCGGCTCAGGCGACGTTCCGTCCGGTGCCGGCCAGGGTTGGACCGCGCTCGGATACCTCATCACGGGCATGGTCTTCTGGGGTTTCATCGGCTGGCTGGTCGACCAGTGGCTCGACACCGGGGGCATCGCCACCGGGATCGGCGTCGTGCTCGGCATGGCCGGGGGAATCATCCTGGTCGTCCGCCGACTCGGCACGCCTACTTAGGAAGGGACGCGGTGTTCGGACAGGCGAACGTCCTGGCAGCGGGCCAGGCGGCATTCCCACCCAGTGTGGAGGACTTCTACCTGCCCAGCATCCTGCCCTGGGGTGCGCACGACTCCTACTGGTTCACCAAGATCACGGCGATGGTCTGGATCGCGGTCGGCGTCCTGATCATCTTCTTCCTGGCCAGCTACCGGAAGCCGCAGCTGGTCCCGACGAAGAAGCAGTGGTTCGCCGAGTCGATCTACGGCTTCGTGCGGAACAACATCGCGGTCGACATGATCGGGCACGCGGGTGTGCGGTTCGCGCCGTACTTCACCACGCTGTTCTGCTTCATCCTGCTGACCAATTTCTTCGCGATCCTGCCGGGTTTCCAGATCTCGCCGAACTCGCACATCGCCTTCCCGGCGATCCTCGCGGTGATCAGCTACGTGCTCTTCATCTACGCCGGCATCAAGCACCACGGCGCCGGCAAGTTCATCAAGAACTCTCTGATCCCGCCGGCGCCCTGGTACATCCTGCCGCTGCTGATCCCGATCGAGTTCTTCTCGACTTTCCTCGTCCGGCCGTTCTCGCTGGCCGTCCGTCTCTTCGCGAACATGTTCGCCGGCCACATGCTCCTGCTGGTCTTCACGCTCGGCGGCTTCGCGATGCTCAGCGCCAACACCTGGCTGGCCCCGGTCTCGGTGCTGTCCTGGGTGATGACCATCGCGCTCACCTTCCTCGAGTTCCTGGTGATCGTCCTGCAGGCCTACGTGTTCACGGTGCTGACCGCCAGCTACGTGCAGGGCGCGCTCGCCGAAGAGCACTGATCCACTTCGCACCAACAGTTGTCGTCCCGCGTGACCGTCACGCGTGATAACCAGGAGGAACCCACTAATGGACGTCTACGCCGCGGTAGAGGGCAGCACCGCCGCCATCGGCTACGGTCTCGCGGCCATCGGCCCGGGCATCGGTGTCGGCCTGGTCTTCGCCGCCTACATCCAGTCGACCGCCCGCCAGCCGGAGTCGTCGCGGATGACCCTGCCGTACGTCTGGATCGGCTTCGCCGTCATCGAGGCGCTCGCGCTGCTGGGTATCGCCTTCGGCTTCATCTGGGCTGGCGCCTGATCCACCCCTGTTGACCGGGAGGTAACCATGTACCACCTGCTCGCCGCCGAAGGTGGTGAAACGGCCCACAACCCGATCGTCCCGCTGTGGCAGGAGCTCGTGGTCGGGACGGTCGCCTTTGCCGTGCTCTGCTTCGTGCTGATGAAGTTCGTCTTCCCCCGCATGGAGCAGACGTTCCAGGCGCGGGTCGACGCGATCGAGGGTGGCATCAAGCGCGCCGAGGCCGCTCAGGCCGAGGCCAACCAGCTCCTCGAGCAGTACCGCGCGCAGCTCGCCGAGGCGCGCACCGACGCCGCCAAGATCCGGGACGACGCCCGGGCCGACGCCGAGGGCATCCGCCAGGACATCCTCGCCAAGGCGCGGGAGGAATCCGACCGGATCATCGCGGCGGGCAAGGAGCAGCTCGCCGCCGAGCGGGCCACCATCGTGCGCGAGCTGCGCACGGAGGTCGGCACGATCGCGGTCGACCTGGCCAGCAAGATCGTCGGTGAGTCGCTCGCCGACGAGGCTCGTCGCAAGGGCACCGTCGACCGGTTCCTGAGCGGTCTCGAGAGCGCGGGGGCCCGCTGATGCAGGCCGCCAGCCGGGAGTCGTACAAGGTCGCGGCGGAGCACCTCGACGCGTACGCGCGCAGTGCCGACCCGGTCGCGGTGGCCCACACCGCGAACGACCTGCTCGCCGTCGCCGGCCTGCTCCGGCGGGAGACTCGGCTGCGGCGGGCGCTCTCGGACTCCGCCCGGTCCGCCCCGGACCGCGCCGGCCTGCTCGGCGAGATGCTGCGGGGCAAGATCAGCGAGGGCGCGCTCGACCTGCTCGCCTCGCTGGTCTCCGGCCGTTGGTCGGCGCCGTCGGAACTGCTCGACGGCGCCGAGCGGCTCGGCGTGGAGGCCGTGCTGGCCAGCGTCGATGCCGCGGGTGACCTGGGCGAGGTCGAGGACGAGCTGTTCCGTTTCGGGCAGGTCGTCGCCGGCCAGCCCGCCCTCTCCGCGGTGCTGTCGAACCCGGTCGCTCCGGTGGAGCAGCGGGGCGTCCTGGTCGGCGAGCTGCTGGCCGGCAAGGCCAAGCTGGCCACGGTCCGCCTCATCGAGGTGGCGCTGGCCGGCTTCGGGGGGCGTTCCTTCACCGGATCGCTCACCCGGCTGGTCGAGCTGGCCGCCGAACGGCGGGACCGCCAGGTGGCGTACGTCACGGTGGCAGCCCCGTTGACTGACGAGGAGGAGCGACGCCTCGGTGCCCGCCTCTCCGCGATGTACGGTCGAGAGGTTTCCGTCAAGCAGACGGTCGACCCGGAGGTGCTCGGTGGGGTGAGCGTGCAGGTCGGCTCCGACCTGTACGACGGCACCGTCCTGCGCCGCCTCAACGAGACCCGCAACGCGCTCGCGAAGCGCTGACCAGCGTCTCCGCAGCCCCTGATCGACGCCATTCGGACCGGTCGGTACTAGGTATCCCGGGACCCTGATACTTAAGGAAGCAGAGGATGGCCGAGCTGACCATCTCGACGGAGGAGATCCGCGGCGCCCTGGAGCGCTACGTCTCCTCCTACACGGCCGACGTCTCCCGCGAGGAGGTCGGCACCGTCGCCGACACCGGTGACGGCATCGCCCACGTCGAGGGCCTGCCCTCGACCATGACCAACGAGCTCCTGGAGTTCGAGGACGGCACGCTCGGCGTGGCGCTCAACCTCGACGTCCGGGAGATCGGTGTCGTCGTTCTCGGTGACTCCGCCAAGCTGGAGGAGGGGCAGCGCGTCAAGCGCACCGGCCGGGTGCTCTCGGTGCCGGTCGGCGACGCCTTCCTCGGCCGCGTGGTCGACGCGCTCGGCCAGCCGATCGACGGGCTCGGCGACATCGCCAACGAGGGCTTCCGCGAGCTGGAGCTCCAGGCCCCGAACGTGATGGCCCGGCAGTCCGTCGACGAGCCGCTGCAGACCGGTATCAAGGCGATCGACGCCATGACCCCGGTCGGTCGGGGCCAGCGTCAGCTGATCATCGGTGACCGGAAGACCGGCAAGACCACGGTCGCCCTGGACACCATCCTCAACCAGCGCGACAACTGGCGCTCCGGCGACCCGAAGAAGCAGGTCCGCTGCATCTACGTCGCCATCGGCCAGAAGGCCTCCACGATCGCCTCGATCAAGGGCATCCTGGAGGAGGCGGGCGCGATGGAGTACACCACCATCGTCGCCTCTCCGGCCTCCGACCCGGCCGGCTTCAAGTACCTCGCCCCCTACACCGGCTCGTCCATCGGGCAGCACTGGATGTACGGCGGCAAGCACGTCCTGATCGTCTTCGACGACCTGAGCAAGCAGGCCGAGGCGTACCGGGCCGTGTCGCTGCTGCTGCGTCGCCCGCCGGGCCGCGAAGCGTACCCGGGTGACGTCTTCTACCTGCACTCCCGCCTGCTGGAGCGCTGCGCGAAGCTCTCCGACGAGCTGGGTGGCGGCTCGATGACCGGTCTGCCGATCATCGAGACGAAGGCCAACGACATCTCGGCCTTCATCCCGACCAACGTCATCTCGATCACCGACGGCCAGATCTTCCTCGAGACCGACCTGTTCAACCAGGGCGTCCGGCCGGCCATCAACGTCGGTACCTCGGTCTCCCGGGTCGGTGGCGCCGCGCAGGTCAAGCCGATGAAGAAGGTCGCCGGTTCGCTCCGGCTCAACCTGGCCCAGTACCGCGAGCTGGAGGCCTTCGCCGCCTTCGCCTCCGACCTGGACCGGGCCTCCCGGGCCCAGCTGGAGCGCGGTTCCCGCCTGGTCGAGCTGCTCAAGCAGCCGAACTACTCGCCGTACCCGGTGCAGGAGCAGGTCGTCACGGTCTGGGCCGGCACCGAGGGCAAGCTGGACGACATCCCGGTCGGCGAGGTGCGTCGCTTCGAGTCCGAGTTCCTCCAGTACCTGCGGCACAAGCACGAGGGTGTCCTGGCGGCGATCGCGGACAACAAGTGGGGCGACGACATCGTCGGCTCGCTGGACTCGGCCATCACCGAGTTCAAGCAGGTCTTCCTGGGCAAGGAGGACGAGCGTCGGATCAACGAGGCCCCGGCCGCGCCGCTCGAGGGCGAGGAGAACCGCGAGACGGTGACCCGCTTCCGCGACGGCACGACCGACCGCCCGGCCGAGAGCTGATCCAATGGCGGCCCAGGTTCGCGTTCTTCGTCAACGGATCCGCTCGGCGAAGTCGATGAAGAAGATCACCAAGGCGATGGAGCTCGTGGCGACGAGCCGGATCGCCAAGGCCCAGGCCCGGGTGGAGGCGTCGCTGCCGTACGCCCGGGCCATCACCGGCGTGCTCACGGCGCTGGCGTCCAACGCGCGGATCGACCACCCGCTGCTCACCCCGCGTGAGCGGGTACGGCGGGCGGGCGTGCTGCTGGTCACCAGCGACCGCGGCCTGGCCGGTGGTTACAGCTCCAACGCGATCAGGACGGCGGAGTCGCTGATCGCCCGGCTCAAGGCCGACGGCAAGGAGCCGGTGCTCTACGTCATCGGGCGCAAGGGCGTCGGGTTCTACCGGTTCCGCGACCGGGACATGGCGGCGAACTGGACCGGCTTCTCGGAGCAGCCCTCGTTCGCCGACGCCCGCGAGGTGGGCGAGACGCTGATCAAGGCGTTCTCGGCCGGCGCGGACGACGCGGACGGTCAGGCCGGGGCGGACGGGGTGCTCGGGATCGACGAGTTGCACATCGTCTACACCGAGTTCCACTCCCTGATGACCCAGACGCCGGTCGCGAAGATCATCGGCCCGATGCAGGTCGAGGATCGTCCGCGGTCCGAGGGGCTGCTGCCGGCGTACGAGTTCGAGCCGGAGGCGGAGGCGCTGCTCGACGCGCTGCTGCCGAAGTACATCAACACGCGGATCTACGCGGCGTTGATCGAGTCGGCGGCGAGCGAGTCGGCGTCCCGGCGGCGGGCGATGAAGAGCGCCACGGACAACGCCGAAGAGATGATCGAGAAGTACACGCGCGAGATGAACTCGGCCCGCCAGGCCGGGATCACCCAGGAGATCAGCGAGATCGTCGGCGGCGCGAACGCGCTGGCCGCGTCGGGAAGTGAAGTGTGATGACTGCCCCAGTAGAGACCAAGACGGCCACGGGTCGCGTGGTCCGGGTCATCGGCCCGGTCGTCGACGCCGAGTTCCCGCGCGACGCCATGCCGCCCCTGTTCAACGCCCTGCACGTCAACGTGACGCTCTCCGGCGGCGAGAAGAAGCTGACCCTGGAGGTTGCCCAGCACCTGGGTGACAACATGGTCCGCGCGATCTCGATGCAGCCGACCGACGGCCTGGTGCGTGGGTCGGAGGTGCGCGACACCGGCTCGGGGATCACCGTTCCGGTGGGCGACGCGGTCAAGGGCCACGTGTTCAACGCGATCGGTGAGGTGCTCAACCTCACCGAGGGCGAGACGCTCACCCCGGACGACCACTGGGTCATCCACCGCAAGGCCCCGGCCTTCGCGGACCTGGAGCCGAAGACCGAGATGCTGGAGACCGGCATCAAGGTCATCGACCTGCTCGCCCCGTACGTCAAGGGCGGCAAGATCGGCCTGTTCGGCGGTGCCGGCGTGGGCAAGACGGTGCTCATCCAGGAGATGATCACCCGTGTCGCCCGGAACTTCGGTGGTACCTCGGTCTTCGCCGGCGTGGGTGAGCGCACCCGTGAGGGCAACGACCTCATCGCCGAGATGACCGAGTCCGGCGTCATCGACAAGACCGCGTTGGTCTACGGCCAGATGGACGAGCCGCCGGGCACCCGGCTGCGGGTGGCGCTCTCCGCGCTGACCATGGCGGAGTACTTCCGCGACGTGAAGAAGCAGGAGGTGCTGCTCTTCATCGACAACATCTTCCGCTTCACCCAGGCCGGTTCCGAGGTCTCCACGCTGCTCGGCCGCATGCCGAGCGCCGTGGGTTACCAGCCGACCCTGGCCGACGAGATGGGCGAGCTCCAGGAGCGGATCACCTCCGTCCGGGGCCAGGCCATCACCTCGATGCAGGCGATCTACGTGCCCGCCGACGACTACACCGACCCGGCGCCGGCCACCACGTTCGCCCACCTGGACGCGACCACCAACCTGGAGCGGTCGATCTCCGACAAGGGCATCTACCCGGCCGTGGACCCGCTGGCGTCCTCGTCCCGGATCCTCGCCCCGGAGTTCGTCGGCGCCGAGCACTTCCAGGTCGCCACCGAGGTGAAGCGGATCCTGCAGCGCTACAAGGACCTGCAGGACATCATCGCCATCCTCGGCATCGAGGAGCTCTCCGAGGAAGACAAGATCACCGTGGCCCGGGCCCGGCGGATCGAGCGCTTCCTGTCGCAGAACACCTACGCCGCCGAGCAGTTCACCGGCGTGCCGGGCTCGACGGTCCCGATCAGCGAGACCATCGAGGCGTTCAAGAAGATCAGCGAGGGCGAGTACGACCACTTCCCCGAGCAGGCCTTCTTCATGTGCGGCGGTCTTGAGGACCTGGAGCGCAAGGCGAAGGAACTGATGTCGGAGGGCTGAGAACTCCGCCACAACTGACGAAGGCCACCCCGGTTCGCCGGGGTGGCCTTCGCCTGTTCCGGGCCTGTTCGGACCCGGTGTCCGATTGTCGGGCCAGCGATTCCCACGATGGCGGGGTACCGTTTCGAGCGCGACGCACGCCAGTCGGCGTCGATCCGGTGCAACTTTTCGGCTGCGTCCGCCCGTCCCTTCAGTTGTGGGCGTGACGACGAATGGAGAAGCTCGTGGTTAAGGCCGGCAAGGGCGGCGGCAAGCCGTCCATGTGGTCGGGCGTGCCGCGGTGGGCCAGGACGTGCACCATCTTCGGCGCCGTGCTCATGCTGCTCAGCGGCGTGGTGCTGGTCGGCTACGAGGCGCTGCTGGCCCGGTACGAGGGCGCCGTCGGCAAGGCCGACCTCTTCGGCGACCAGGCGGCCGGGGCGCAGGAGCGCAAGAGCGACGTCAAGGGCCCGCTCAACATCCTGCTGGTCGGCATCGACCCGCGCAAGCCGGAGGACCGGCCGCTGGCCGACTCGATCATGGTGTTGCACGTGCCGGCGTCGATGGACCGGGCGTACCTGTTCTCCCTGCCCCGCGACCTCTACGTCGACATCCCGAAGTTCGACAAGGCCGGCTACGGCGGCGGCAGCGGGAAACTCAACGGGGCCATGTCGCACGGCAGCGCCGTGCAGGGGCAGAACCCGAGCGCCGCGCAGGGCTTCGAGCTGCTCGCCAACACCGTGCGGAACGTGACCGGCATCGAGCGGTTCGACGCTGGCGCGATCATCAACTTCACCGGTTTCCAGAAGATCGTCGACGCGATGGGCGGCGTCGACATGTACATCGAGCGGGACGTGAAGTCCGAGCACCGCGAGCCGGACGGCACGCACCGCAAGGGCAACCCGTACGGCGAGGGGTACATCGGCCCGCAGGCGGAGTACAAGAAGGGCAACCAGCACCTGAGCGGCTGGCAGGCGCTGGACTACGTGCGGCAGCGCTACCCCAAGAACGGCGTCCCGGACGCCGATTACGGCCGCCAGCGCCACCAGCAGCAGTTCATCAAGGCGATGGTCAACCAGGCGTTCAGCGCCGACGTGGTGACCAACCCGATCAAGCTGGACCGGGTGATCCGCGCCGCCGGCCAGTCGCTGACCTTCAACGGCCGGGGCAACAGCGTGGTCGACTTCGCCATCGCCCTCAAGGGCGTCCGGTCGGAGAACGTCGAGCTGATCAAGCTGCCGGGGGAGGGCATCGGCACCGGCAGCGCGTACCGGGGTGAGCGGCTGCTGCCCGCCGCGGACGACTTCTTCACCGCGCTGAAGAACGAACAGCTCGACGCGTTCCTGCTCGAACACCCGGAGTTCCGCAACCGGAACAAGTGACCTCCGCGCCACCGCCGGGCCGGCTCCCCGCCGGCCCGGCTCTGCGTGTCACGACACCGGGTGTCGCAGGTCTCGCCACCCGCGTTGGGGCGCTCCCGGCGGCGGGACTAGACTTTCGACATTCCGCCGCCGCAGCAAGGAGACAGCGTGGCACAGCAGCTTCACGTCGAGCTCGTAGCCGTCGAGGAGAAGGTCTGGTCCGGCGAGGCCGAGATGGTCGTCGCCCGGACGACCGAGGGTGAGCTGGGTGTGCTGCCGGGGCACGCGCCCCTGCTCGGCCAGCTGGCGGAGCCCAGCCAGGTCCGCATCAAGCAGGCCGGCGGCCAGCAGGTCGCGTACGACGTCGCCGGCGGCTTCCTGTCGGTGACCGGTGAGGGCGTCACCGTCCTCGCCGAGAGCGCCTCCCCGGCCACCCCCGCGCGCTGAGCCGACCCGCCGATGGAGATCGTGGAAGGGATCGGAATCGGCTTTGCGGTGGTCGTCGCCGCGATCCTGATCCTCTTCATCCGGCGGGCCCTGGTCACCCGTAGCGGCGGCATCATCCGGCTCGGCGTCCGGGTCACCACGGTGCTCGACGGCCGGGGCTGGTCGCCGGGCTTCGGCCGCTTCGTCGGTGACGAGCTCCGGTGGTACCGGATGTTCAGCTTCGCCCTGCGACCCAAGCGGGTGCTCTCCCGCAAGGAGCTGGTGGTGGAGCGACGGCGCCTGCCGGAGGGGCAGGAGCGCCTCTCGATGCCCGCCGACTGGGTGATCCTCCGGTGTACCAGTCACCACGCTCCGGTCGAGATCGCCATGGCGCGTTCCACCGTCACCGGATTCCTCAGCTGGTTGGAGGCCGCCCCGCCCGGGGCGGCCTCGCCGCGTGTGGCCTCCCAGGACTGGCCCGCGGCCTGATCTCCCGGTTCTCCGGTGTTTCCGGGGAGCCCACCCGCTCCGGGCGGTCAGGCTTGATCCCTCCGCGGGCGGGCTCCCCGGAAACACCTCACGTGTCCGGCTCCGCCAGACCTTCTTACCTTGCGCCGTTACCGGGTTTCGTCGGTGGCGACCAGTTCCACCTCGTAGCCGTGGTGGTTGGTGAGGTAGGCGGCGTAGGTGTTCGGGCCGCCGGCGTGCGGGTGGCGGTCCGGGAAGAGGAGCGTCCAGCCGTGCGCGGGCGCGGCCGCGACCAGCCGGTCCACCGCGGCGGGCGGACCGGCGTGGAACGCGAGGTGGTTGAGCCCGGGGGCGAGCCGGTCGTGCGCCCGCCCCGACAGCGCGGGAGACTCCTCCAGCACCAGGTACGTCCGGCCGAGCCGCCAGGACCGGCCGGCGGGCCAGTCCTGGTACGGCGTCCAGCCCAGCTCGCCCAGCAACCAGCCCCAGCTGGCCCGGGCCGCGTCGAGGTCGGGTACCCAGACCTCGACGTGGTGCAGCCCGCCGACGCTCAGCGCTTACCGCCCGGCACCCATAGCACATCTCCGTTCGGATTTGCCGTTCTTGACAGGATGAACAGCAGATCGGAGAGGCGGTTGAGATACTTTGCCGGAAGGGAGCTGGTGCGATCCGGGTCGTGCGCGACCAGTGCCCAGGCGGCCCGTTCGGCACGCCGGGCGACCGTCCGTGCCACGTGCAGCAGCGCCGCGCCAGCGGTGCCGCCGGGGAGGATGAAGGAGTCGAGCTTGCTCAGGCGTGCGTTGTACTCGTCGCACCAGCCCTCGAGGCGCTCCACGTACTCCTCGGTGACCCGCAGCGGCGGGTACGCCGGATCCGGCTCGACCGGGGTGGCCAGGTCGGCCCCCACGTCGAACATGTCGTTCTGGATCGACCCCAGCACCGCCCGGAGCTCCTCGTCGAGCTGCCCCAGGGCGAGCGCCACGCCGATCGCGGCGTTGCACTCATCGACGTCCGCGTACGCGGCGATCCGCGGGTCGGTCTTCGGCACCTGCTCGTTGTTGCTCAGCCTGGTCATGCCGGCGTCGCCGGCCTTGGTGTAGATGCGCGTGAGGTGGACGGCCATGACGCACAGCCTACGGATACCGGACCTGACGATCCCGGCACGGCCGGACCCTGCCGTCGGCTGGCCGGGCGGAGCGGGGGCCGGTGACGCCGCCGACCAGGCGGTCAACGACGTCGACGTGATCCGGGTCGGCGGCGACGCCCGGCTGGCCGGCACGGTGCACGTGGTCGGCGCCAAGAACTCCGCGCTCAAGCTGATGGCGGCCGCGCTGCTCGCCCCGGGGCGCAGCGTGATCACCAACGTCCCCCGGATCACCGACATCGCGACCATGGGGGAGGTGCTGCGCCGGCTCGGCTGCGGCGTGCGGTTCGAGGCGGACGATCCGGTCGACCCGATGGTCGCCCGGGGCGGGGTCGCCCGGTCCCGCTCGGTCGTCATCGACGTCCCCGAGCGGCCCGGCGTGGAGGCCGACTACGACCTCGTCCGCCGGCTGCGCGCGTCGATCTGCGTGCTGGGCCCGCTGCTGGCCCGTCGCGGGCACGTCCGGGTGGCCCACCCGGGCGGGGACGCGATCGGCTCCCGGGGGCTGGACATGCACATCTCCGGGCTGACCCGGATGGGCGCGGACATCTCCGGTGAGCACGGCTTCGTCATCGCCTCGGCTCCGGACGGCCTGCACGGCGCGGAGATCGTGCTGGACTTCCCCAGCGTGGGGGCGACCGAGAACCTGGTGATGGCGGCGGTGCTGGCCCGCGGCGTGACGGTGATCGACAACGCGGCCCGGGAGCCGGAGATCGTCGACATCTGCACGATGGCCAACCAGATGGGCGCGCGAATCTCCGGTGCGGGTACCTCCACTCTGCGGATCGTCGGGGTGCCCGAGCTGCACCCGGTGCGGCACGCCACCGTGGGGGATCGGATCGTCGCCGGCACCTGGGCGTTCGGCGCCGCGATGACCCGGGGGGACGTCACCGTCACCGGCGTGGATCCGGCCTACCTGGAGGTCGCGCTGGACAAGTTGGTCTCGGCCGGCGCGCTGGTGGAGACCCGGGGCGACGCCTTCCGGGTACGCGCCGACGACCGGCCCGCCGCGGTCGACGTGGTCACCCTGCCGTACCCGGGCTTCGCCACCGACCTGCTGCCGATGGCGATCGGCCTGGCCGCGGTGAGCCACGGCGCCTCGCTGATCACGGAGAACATCTTCGACGGGCGGTTCATGTTCGCCAACGAGATGATGCGGCTGGGGGCGGACATCAAGACCGACGGCCACCACGCGCTGGTCTGCGGTCGCGACCGCCTCTCCGGCGCCCCGGTACGCGCCACCGACATCCGGGCCGGCGCGGGTCTGATCATCGCGGGGCTCTGCGCCGAGGGGGTCACCGAGGTCTCCCACGTGTACCACGTCGACCGGGGCTATCCGGACTTCGTGGCCGACCTGCGGGCGCTCGGTGTGCGGGTGGAGCGGGGGACCGCGCCGGAGGCCCCGGACCTCACCATCTGATCGGCCCCGCCGCCGCGGCCGGTGCCTTAGCCGTCGTTCAGGCTCGCCGACTTGACTGTCTGTCATGCCCTCACGGCCCTCGCTGCGCTCGGTGCGTTCAGTCATGACTAGGGTGCTGACAGACAACTCATTCGCAGCGAGGGAGAAGCAGATGGCGGGTCGACTCGCGGTCGTCGGTGCCGGGCTGATGGGTTCGGGCATCGCCCAGGTGGCGGCGCAGGCGGGCTGGCAGGTGACGCTGCGCGACCTGGACGACGCGGCCACCGGGCGGGGCGTCGACGGCATCCGGAAGTCGCTGGAGAAGTTCGCCGAGAAGGGCCGGATCGACGCGTCCGAGGTCGAGGCGACGCTCGGCCGGATCACCCCCACCACCGACCTGGAGGCGGTCGCCGACGCGGACATCGTGGTCGAGGCGGTCTTCGAGCGGCTGGAGATCAAGCACGAGGTGTTCCGCGCGCTGGACAAGATCTGCAAGTCCGACGCGGTGCTGGCCACCAACACCTCTGCCATCCCGGTCACCCAGATCGCGTCGGTGACGCAGCGGCCGGAGGCGGTCGTCGGCACCCACTTCTTCTCGCCGGTGCCGATGATGAAGCTCTGCGAGCTGGTCCGGGGCTACAAGACCAGCGACGAGACGCTGGCGACGGTGAAGGCGTTCGCCGAGGGGATCGGCAAGACGGTCGTGGTGGTCAACCGGGACATCGCCGGTTTCGTCACCACCCGGCTGATCGCGGCGCTGGTCGTCGAGGCGGTCAAGCTGGTCGAGTCCGGCGTGGTGTCGGCGGAGGACCTGGACACCGCCTGCAAGCTCGGTTTCGGCCACGCCATGGGTCCGCTGGCCACCACCGACCTGACCGGCGTGGACGTGCTGCTGCACGCCTCGAAGAACATCTACACCGACACCGCCGACGAGAAGTTCTTCCCGCCGGAGCTGCTCCAGCGCATGGTCACCGCCGGCGACCTGGGCCGCAAGACCGGCAAGGGCTTCTACACGTACTGAGTCCGGGCACGAAAAAGGGGGCGGGCGCCGGTGCGCCCGCCCCCTTTCCCGTCGTCAGCCGTCGCGCTTGGTGGTCCAGCGGAAGGTGGTCAGGCAGAGCACCAGCCCGATCACGCACCAGGCGGCGAGCACCAGGGCGACCCGGCCCAGCTCGAACGAGCCGCCCGGCTCCTGGGCGCCGAAGCTCTCCGGCAGGAAGACCGAGCGCAGCCCCTGGCACATCCACTTCAGCGGGAAGAGCGCGGCCACCTGCTGCATCCAGGACGGCAGTTCGGTGAAGACGAAGAACACCCCGGAGATGAACTGGAGCACCAGCGCGACCGGGGTGACCACCGCCGAGCCGCTGCGCGCGGTGCGGGCCAGCGACGAGATGGCGATGCCGCAGAGGGTGCAGGCCGTCACCCCGAGCACCGACACCCAGCCGAAGGTGAGCCACTTCGCGGCGGTGCCGGGCAGGTCCAGGTCGAACAGCGCCACCGAGACGGCCAGCAGCAGCACGGTCTCCGCGACGCCGATGGCGACCACCATCAGCACCTTCCCGGCGAACCACACCCACTTCGGCATCGGCGTGCCCCGGTAGCGCTTGAGCACTCCCCGGTCGCGCTCGATCGGGATCCAGATGCCGAGGTTCTGGAAGCTCACCGTCATCAGGCCGGTGGCGATCATGCCGGTGATGAAGTACTGGGTGTAGCTGACCCCGGGGGCGATCTCGTCGCCGAAGATGGCCGCGAAGATCAGGATCATGATGACCGGGAAGCCCATCGTGAAGACGACGGACTCCCGGCTGCGCAGGAACTGGGTGATCTCCAGCCGGCCCTGCCGCAGCGTGAGGGCACCGGGGCCCACCCGCCGGCCGCCGGTGGCGGCGACCGGGGCCGCCGGCTTCGTCGTGGTCGTCATGACTGTCCGATCATCCGCAGGTAGACGTCTTCCAGGGTCGGCCGGGTCACGGTCAGGCCGGGGACCTCGCCGCCGAACCGCGCGGCCAGCTCCGCCACCAGCGCCGTCGGCGTCGCGCTCTGCGCGGTCTGCGGCGTCCCGTCCGGGGTACGCCAGGAAACGGTCGCCAGGGCCTCCTGCCGGTTGCCCAGCCGGTTCGGCGGGGCCACCTCGACCAGCCGGCCGCCGGCGATCACCCCCACCCGGTCGGCGAGCGACTCGGCCTCGTCCAGGTAGTGGGTGGTCAGCACGATGGTGGTGCCGGCCGCGGCCAGGTCCCGGATCAGCTCCCAGAACTCCCGCCGGGCCTCCGGGTCGAAGCCGGTGGTCGGCTCGTCGAGGAAGAGCAGCTCGGGGCGGCCGATGATGCCCAGCGCCACGTCGAGCCGGCGCTTCTGCCCGCCGGAGAGGGTGTGCGTGCGGGCCTTCGCCTTGCCGGCCAGGCCGACCCGCTCGACGACCTTGTCCGGGTCGTCGGCGTCCGGGTAGAAGCCGGAGAAGTGCCGGACCACCTCGGCCACGGTCAGCTCGTCGAACTCGCCGGTGCCCTGGAGCACGATGCCGACCCGGGACCGCCAGTGCGGGTCCGGACGGGCCGGGTCGCTGCCCAGCACCGAGACCTCGCCGGCGTCGCGCTGCCGGTAGCCCTCGAGGATCTCCACGGTGGTGGTCTTGCCCGCGCCGTTCGGGCCGAGCAGGGCGAACACCTCGCCGCGCCGGACGTCGAGGTCGACCCCCGCCACCGCGACGGTGTCGCCGTACGCCTTGCGCAGTCCCCGGACGGAGATCGCGAGCTCGTCATCCATGACGTCCAGTGTGCGACCCCGGCGCACGTGGCGGCGGCCCGGGGTGTGGTGGTGTCGGCCATGTCGCGTCGGCCGTGCCCGGTGGTCCGCTCCATGGACCTGTGTGGTTTTCCACAGCCCGTTTTACTGAACGGTAACTTAAACTCCGGCCATGGACGAGAAGGCACTCTCCGGCCGGCTGCCCGAGCGCGACCGCCCCTGGGTGATGCGCACGTACGCCGGGCACTCCTCCGCCACGGCCACCAACGCGCTCTTCCGGCGCAACCTGGCCAAGGGTCAGACCGGTCTGTCGGTCGCCTTCGACCTGCCGACCCAGACCGGGTACGACCCGGACCACGAGCTGGCCGCCGGCGAGGTGGGCCGGGTCGGGGTGCCGGTGGCCCACCTGGGCGACATGCGGGCGCTCTTCGACGGCATCCCGCTGGCCGAGATGAACACCTCGATGACCATCAACGCGCCGGCGATGTGGCTGCTCGCCCTCTACGGCACGGTCGGCGCGGAGCAGGGCGCCGAGCTGTCCCGCTGCGCGGGGACGACGCAGAACGACATCATCAAGGAGTACCTGTCCCGGGGGACGTACATCTTCCCGCCGGCGGCGTCGCTGCGGCTGACCGCCGACGTCATCGCGTACACGCTGCGCGAGATGCCGCGCTGGAACCCGACGAACATCTGCTCGTACCACCTGCAGGAGGCCGGCGCGACGCCGGTGCAGGAGGTCGGCTTCGCGCTGGCCACCGCCGTCGCCGTGCTCGACGCGGTCCGCGACTCCGGCCAGGTGCCCGCCGAGCGGATGGGCGACGTGGTTCAGCGGATCTCGTTCTTCGTCAACGCCGGGGTGCGCTTCGTCGAGGAGATCGCCAAGATGCGCGCCTTCGGCGCGCTCTGGGACGAGATCACCCGCGAGCGCTACGGCGTGGAGAACCCCAAGCAGCGCCGCTTCCGCTACGGGGTGCAGGTCAACTCGCTCGGCCTGACCGAGGCGCAGCCGGAGAACAACATCCAGCGCATCGTGCTGGAGATGCTCGGCGTCACCCTCTCCCGGGACGCCCGGGCCCGCGCGGTGCAGCTGCCCGCCTGGAACGAGGCGCTCGGCCTGCCCCGGCCGTGGGACCAGCAGTGGTCGTTGCGGATGCAGCAGGTGCTCGCGTACGAGTCCGACCTGCTGGAGTACCCGGACCTCTTCGAGGGCTCGCACGTGATGACCGCGCTGGTCGACGAGATCGTCACCGGCGCCCGCGTCGAGCTGGAGAAGGTGCTGGAGATGGGCGGCGTGGTGGCCGCCGTGGAGAGCGGCTACCTCAAGAGCGCGCTGGTCGCCTCGCTGGCCGACCGGCGCCGCCGGATCGAGTCCGGCGCCGACGTGGTGGTGGGCGTCAACCGGTACACCGAGACCGAGCCCTCCCCGCTGACCGCCGCCGGCGCCGAGGCCGTCGAGCAGGTCGACCCGGCGGTCGAGGCGGCCGCCACCGCCTCCGTACGCGAATGGCGGGCCGGCCGGGACACGGCGGCCGTCGACGCGGCACTGGCCCGGCTGCGGGCGGACGCCGCGACCACGGCGAACCTGATGCCGGCGACGCTGGAGTGCGTGCGGGCCGGGGTGACCACCGGCGAGTGGGCCGGCGCGCTGCGCCAGGTCTTCGGCGAGTACCGCGCACCGACCGGGCTGACCGGCGCGGCCGGGGTCGGCGGGGACGCCACCCTCGTCGCGGTCCGGGAACGGGTCGCCGCCACCGCCGGCGAGCTGGGCAGCGGCCGGCTGCGGCTGCTGGTCGGCAAGCCGGGCCTGGACGGGCACTCCAACGGCGCCGAGCAGATCGCGGTACGCGCCCGGGACGCCGGCTTCGAGGTGGTCTACCAGGGCATCCGGCTGACCGCCGGGCAGATCGTCGCCGCCGCCGTCGAGGAGGACGTGGACCTGGTCGGGCTCTCGGTGCTCTCCGGCTCGCACCTCGCGGCCGTGCCGGCGGTGCTGGACGGGCTGCGCGCGGCCGGGCGTGGTGACCTGCCGGTGGTCGTCGGCGGCATCATCCCCGCCGGGGACGCCGAGGCGCTGCGCGCCGCCGGGGTCGCCCGGGTCTTCACCCCGAAGGACTTCGCCCTGACCGGGATCATCGACGAACTGGTCGGCGTGATCCGCCAGGCGAACGGTCTGACCGCCTGACCGGGGTCACCGCCCGCGCGACCGCCCGGTCGCGCGGGCTCACACGGTCTGCGGCTGGTACGTCACGCAGTCGGCCATGTCCTGGTCCGGGGCGACGGTGATCGCCGGGGCGTGGCACTCCAGCTCCGAGTTGTGCCGGCAGTCCGACCGGCTGCACGCGCCCACCTGCGCGATCAGCTGCTCGATCCCGCCCCGCACCGGCATCTCGACGAACGTGTGGCAGTGGGCGTGGTCGCTGCTGCCGACGGTGATGGCGAAGGCGTGGCAGTCGTTGGTGCGGTTGTAGGCGCAGGACGCCACGGTGCACTCCTGCACCCGGGGCATCTCGATCGATGCGGTCATGACGGCCTCCCTCTCGACTCCTGTACCGATGGTAGGCATTTGCCCGACTTCGGCGCGGAGTTCGGCGGGACCGTCACCCGCACAGGCGCCAGGCCCCGTCCTCCTTGACCAGCGTCAACACCTGGGTGCTCGCGCCGCCGGTCTCCGTCGTCAGCCGCACGGTGGCGGTGCCCCGGACCCGGCCGTTGGTGTTGTTGACGGTCAGCCCGGCGACGTCGTAGTCGACCAGGCGCGGCTCGGCCTCCCACCGCCGGCGGAACTCGGCCAGCGACGTCCGCTCCCGCTCCGCCCGGCAGAGCAGGTCGTACGCCCGCTGGTGGTCGCCGCTCCGGATGGCGTCCAGGTAGCTCGTGGTGGCCTCCCGGACCGGCCCGACCGCCTCCTTCGCCGCGCCGTAGACGAAGAAGCCGCCGACCGCGCCGCCGAGGCAGCAGAGCGCCAGCACCGCGCCCACCACGATCAGGACGATCCGCAGGGTACGGCGATTGTCGCGCGGGGGCACCGGGATCGGCTGGTACGTCATGGCCGCAGGCTAGGCGGGTTGCGCAAGCGCCGCCGTCCGCGCTCGGGGTCAGCGGCCGAGCACCTCGGAGAGCGGGGCCGGTTCCAGCCCTCGCTCGGCCAGCCCGGCCAGGATCCGGGGCAGCGCCTCGTCGGTCATCGCCGCGTTCGCCTCGGTGACGTGCAGGATGATCACCGAACCGGGCCGGACCTGGCTGAGCACCGCCCGGACGATCGGCTGCCAGGCGGTGGCGAACGGATCGCCGCTGACCACGTCACCGTCCACCACGGTCACTCCGAGCGGGGCCAGCTCGGCCAGCGCCGCCCGGTCGTGGCAGAGGCCGGGGAAGCGGAAGTAGCGGGTCTGCCGGCCGCCGTACCGGCCGATCACCTCGAAGGTCCGCGCCACGTCCCGGGTCATCTCCCGTCGCGGCAGCGACGTCAGGTGGTAGCAGCGCGGGGTGAACGCGGCGTGCCCGTAGGTGTGGTTGGCCAGCTCGAAGCGCGGGTTGGCGGCCAGCCGGCGGGTCAGCTCCGGGTAGTCCTCGACCCACTTGCCGGTGAGGAAGAAGGTGGCCGGCACCCGCTCCCGTTCCAGCAGCTCGACGATCGCCAGGTTCGCGTACGACGGCGGGTGCGGCCCGCGCAGCTGCCGGCGCATGGTGTCGGTCATGTCGGCGTCGAAGGTGAGCGCCACCTTGCGCCCGGTACGCGGACCATGGTCGACCACCGGCGGCAGGGTGCCCGGCGGCGTCGCCCCGGGCAGCGCGGAGTCCGCCCCCGGCCGCCCACCGTTGCCGGGCTGTCCGCTCGGCCCGGGGGTCGGCGTTACCGCGGTCCCGCCCGCCGTGGTTCCGGCGCCGGCCGGCAGCTTCAGCACGGCGGCCCGTTCCGGGGTCCGATGGGGCGCGGGGCCGACGATGAGCGCGACGATGGCGGCCAGCGCGAGGGTGGCGGCGGTGAGCAGGACGCGGGAGTTCTTCACGAGCACCGGGTGATCATGGCAGTGGGTGCGGTGTCGCGGTGGCCCCCGAACGGCCCCTTCCGCCTGGCGGCCGGTCCGTCCGGGATCGCCGTCCGCACCCGCGCGTCGGCCCGGCCACCAGTCGCACGGTTCGCGGCATGCCGCAGGGTGGCCGCAGGGCGAGGTGCGGCGGGGCTAACCAGGTGTGGTGTCGGCGGGGAAGCGCTCGTGCCCCAGGACGGCGAGCAGCCGCAGCTTCTCGTCGCCCTCGCTGCGCGGCGGCGCGGTGAGCACGAGGAGCGCCTGGGACTGGTCCTCGGTGAACAGGACCTGGCAGTCCAGCTCGATCGCGCCGAGTTCGGGGTGGATGAGCGTCTTGTGGTCGGCGAAGCGCTGCGCGACCTCGTGCCGCTCCCACAGCTCGGCGAACTCCGGGCTCGCCTTCTGCAGCGCCCGCACCAGCTCACCGGCGCGCGACCGCGGGCCCATCGACCCGTACGCGGCGCGCAGGTTGGCGACCTGGGCGCGGCTCTGCCGGGGGCGGTCGGCCTCCGGGTAGCGCAGCCGCTCGGCCGGGTCGGTGAACCACCGGTAGATCTCGCTGCGGGCGAGGCCCGTGTGGCCCGACCGGTCCCCGAACAGGGCTTCGGCCATCCGGTTCTGCACGAGGATCTCGCCGAGGTTGGACAGGATGAGCGCCGGGGTGTCGTCGAGCCGGTCCAGCACGCGCAGCAGCGCCGGGGCGACGTGCGTCGCCGTCGTCACCCGCGCCGGGGCGTTGTGCCCCGCCACCCGGAACAGGTAGTCGCGCTCACCGGTCGTCAGCCGCAGCGCCCGGGCCAGCGCGGCGAGCATCTGTGGGCTCGGCTGCGGGCCGCGCTGCTGCTCCAGCCGGGTGTAGTAGTCGGTCGACATGGCGGCCAGGGTGGCCACCTCCTCGCGCCGCAGGCCCGCCGCGCGCCGCCGCGCGCCGGCTGCCAGCCCGACGTCCCCGGGCTGCAACGCCTCCCGGCGGCGGCGGAGGAAGTCGGCCAGCGCTGCACGGTCCATGATCCGAGTATCCGCCCCCCGCCGGGACGAACCAGGGATTGCCGATCCCCCGATGAGCGCTCTCTGCACCCACCCCCGGCGAACCGGCGAAGGTGGGTGCATGAACATCTCCGGCAACACCGTCTTCATTCCCGGCTCCACGAGCGGGATCGGCCTCGCCCTCGCCCTCGAACTGCAGGCCAGGGGGAACACCGTCATCGTCGGCGGCCGCCGCACCGATCTGCTGAAGCAGATCGCCGCCGAGGACCCGGGCATCGACACGGTCACGATCGACACGGCGGACCCGGCGAGCATCGCATCGGCGGCGCGGGAGGTGCTGGCGAGGCACCCGGACCTCAACGTCCTCGTCACCATGGCCGGCATCATGCGCGTCGAGGACTGGCACCAGCCCGAGACGTTCCTCGCCTCCGCCGAGGCCGTGGTGAACACCAACGTGCTCGGCCCGATCCGGCTCATCGCCGCGTTCGTCGAGCACCTGCGGGCGCAGCCGGACGCCACGATCATGACAGTGTCGTCGGGCCTGGCGTTCGCGCCGCTCAAGGCCACCCCGAGCTACAACGCGTCCAAGGCCGCGATCCACATGCTCAGCGAGTCGATCCGGCTGCAGCTCGCTGACACGACCGTGAAGGTCGTGGAGCTCGAACCGCCGGCCGTGCGTACCTCGCTGCTGCCCGGCCAGGAGGAGAGCGAGTTCGCGGTGCCGCTGGACGAGTTCGTGGCGGAGGTGGTCGGGCTGCTGGAGACGCAGCCCGCGGCGACGGAGATCCAGGTCGAGCGGGTCAAGTTCCTCCGGTACGGCGAGGCGCGCGGCGACTACGACCAGGTGGTCGCGACGCTGAACGCCGCCGACCCGCACGGGAAGTAGCGTCAGGTTCCTCTCCGGTCCTGCCTCTCCCGGTCCTAGCCCTCTCACCGCGGCCGGTTGAAGCGGGGCCCCCAGGGTCGGGACCAGGGCTTCCTCGGCCTTCCGGCCGAGCTTGGCCATCCCGACCAACGAGGCGTGGCGAACCTGGGTGGCCGACTTCCTGCGTTCCGCCGGCCGTGCCGATCCGGTCGCGCCAGTCTGGGGGATGACACCAGCACGAGCGTGATACCTCAGAGGCATGTTGATGCCTCTGAGGTATCGCACTCATTGGGTGACGGCCGTGCCGACGAGACACCCGCGTGGCGGCTCGGGGGAGCAAATCGGCACGCGTTTTCGGTTCGGGCCCGGCTCGGCGTGCCTGGATGACCGGCCCCGGTTTGGCATCGGCGTGCCGAATGTCCGGTTGCCGGGGGCCACTGAAGGTGCCGGATGTCCGGGTCTGGGCCAGCCGGTGGCGGGTCGTCCCGTGACCGGCGGCACCCGGGCGGCGGAATGGCGACCCGCCCGGGGTCGTTACATCACCTGGACGATCGCAGCAGCACCCGCTGGCCTGGCCCCATCGAGTGGCCGGCCCGGGATGCCGGGCCCCCGGAATGATGGTGGGCCGCCGGTCGTTACACATGGACCCGGCGCCGAGCCCCCCGCTCGTGAAGCCTGCCGGGCGAAGACTTTCCCCCTTGAATTCTTTGAGCGCCGTCGTGGTGCTTGCACCCGCTCGACCCCCATCGAGCCGGGTGCCGACCCCCGAATGGAGCCATCCTGATGAACACCACCATTCTGCGGAAGAGCGTGCTGGGTATCGCTGGTCTGGCCTTCGCCGGTGGCGTCTTCGCCGGCCCCGTCACC